>JAODMG010000102.1 GCA_025464895.1 Microbacteriaceae bacterium | reverse complement strand
GATTTTGACGACGACACCTTCGATGAGGTCTCCGTCGTTGAAAAACTTCAGCGTCTTTTCGACCGCGGCAAGAAAGTCTTCAGCAGATCCAATGTCGTTGATGGCGACCTGCTTCGGTGCCCTGTCGGTCGTTGCGATTGTCATGTAGTAGTTGCTCCAGCGGACGTGCTCTGAAAAAGCACAGCGTTCAGGCCCATTGCGGTGTGTTCAGCGAACACGAGTAGAACCGTTTGATGTTCCGCAACAGGCAGGCGGATAGGACGTCACAAATGTGACGTTCTAGCTTAGCTCTTTCAGAGGAGGCACGGCAATCCGATCGGGGTCAGCCGGCAGCGAACACCGCATCCATGTACTGGCGCTCGGTGTCGTAGACATGGGCCGATTTGACGAAGAAGACGAGGCAACCGACCGGCAGGCCGAGCGCGCCGGCCACACGCTCCTGCAGGTAGGCCATTTCGACCAGGTTGCCGTAGCCTTTCGCGCCGAAGTCGATGCTGTGGGCGTAGGCGACCAGCTCGACCGTGCCATCCCGAATCCAGAAATCGAGAAGACTCACGCACGGGATGTAGCTGGTGTCGCTCAGCGGCTCGAAGGTGGTGATCGTCGCAGAGCGGGAGGACGGATCATCCCGGAGGCGGTCGATGACCCAGGCGATCTGGTCGCGGCCGGACGCCGCATAGTCGTAGAGGCGGCTGGCATAGCTGCGGGCGTTGCCGAGTGCCTCAACTCGCGAGTGGTCGACGAAGTTCGCGTGCATCCAGGCCAGCCGCTCCGGCTCGGCGAGCTCAAGGATGACCGGATCGCGGGAGTCTGGGCGGTCGACGCTGATGGTCACTCTTGAGAGCTCGAGAATCGGGAGTCCGTCGTAGCGGCTGGGTGACCCGCTCGCGATGATCTCCCGCGCGATGGCGAGCCAGGCGGCGCCGAGGGTGGCTGTTTCGATGGACAGGCCGGCGCTGATCGACCGGCCGCGATCGGGTAAAGCGGTCATGATCGAAGCCCTTCTTTGCCGGCACTGTCGACAGAACGGACGATATCCCGGATCGCGGACGCAAGTTCCGGATGTTCGAAGGAGTAGCCCAGTTGCTCCAGTCGCTCGGGAATGACCCAACGGCTCTTCAGCACCAACTCGGTTTCGGTTCTGATGGCAATCGAGCCGAGCTCGAGCATCCAGCGCGGGGCGGGCAGACCGATCGGCGCACCGAGCACCGTTCGCAGTGTGCGCATGACGGTCCTGTTGTCCGAGGGGTTCGGGGACGAGGCGTTGACGATTCCGGAGATGTCGGCACGCCCGCGCAGGAATTGGATGATGCCGAGAACATCCGCGATGTGAATCCAGCTGAATCGCTGGCGCCCACCCCTCGCGCGGAACTCGTGGAAGGTTCCCGCGGCACGGCGGGCGGCCGTCGCAAACCAATGGCCGTCGAGTTGCGGGCCTCCCAGCCCGAAGCGCGCGAGACGCAGCATCGGGATGAGCGCGCCGCCGTTTCCGAGCACGATCGCCATCCTCATGGCGACCCGGCGGGTGCCGGGAAGTTCGCCGGCGAAGAACTCGCGTTCCCACGCCGTCGCGACATCGACCGAGAATCCTGCGCCGATCTCGCCGTCTGCCTCGGTCATCGGGCGATCCTCCGCGTGGCGGTAGATCGTCGCCGTCGACGAATTGACCCAGAGCGCCGGGGGACGCTCACAGGAGCGGATCGCCTCGCCGAGCTCGCGGGTGGTCTCGACCCTGGAGCGCAGGATTTCGGCGCGATTCGCCTCGTTATAGCGGCAATTCACGCTCTTGCCCGCCAGGTTGACCAGCAGGTCGGCGCCGTCGAGGATGGCGGCGATCCGCGCGGTGTCGCCCCAACGGGCATCCGCACCGCTTCGGCCGATGAAGCTCACCGTCGCACCATCGATGATGAACGCTGCCGCGAGGAATCGTCCGATGAAACCCGACGCGCCCGCGATGACGACGCGTCCGGTCATCCGGTGGCCTCCCCTTGCTTGATGTTGTACCTGAAGGATCCGGCGTACTCGTAGATCCGTCCAAGGATTGGTGCCGCCAGGGTCAGGCTGACCCTTTGGCATCCTGCCGCTTCGTCGAAGCGCTCGACCAGCTCGACCCTCGGAGCGATTCCGGCTGGCAACCGCAGTCTCAACCGGCCGAGCACTACCGTCACCCCGGTCGAGCGCAGATGCAGCTCGCCTGCGGATACCTCGGCGACCAGCATCGCGGTGACGCTGCGCCGATCGCCGAGATAGTCCATCAGTCCACCCTCCCCCGCCGTGATGGCGTCGATCATTGTTCGGGTGCCGGAAGCGAACTCGAAGCGCCGCGACGCCTGGATCGAGGCCCGTCCGAGTTCATCCAGGCGCGGTCGGTTGACGACGGTGAACGGCACGTTCCGCTCCCAGACCGGAAAGGCGATTCCGAGACGGCCGAGAAGCCAGAGCATCGGCCACAGCCAGCGCCTCGGCGTTCCGACCAGGTCGAACCTGCCGGTTCCGTAGCCGTGACTGCCGACCGGGATGGCGCGGAAGTAGTCCAGCAGGCGTGGATGGAGTTCGTTTACCCCGTCGCCGAGGACGATTTCGTAGGGAGACCTGGCCACCGCGGCATTGGACACCGGATGCCGTCGGCTAGTCGAGTAACGCCGACTTAAGGGTGTCGAGGCCTACCCCGCCGATGTCCAGGGCCTTCTTGTGGAATGCCCGGATGTCGAAGGCCGCCCCCTCACGACGCTGGTATTCGTCGCGAAGCTGCTCCCAGATCCGCTGTCCGACCTTGTACGACGGTGCCTGGCCGGGCCAGCCCAGGTAGCGGTTGACCTCGAAGCGCACGAACTGCTCGCTCATGTTCACGTTTCTGCCGAGGAATCCGAAGGCGTACTCCCCCGTCCACAGGCCTGACCCATCGGGAAGCGACTTCTCGAGATGGACGCCGATGTCGAGGACGACGCGGGCCGCCCGCATCCGCTGCCCGTCGAGCATGCCCAGGCGGTCGGCCGGATCGTCGAGGTAGCCGAGCTGCTCCATCAACCGCTCGGCGTAGAGCGCCCAGCCCTCGGCGTGGCCGGAGGTGCCGGCGTTTCGGCGCCAGGTGTTCAGCATCGCTTTGTTGTAGATGGCCTGGCCGATCTGCAGGTGGTGACCGGGGACGCCCTCGTGGTACACGGTCGTGAGCTCTCGCCAGGTGTCGAACTCGGTGTCGCCCTCCGGTACGCTCCACCACATCTGGCCGGGACGCGAGAAGTCGTCGGTCGGCGGGGTGTAGTAGATGCCGCCCTCCTGGGTCGGGGCGATCATGCACTCGAGTCGCTTGACCTCGTCCGGGATGTCGAAGTGGTGCTTGGAGAGTTCGCCGACCGCGCGATCGCTGGTCTCCTGCATCCACCTCTTCAACGCGTCCGTGCCGTGCAGCTTGCGGCTCTGGTCGCCGTCGAGAAATGCAATCGCTTCCAAGACCGATGCGCCCGGCTTGATCTCCTTGGCGATCGACTCCTGTTCTTCGGTCATTCGAGCGAGCTCCTCGATGCCCCACTCGTAGGTTTCGTCGAGGTCGACGGTCGCACCGAGGAAGTCGCGGGAGGCGAGCTGGTACAGCTCGCGACCGACGGCATCTCTCGACGGAGCGTGTTGGGCCAGCTCGGTTCCGAGGAACTCGGCGAGTACGCCGTAGGCGGCAGAAGCGGCTTCAGCGCCGGACTCGAGGTCTCGCTTCAGGGAGTCCGGCAATTCGCCGTCGTCCGTCTTGGCATTCTCGGCCAGCTGGAAGAAGAATCCGTTCTTCGCCACCTGCTTCTCGGCCTGCTTGATGATCTCGGCGACCTGCCGGACGGCGGGGACGTTGGAATTCTGGATGCCGGAACGCAGGCTCTCGATGTATCCGTCCATTGCGGCGGGAAGGTTGTGAAGCCGGGTCGCGACGTGACGCCAGTTCTGCTCCGTCGAGGTCGGTACCAGGTCGAACAGGTCGCGAAGACCCTGGGCCGGTGACGCGATCACGTTCAGGTCGCGCTGGTCGAAACCGGCGTTGTGCTTGTCGATCGAAAGCTGCAGCTCACGGGCCAGATCCATTTTCGTCACTCGATCGACGTCGTCGACGGGGGTGGCAGCCTGGATGCGCGCGAGGACCTTCGCCGCCTCGGCAGCGACCCGCTCCGCACCGGCCGGGGAATAGTCGGCGTACTCGCCCTCACGTCCCGGGCGGCCGAGGTACACGTGGTACTCCGGGAACAGCTCGAGTTCTATGTCAACCCAGTCCTCGGCGATTGCGTCGATGGCGGTCGCAGGTCGAGCCTTGTTGGCCCCGTTGTCATCTGTCATGGGCCGAGCCTACGCGGCAGGGCCGCACGCCGAAAGGTTAGTGGCGGCCTGTCGTGGCCGAGGTCCGGGGCTGGAGTCTGGCCCGGAGTCGGGACTGAGGTCAGGCCTGGTCGAGGTCGGACTCCAGCAGTGCGGCGAGCGAATCGAGCGCGGCATCCGCTCCGTCCCCGTCCGCACGCAGGACGACCTCCTCGCCGTGTGCAATACCGAGCGAGAGCACGCCGAGGATGCTGGCGGCGTTGACCCGCTTTCCATCGGACTTCTCGAGGGTGACCGGATGCCCCAGCTGGGCGGCGGCCTGGCTGAACAGTGCGGCCGGCCGCGCGTGCAGCCCGACGCTCGAGGCGACGACGACTTTTCTCTCTGGCATTGTGCTCCTCGCGATGGTGAATGGTCGGACTGGTGAATGGTCGGACTGGTGAATGAACCAACTCGCCCGGATGATCGACTAGCCAGTGGCGGTGCCAAGCAGAGCGTAAACCTCTTTGGCGGATTCGACCGCACGCAGCCGCTCCGCCACGGCCGGGTCGAGCAGCATCGTGGCGAGGCGGGCGAGGAGCGCGATGTGCCCGTTGCCCGTCGCCGCGATCCCGATGCAGACCAGAACCCGCTCGTCGCCCCAGTCGACCGCGTTCGGGAATCGGAGGACAGCGATGGCGTCGTGTTTCACCGAACGGCTTCCGGCGAGCATCCCGTGCGGGATGGCGACGCCCTCACCGAGGTAGGTGGACACGGTGCGTTCCCGCTGCAGCATCGACGCGATGTAGTCGGGGTCGATCGCCCCGGCATCGAGTAGAGCCTGGCCCACCTGGGCGACCGCGTCATCGCGGTCGCGAGCCGTCGCATCCAGTCGGATCGATCGCTCGTCGAGCAGTGCGGCGAGCGGAGTCGAGTCAGCGTCGGTCATGGATGTCCGTGCCGGGTGCCGTCGCACCATCAGTGAGCCGCGGCATCCCAGTTCTTTCCCGTGCCGACCTGGACGTCGAGCGGCACCCTTAGGCCCTTGCTGTCGGCCGCGGTGCTCATCCGGCGGGTGACGATCTCGCTGACGGTGTCCAGTTCGCCCTCTGCGACCTCGAAGACCAACTCATCGTGCACCTGGAGGAGCATCCGCGATGCCAATTGCTGCTCGCGCAGGTCTGCGGCAACCCCGAGCATCGCGATCTTGAGGATGTCTGCTGCCGAACCCTGGATCGGTGCGTTGAGGGCCGCGCGCTCTGCGTTGTCGCGCAGCACCCGGTTGGAGGACTTCAGGTCACCGAATGGCCGGCGGCGTCCGAAGATGGTCTCGGTGTAGCCGTCTTCCCTGGCCTGCTCGACGACACTCCTCAGGTAGTCGCGCACGGCGCCGAAGCGCTCGAAGTAGTCGGCCATCAGCTGCTTCGCCTCGGAGGTGTCGATGCGCAACTGCTTGGACAGACCGAACGCGCTCAGTCCGTAGGCGAGCCCGTACGACATCGCCTTGACCTTGCCGCGCATGGTCGGCGTCACATCCTGCGGATCGACACCGAAGATGCGGGAGCCGACGAAGCGGTGCAGGTCCTCGCCGGAATTGAAGGCCTCGATCAGCCCGGGGTCCCCGGAGAGATGCGCCATGATGCGCATCTCGATCTGCGAATAGTCGGCGGTGAGCAGGGTCGTGAACTCCGGCCCGCTCTCGAATGCGGATCGGATCTCCCGCCCGACCTCGGTCTTGATCGGGATGTTCTGCAGGTTCGGGTCGGTCGAGGAGATCCGGCCGGTGCTGGTGCCGGTCTGGTCGTAGCGGGTGTGAACGCGGTGGTCCGGCTCGATCGCCTTGTCGAGTGTTTCGACGATCTGCTTCAGCTTGGTCGCATCCCTATGCTGCAGCAGCAGGTCGAGGAACGGATGCGGATTCTGCTCCTGCAGGTCGGCGAGCGACGCGGCATCGGTCGAAAAACCGGTCTTGTTCGCCCGGGTCTTCGGCATGCCGAGATCCTCGAACAGCACCTGTTGGAGCTGCTTCGGAGAACCGAGATTGACCTCACGACCGAGTTCGGCGTATGCCCTCGCGGCCAGGTCCGCCGCCGAGTCTCCCAGGTCCTTGGACAGGCGACCGAGAATCTCGGCGCTGACGGTGATGCCGGTGAGCTCCATGGTCGCGAGGACCGGCAGTAGCGGCAGCTCGATCTCGTCGAGGACCGCTCGCGATCCGACATCGAGCCGCTCGGCCAGGTAGTCGGCGAGCTGGAGCACGTACCAGGCCTCGGTCGCGACGCTCACCGCTTCGACGTCAGGCACCAGCTGGTTCGGGTCGGCCTGCGGGAGGCGGGCTCCCAGCAGTTCGTACACCTGGGTCGCGAGATCCTGCGCGTGGGCTCCCGGCTTGATCAACCATGCCGCCAGGGTCACATCGAAGGCGATCCCGTTCAGCTCGAGCCCTGCCCGGCGGAGCGCCTTGAGCTGCAGCTTCGAGTCGAAGAGATACTTCGGCGCGTCGCTTGCCAGCCAGACTTCGAGCGCCGCATAGTCGGGGCGGCCCGGTGCCCACGGAACATAGGCGGAGTCCTTGTCGGATGCGAGTCCGAAACCGACGATGCCATCCGGGCCGAAGTCGAGCTGCAGGCCGAGCGGGGTGACTCCGCTGTCGGATTCCTGGTCGATCCAGTGGCCCAGTTCCTCGTCGACGAGGGTGCGGACGCCGGGTATCTCGCTGGCAGAGCTGGCAGAGCCTTCGCCGGCGGGACCCGGGGCTGACGGGTCGATCTCGGAGATGGCAGTGGAGACCTCGTCGCCGGCGGCCGCGGCGATCTTCAGGACCCGGTCGAGCAGAGTGCGGAACTGCAGTTTGTCGAACACGTCCCGAACCGCAGCCTCGTTGATCGGCCGTCGCTCCAGGTCGGCCGGGCCGACCGGGAGGGAAATGTCGGTGAGCAGGTGGTTGAGCTTGCGGTTGCGAATCGCGTTGTCTTTCTGCTCGCGCAGCTTCTCGCCGACGACACCCTTGATCTCGTCCGCATGGGCCAGGATCTCGTCGAGGCTGCCGTACTGGTTGATCCACTTGACCGCGGTCTTCTCACCGACTTTGTCGATGCCGATGAGGTTGTCGCTGGTCTCCCCGACGAGAGCCGCGACATCCGGATACTGGTGCGGTTCGATGCCGTAGCGCTCGAACACGGCGTCCCGGTCGTATCGCTTCAGCTCGGTGACTCCCCGAGCGTTCGGGTAGAGCAGTGTCACGTCGTCGTTGACCATCTGGATGGCGTCGCGGTCACCAGAGACGACCAGCACCTGGTATCCCTGCGCAGCGCCCTGGGTCGCCAGGGTGGCGAGAATGTCGTCTGCTTCGTAGTCCTCCTTTGTCACCGTGACGATGTTCATCGCCTTCAGCGCCTCCTCGAGGAGGGGGACCTGGCCGACGAATTCCGGAGGAGTCTCGCCGCGGGTTCCCTTGTACTCGGCGTACTCGCGGGTGCGAAATGAGAACCGGGAAATGTCGAAGGCCACCGCAAGGTGCGTTGGCTTCTCTTTCTGGAGCAGGAGGATGAGCATGGCGATGAAGCCGTGGATCGCGTTGGTGTGCTGACCCTCGCGGTTCTGGAAACTGTCGACCGGGAGGGCGTAGAAGGCGCGAAACGCAAGCGAATGGCCGTCGATTATGAGAAGGGTAGGCTTTTCGTTGTCCGACACGCAGCCAGCCTAGCCGCGGCTGCCGACACCCCGGACTCCCCCGCAATAAGGAATCACATGACGACTTTCCCTGATCATCTCGATCGCCGACTCGTTGACCGCCTGGTCACATCAGGCGGTGGCGCACTCGCCGTGAAGATGGGCATCGAGTTCCTGGAACTCTCCGCGGAGCACTCCGTCGCGACGATGCCGGTCGAAGGAAACACGCAGGTCGTCGGCATCCTTCACGGGGGTGCCCACGTTGTTCTCGGCGAGTCGCTCGGCTCGATCTCGTCGGCGATTCACGCCGGACCGGATCGGATCGCGGTCGGTATCGAGGTCAACGCGACGCACAGCCGTTCGGTCTCAGAAGGGTCGGTTACGGCGACCTGCACGGCGCTCAACCTCGGCCGGACGCTGACGACGCACGAGATCGTGATCCGGGATGACCAGGGTCGACGCCTGTCGACGGTGCGCATCACGAACTTCCTGAAAGACCTGTAGCGGTCCTAGTTCGGAGGCAGCTACTTCTTGGCGCTGAGCTGCTCGATGATGGCCTGGGCCACATCGTGCATGGTGAGGCGGCGATCCATGGATGCCTTCTGGATCCAGCGGAACGCCTCAGGCTCGGTGAGCCCCATCTTCTCGTTGAGCAGGCCCTTCGCGCGGTCGACCAGCTTGCGGGTCTCGAACCGCTCGACTAGGTCGGTGACCTCGGCCTCCAGGGTGATGATCTGGGCGTAACGGGCGAGAGCGATCTCGATCGCCGGCAGGAGGTCGTTCGGCGTGAACGGCTTCACGACATAGGCGAGGGCTCCGGCCTCGGTCGCACGCTCGACCAGCTCTTTCTGGCTGAACGCCGTCAATAGCACGACGGGGGCGATGTGGTTCTTGGTGAGGCGCTCAGCGGCGGAGATTCCGTCAAGCAGTGGCATCTTGACATCCATGATCACCAGGTCTGGGCGGAGCTCGGTGGCCAGCGCAACGGCGGTCTCACCGTCGCCAGCCTCTCCGACAACCTCGAAGCCGTTGTCACGGAGCGTTTCGACGATATCCAGGCGAATCAGCGACTCATCCTCCGCCACAACTACTCGACGCGGAACTTGAGCGGTGTTTTCCTGGTCAGTCACAGGCTAAAGCCTACGGTATTCTTTGAGCGGTTACTGTGCGCCGGTGTGGCGGAATGGCAGACGCGGAGCACTCAAAATGCTTTGCTCGAAAGGGCGTGTGGGTTCGAGTCCCACCACCGGCACAGCGGTAAGACCCGCTTTAGTACCGCGGCGCCGATGGCTCGATCTCGCTGATCCAACTCAGCACTCCGCCGGTCAGGTGCTTCACCCCCGTGTAGCCGTGCTCTCTTAGCGCGCTGAGGGCCTCGGCCGACCGCGATCCTGCCTTGCAATAGAGGATCATCTCGCGGTCGCGAGGAATGTCCGGCAGTGCCGCTCCGGACAGGATTCTACCGAGCGGAATGTGGCGCGACCCGGGTATAGCCACGAGTTCGTGTTCTCCCGTCTCCCTCACGTCAATGAGGTCGAAATCGCACTGTCCGTGCCCGCGACGTTCGAGCATTGCGGCCAATTCTTGGCTTGTGACGTTGTCGTCGGCGGCGAGAGGACGTCGGAGGGACGTTCCGCAGAACGCCTCGTAGTCGTCCAGCGCGGTGATGGGCTCGCTGGTGGGGTCCTTGTGGACGGCGATCTCTCGCCAGGATGCGTCGAGGGCGTTGAAGACGAGCACCCTGCCGATCAGGGTGCGTCCAACGCCCGTTATCAACTTCACCGCCTCGGACACCATGGTGGCGCCAATGACGCCGCAGAGCATGCCGAACACCCCGCCTTCGCCGCACGTCGAGACTGATTCAGCCGGAGGTGCTTCCGGGTAGAGGTCGCGGTAGGTGGGTCCGTATTTCTCCCAGAACACGCTGACCTGCCCGTCGAAGCGGTAGATCGACCCCCAGACGCAGGGTTTGCCGAGTATGGCCGCAGCGTCGCTGACGAGGTATCGAGTTGCGAAGTTGTCGGACCCATCCAGGATCAGGTCATAGTCGGCAAAAATGGCCAGGGCGTTCGTCGAATCGAGCCGAACGTCATGCCGTCGGGTCGTCACCAACTGGTTCAGCTCGGCGACCGCAGCGCTGGCCGACTCCAGTTTTGAAAGGCCGACATTGGAGACTCTGTGGATGACCTGACGTTGCAGGTTGCTGAGGTCCACGACGTCGTCATCGACGATACCGATGGTGCCGACTCCGGCGGCCGCCAGGTAGAGCAGAACCGGCGAGCCCAGGCCTCCCGCCCCGATTACCAGAACCCTCGCGTTCTTCAGCCGACGCTGACCGACGACACCGATCTCGGGGATGATGATGTGCCGCGAGTAGCGCTCGACCTCTGACGCTGTGAGGTCGGCGGAAGGATCGACCAACGGACCCGGTCCGGCCGCAGGGGTGCTCGCGTTCACAGGTCGGGACGCCCGTCCATCGCGGATGAGGCGATGGCGTGCTTCCTTCTCGGGATCCGTCCGGCCTGTGAGGCCAGCCGGCCGGCGATGACCGCGTGTCGGAAGGCCTCGCCCATCCTGACCGGATCCTGCGCGCGCGTGACAGCGGTTGCCAGGAGCACTGCGTCGCAGCCGAGTTCCATGGCGAGTGCAGCGTCTGAGGCGGTGCCGATTCCGGCGTCGAGCACGACCGGGACGCCGGCGCGTGCCACGATCAGCTCGATGTTGTGGGGGTTCAGGATGCCGAGTCCCGTGCCGATCGGCGCACCGAGCGGCATGACGGCCACGGCTCCAAGAGACTCGAGCCTGAGCGCAAGCACGGGATCATCATTGGTGTAGGCGAAGACCTTGAATCCTCGTGCGACCAGTTGTTCAGTCGCGTCCACCAGTTCGACGGCGTCGGGAAGAAGCGTCTGCTCGTCGGCGATCACTTCGAGCTTGACCCAGTCGGTTTCCAGGGCCTCGCGAGCCAACTCCGCCGTCATCACGGCCTCCCGCGCGGTGAAACAGCCGGCGGTGTTGGGCAGGACCCGGATTCCGGCGCCGATGAGCAGCTCGAAGAGAGATCCGGGTGTGCCAGCATGATGCCGACGCATGGCGACGGTGGTGAGCTCGGTTCCGGATGCCTGTAGGGCGGCGCCGAGGCCGTCGAAGCTCGGCGCGCCACCGGTACCCATGATCAGGCGGGAGTTCAATGTGACCCCGTCGATCACTAACGAATCAGGGTGAGCCGGTGTGGTGATTGTCATAGCTAGCCTCCCTGCACTGCGGTGACGATCTCGATGTCGTCGCCTGGCGTCAGCGTCGTTTCAGCCCACAGGCTTCTCGGTACCACCTCGGCGTTACGGGCGACAGCGACCCCAAGCCGCCGTCCGTCTGTCGCGCGGCCGTCGGCGGCGATCGGACGGCCGGTGACCGTTGCGACCAGATCGGTGATGGTTTCATCAGGCGCCAGCGGACGCGTGGCACCGTTGACGGTGATCTCGGCAGATCGGGTTTCAGTCACTTTTCGGACCTCCAAGGGGTGGGTTTTGAGAATCGATCGGGGCGGAAGAGAGCGAGAGCCCACCGGTCATCCGCGGTGCCATCGATCAGGTGCAGGCAGTGCTGCGCCGCGATCGGAGTGAGAAGCACGCCGTGACGGAAGAACCCCGTCGCGACGATCAGGCCGGGAATATCGTCTTCCAATGCGTCGACGCGACGGGTGACCCGTCCGAGAAGCGGCGCGTTGTCGGGGGTCGCCGGGCGCGCGCGAGCGATGACTTCGATAAGTTCCAGTTCGGTGACGGCGGGTACCAGCACCTGGGCATCTCGTAACAGTTGGTGCACACCACCCGCCGACACCCCGCCGGACCCGTCCTCTCGCTGGGTGGCACCGAGTACCACCGTCCCGTCTGCGCGTGGGACGAGATAGACGGGAAGTCCCCGCACGAGGCCACGGATGGTGGAGGTCAGGAATGGTCGGAGGCGATCCGGAATTCGCAACCGGATGATGTCCCCGTGCACCGGCCGCAGCGGAAGAGCAAGCCAATCGGGCAGCCCCTCGAGCCGGCCGGCGGATAGACCGTTCGCGACGATCACCTCGCCCGTCCGCATCGTGGAGCCGTCGGCCAGAGCGACGCCGTTAACCCGAGAGCCGGCATCCGACGGACGCTCGTGCAGCAGCGCGACCGCGTTCTGCTGGATGAAGGCGTCGTGAGTCCATTTTTCCGTGGCGGCCATTGCGGCGATCGCCGACTGTAGCCGGTCAGCTAACCGTCGCGGATCGACCTGGTGATCCTGGCCAATGCTGAACGCGCTCGACAGTCGGGGGCTCAGGAAAGGCTCACGGGACCGAGCTTCGCGAATCGTCAGTTGTTCCACCGACAGCCCGTGCGCCAACTGCGCCTGGCGGAGGTCGGCCAGCGAATCCCGGTCGGCCGGGTCCGAGCCCACGGTGATCGTCGCGGTCGTCCGATATCCGGCCTCGGCGGCGCCAAGCGGCTCGATGAACGTGGGATACAGCCGCGCTGAGGCCAGCATGAGCTCGAGCAGGTCCTCCTCCTGGTAGTGCAGTTCGCTGACCGGAGCGAGCATGCCCGCGGCGGCATACGTCGCGCCGGTGGCAGGGGCCGGGTCGATGACCGCGACAGTGCGGCCGGATTCCGCCATGGTCCACGCGATCCCCAATCCGACGATTCCGGCACCGATCACCGCGACATCGACGCTGTGCTGGGTCATGCGGACACTCGCGGCAGTGGTCGGCGGGGTCGCACCTCGCCCTTATTCTGGTTCGAATGAACCACGATCGCGCCCACCTGTATCTCTGCACCGATGCCAGGAAGAACCGCGGCGATTTCGCCGAGTTCCTGGATGCCGCCTTCGCCGGAGGCGTGGATATCATTCAGCTCAGAGACAAGAGTCTCGATGCTGCCGAGGAGTTGGAACTTCTCGGCGTGCTCCGGACGGTCGCCGAACGTCACGGGCGATTGTGGGCGGTCAACGACAGGGCCGACATTGCCAAGGCGGCTGGTGCGCCGGTTCTGCACCTCGGCCAGGATGACCTGCCGCCCGCCGCCGCCCGCCGAATTCTCGGCGACGCCGCAGCGATCGGGCTCTCCAGCCACACGCCCTCCCAGGTCGATGCGGCGCTGGTCTCCCCGACCCTGAGCTACTTCTGCGTCGGTCCGCTGTGGCCAACCCCGACGAAACCCGGGCGTGCCGCGGTGGGGCTGGGCCTCGTTCGGTACGCAAGCGAACGCACCCGCGATAAGGGAAGCGCTGTGCCGTGGTTCGCGATCGGCGGCATCGACCTCGGCAACATCGATCAGGTCGTGGATGCCGGCGCGACCCGTGTCGTGGTCGTTCGGGCGATCACGGAAGCGGATGATCCGACCGATGCCGCGCGGCGGCTGTTGGCACGTCTGCCACCAAGGCAGTAGGCGTTCGTCAGACCAGCGCATGGCGGCGCGGTGCATCGAAGAAGTCGACCTCGAACTGTGAGGATTGGGAAAAGGCCCTTCTCATCGCCGTTCTCTCACCGATCGACGCGTCCCGGGCCGCCGCGTCGGTGTACACGATCGCCTGGCGGGTAGTTGCAGCAAAGCCCTCGTCGGCATAGGTGGTCAGCCAGTCGGCGTAGGGATGCGCACCGCGGTCCGCCTGCGAGAGGAATTGCGCGTGGAGTCGTTCCCCCACCTCGGCATACAGCCAGTAGCACGGCAGCACCGCAGCGACGAGTACGGCGTAATTGTCCTGCGCGCAGACCGCGAGCAGATGATCCAGGTAGGCCGTCGTGACCGGCCCCGGTGCCTCGGCGACCTGTCCGCCCAGCCATCGACGGTGCAGCTCGGCCTCGACCTGGAGGCACACCCGTGCCGAGTTAGCCCAGAAGGCCCTGGCCGCCTCCGTCGGCGCGAGGGAACTCGCACTCGCGAGGACCCGTGAGTAGGTACCCAGATAGAGGGCGTCCTGCGCCAGGTAGTAGGAGAAGTGCTCTTCGGCGAGGGTGCCGTCGCCGAGCGCAGTGATGAATGGCAAGTCGAAAATCGCCGCCCGGATCGGCTCGATGTCGCGCCACAGGCTCGCGCTGAATTCGTCGCCGACGGGAGGTTTGTCGGCAAAAATCTGGTGGAAGTGGTTGATCGGGCCGTTTCCCGTGCCTACCTCCAGTGCGTCTGCGTGCACGAGCGCATCCTGCAACCACGCCTTGACCTGCGCGAGGGAAAGGCGCCAATCGCCCGTCTGGGCCTGCACGGTCGCCATCGCGGAGGAGAGCGAGCAGCCGGTGCCATGGGTGTTCTTGGTGTTGACCCGCGGCGAGGCGAACTCCACGACATCATCCCCAAGAAGCCCATTCGTATTGATTAGTGCGTCGGGGCAGGTGGACTCGGTGAAATGCCCTCCCTTGACCAGGACCGTTACCCCCGTAACCGACGACAGCCGTCTGCCCTGCTCCACCGCCTCGTCCCAATTGGCCGCGGGTGGCTCCTCCAGCAGCACCGCCAGTTCCGGGATGTTCGGGGTCACGAGGTCGACGAGCGGAACCAGGTCGCGAAGCGCCTGTTCCGCCGATGGTTCGAGGAGCCGGTCGCCGCTGGTGGCCACGAGCACCGGGTCAAGGACAATGAGAGGCGGCCGGACTGACTCGAGCCATGAGCGCACCTCCCCTATGACCGTGACGTCTCCGAGCATGCCGACCTTGACAGCGTCGATGCTCACGTCGTCACTGACGGCATCCAACTGCTGCCGGAGGAATTCCACCGGCGGGGTATGGATCGAAACCACCCCGCGAGTGTTCTGTGCCACAAGAGCCGTCACCACGGCCATCCCATAGCCACCGTTGGCAGCGATGCTCTTCACGTCGGCGTGGATGCCTGCACCGCCGGTCGGGTCGGTGCCCGCGATACTCAGCACCCGTGGCGTAGACCTCAACGCGAGACTCGAGGCGCGCGTGTTCATCGTCGACATCCCTTCGCTAGTGCTAACTAGACAGGTTCAACGGGTATGAATCTCAGCTCGCCCGATGGCGGAGCACCCCGTGTCGATTACCAAGCGTACGGGACGCCGCGGCCGCCATCACGAGCGAAGCCCCAACGGAGTCTGTTATCGTGCTCGGTATCCACACGGGTGCCCCTGCAGGGGCTGAGATCGGGCTGACGCGGCCTGCGACCGTCGAACCTGTCCGGGTAATGCCGGCGAAGGAAGTAGGAGCCTCCAATGGATTCTGTCAACCCGTCCCAGACGCTCGCGTACGTTCACGACGAGGATCACGGCATAAGCGTGCCTGTGACGTCGATTGCGCTCGATCCATCACCCGACGGGTCGGCGAATGGTCCTTTCGTGACATATCGGACGGAGGGACCGGGAAGCGATCCGGTGCGCGGTCTGCTCCCTTTTCGCGCATCCTGGATCGACGACCGCGGGGACACCGAGGTCTACGAGGGGCGGGCACGGAACCTGGTCGACGACGGTCGTTCTGCGCTTCGTCGCGGAGCGGCATCGGCGGAATGGGCGGGCGAACGCCCCGTGATTCGACGGGCTCGAGAGGGCAAGACGGTGACGCAGATGCACTACGCGCGCAGCGGCATCATCACTCCCGAGATGCGGTTTGTCGCGCTGCGGGAAAACTGTGACGTGGAACTCGTACGGTCTGAGGTGGCGGCGGGCCGCGCGATCATCCCGAATAGCATCAACCACCCCGAATCGGAGCCGATGATTATCGGGAAGGCGTTCCTGGTGAAGATCAACGCGAACATCGGCAATTCCGCGGTGACGAGTTCAATTGCGGAAGAAGTCGACAAACTTCAGTGGGCGGCCCAATGGGGTGCGGACACCGTTATGGACCTGTCGACTGGCGACGACATCCACACCACCCGGGAATGGATCATCCGCAATTCGCCCGTGCCCATCGGCACTGTGCCGATCTATCAGGCGTTGGAGAAGGTCAATGGTGACGCGAACGCGTTGACCTGGGAGATATATCGCGACACGGTGATCGAGCAGTGCGAGCAGGGCGTCGACTACATGACCGTTCACGCTGGGGTACTGCTGCGATATGTTCCGCTCACCGCCGACAGGGTGACCGGGATCGTTTCCCGCGGGGGTTCGATCATGGCGGGCTGGTGCCTGGCACACCACCAGGAGAATTTCCTTTACACGCACTTCGACGAACTGTGTGAGATCTTCGCCCGGTATGACATCGCGTTCTCCCTTGGGGATGGCTTGCGTCCGGGGTCGACGGCGGATGCGAACGACGCGGCCCAGTTCGCTGAGCTCGACACGCTCGCGGAGCTGACCAAACGCGCGTGGACGTATGACGTGCAGGTCATGGTCGAAGGGCCAGGACACATCCCGTTTCACCTCGTGCGCGAGAACGTGGAGCGGCAGCAGGAACTCTGCGACGGCGCCCCGTTCTACACCCTTGGCCCACTCGTCACTGACATCGCTCCCGGGTACGACCACATCACATCCGCCATCGGTGCAACCGAGATCGCTCGGTACGGGACGGCGATGCTGTGCTATGTGACGCCGAAAGAGCATCTGGGACTTCCGAACAAAGACGACGTGAAAACCGGGGTGATCACCTACAAGATCGCTGCGCACGCCGCGGATCTCGCGAAGGGGCATCCGGGGGCGCATGAGCGGGATGACGCGCTGTCGAAGGCTCGATTCGAGTTTCGGTGGCGCGATCAGTTCGCGCTGTCACTCGACCCCGTGACGGCCGCAGCGTTCCACGACGAGACCCTTCCCGCGGAACCGGCCAAGACCGCGCACTTCTGTTCCATGTGTGGCCCGAAGTTCTGTTCCATGCGCATTTCCCAGGACATCCGCGATGAATTCGGTGGTTTGACGCAGCAGCAGATCATCGCGGGCATGGACGAAAAATCAGCCAAATTTCGCGAGACCGGCGGCAAGGTCTATTTGCCAGCCCCCGTAATCGGCAGTCGATAGCGGGCCAAGCGCTCACCGCTCGGGTTGTCGCGGATGGATTCCTCCAGCGATGGGTTAGCGCGGCACCCTCAGTCGGCTGAAGCGGCGGTTCCTGTCCATCTCCTTGTCCAGGTTTTCATTCAGCGTGATCGCGGCGTCGATGAGGGCAAGGTGCGTGAAAGCCTGTGGGAAGTTGCCGACCTGTTCTCCGGTGGCCGCGATCTCCTCGGAATAGAGGCCCAGATGGTTCGCGTAGGTCAGCATCTTCTCGAACGTGAGCCTGGCCTCATCCAGTCGCCCGGCGCGAGCAAGCGCGTCCACGTACAGGAAGGTGCAGAGCGAGAACGTGCCCTCGTCGCCGTTGAGGCCATCGGGTGATGCACTCGGGTCGTACCGGAACACCAGACTGTCGGACACCAGCTCGGCGTCGATCGCCCGCAGCGTGGACTGCCACATGGGATCCCCTGGCGTCACGAAGCCCACTTGCGTCATCTTGAGCAGGGAGGCGTCGAGCACGTTCTCGTCAAAGTGCTGCACGAATGCTCCCCGCTCGGCACTCCAGCCCTTGTCCATGATCTGGTTGTAAATGGCGTCGCGTTCCGCGATCCAGCGGGCCATCGGCGCGGGCCTCCCATGTGCGGTTGCCAGGCGGATGGCGCGATCGAACGCAACCCAGCACATGAGCCTTCCGTAGGTGAAGTTCTTGCGACCACCGCGCGTCTCCCAGATTCCTTCTTCCGGTTGGTCCCAGTTGTCGGCGAGCCATTCGAGCAGCTCGCAGATGGAGAGCCAGGCGGGTTGGCCGATCTCGACGCCAAAGCGATCGAGGAAGTACACGGCATCGAGTGCCTCGCCGTAGATGTCGAGCTGCAACTGCCCGGCGGCCCCGTTGCCGATTCGTACCGGGTAGGAGCATTGGTAACCCTCCCAGTCGGTGAGAGTCTCCTCTGCGAGCTCGGGGTCTCCGTCGACGCGGTACATGACATTCAGCGGACCGGTCTTGCTGTCGGTTCGCTCAATCACGCGGTCACGAAACCACTTGCTGAACGCAACTGCCTCGTCGACGAAGCCCATCCTCACCAGCGTGTGAACCGAGAACGATGCGTCGCGCACCCAGGTGTATCGGTAGTCCCAATTGCGTTCCCCGCCGATCTCTTCCGGCAGGCCGGCCGTCGGCGCGGCGACCAATCCGCCGGTCGGAGCGTAGGTCAGCAACTTGAGCGTGATCGCCGATCGCTCCAGTTGTTCCCGCCATCGTCCCGTGTAGGTGGATTGGCCTACCCATTCCTGCCAGAAGTGCGCCGTGCTCTCGAGCAGTCGTTGGGCCTCAGCGGGCACCATCACCACCGGCTGATGGACTGGACCGGTTTCGATGGCGGCGCCGCGCATCTGGCCTTCTTCAAGCGTCAGCCAGATGTGCAGGTCGCCTTCGTCGGTCGTCTCATACCGGCCCAGCTGCGTGTACTCCAATTCGCGGATGATGCTGAGCGTCAGGCCAGTGTCACCGGCATCAAACTGCACGCCAGCCTCACTGGCGATGAGGCGGTGGGTGCGGCGACCGTAGTCGAAGCGAGGGGCCACCTCGATTTCGAACTCCATCGTTCCGCGCACGCATCGCAGCATGCGAATCAGACGGTGGCCCTCCCTGGGGGCGTCGCCTGTTGTCGGCATGAAGTCGACCACTTCTCCCACTCCGCCCTTCGTCAGGAATCGTGTGATGAGGATGGCCGTGTCCGGGAGATAGAGCTGTTTCGTATCGAATTCGTCCGTAATGGGACGGGCGCTGAAGTGCCCCCCGCGGACGCTGTCCATCAGCGAGCCGAAAATGCTCGGCGAGTCGAAGCGCGGGCTACAGAACCAATCGAGAGTGCCGTCCGTTGCGACGAGTGCGGCTGTCTGGAGATCACCGATCAGGCCGTGCTCGGCGATCAGCGGATATTTGCTCATCTGGACGACCTACCCCTCGGTTAGCGGGATACTCACCCGAAATGGTACGCCTTGCCGTCCGTGGCGTCAGAGGCACCGAGGAGACTCAAGCACGCACCGCCGACGCAGGAAAGGCCGCCCACCCAGTGGACGGCCTTCCCCGTTAGCGACTCCGACTAGCGGCAGTGGCTGGCAGCTGCGGCTAGTGAACCGCGACCGGTACCGCGTCATCCGCATTGCTGCTGGATGTCGCGGTGGCGTTGGACAGCGACAGGCCCTGTCCGCGGCGCCTGAACAGGAATGCGGCCAAGAGTCCCCCGAATGCGAAGAATCCGGCGCCCCACCAGTAGGCGACCGCGTAGCTCTGAATAGCGGCCGCCATCGCCACCGTCGGTGTTGCCGGCAGGTGCGAGGCGACATAGCTGCTGGCGGCGGTAGCGGCGAGCGTGTTCAACAGTGCGGTTCCGATCGATCCGCCGACCTGCTGGCTGGTGTTGACCATTGCGGATGCGACGCCGGCGAACTGGCGGTCGACACCCAGCGTGGCCGTCTGCATCGACGCCGGCATGATCGAACCCATGCCAGCACCGAGGATCATCAGCGGAGGGAGCACGTCGGCGGCGTAGGTGCTGCCCAGGTTCAGGTGAGTCAGGTAGACCATCCCGATGGCGGCGAGGGTCATCCCGATCGGAACCATGATCTTCGGACCAAACCGTGGAACGAAGATATTCGTCGAGAGCTGCGCCGCGGTGATCAGCATCCCGATCATCGGTAGGAACGACAACCCCGCCTGGATGGGCGTGTAGTGGAGTGAGATCTGCAGGAAGTAGGTGACGAACAGGAAGACCCCGAACATCCCGGCACCGGCGATGAGAATCGAGCTGTAGGCGGCGGCACGATTGCGATCGAGCACGATCGACAGGGGCAGGAGCGGGTGCGTCGCCCGCCGCTGCCAGAGCACGAAGGCGATGAGCAGCACCCCGGCGCCCGCGAGCATGCCCCAGGTCAGCGCGGAGCCCCATCCGTCGGTCTCAGCGTTGGAGAATCCGTAGACCAGGCCGAACAGCGCGCCGGAGACGAGCACCGTACCCGGGATGTCGAGCTTCGGACGCGGTCCGGTGCGCTTGGCCTGCTCGACGAAGATCGCCGCGCCGACGATCGCGATGATCGCGATGAAGACGTTGATGTAGAGGTTCCAGCGCCAGTCGAAGTCCTGGGTCAGGTATCCACCGAGGAGGAGGCCGACAGCACCACCCGCCCCGGCGATCGCGCCGAAGACGCCGAACGCGCGCGCTCGCTCCTTGGGAATGGTGAACGTCGTCGTTAGCACGGCGAGGGCGGTCGGGGCGAGAAGCGCACCGAATGCTCCCTGCAGGGCGCGGGCGCCGACGAGCATTCCGAAGGTTCCTGCTGCGCCGCCGATTGCGGAAGCGCCGGCGAACCCGATCAGGCCGATGATGAAGGTGCGCTTGCGACCGATCAGGTCTGACAGGCGGCCACCGAGCAGCAGGAGGCTGCCGAATGCGAGCGAGTATGCGGTGATGATCCATTGGCGTTGGCCATCGGTGAAGCCGAGGTCTGCCTGGGCCGACGGCAGCGCGATGTTCACCACCGTCGAGTCGAGCACGACCATGAGTTGCGCGAGGGCGACGATCGTAAGCGTCCACCACCGCCGGTTTGACACCGCTGGAGCGTTTGGTGCCGCGGAAGTTTTGACTGAAGTCTGTGACATAACTGCCACCATATACGATACTCTTGAGTTTCGGATCTTAACAGTTCTGAATTTACCTTCCGGTAACCTGGCAACCCCGACTGAAATGGAGAAAGCCGCAATGACGCAGCTCGACATCACTGGGCATCTGGACGCTACCGAGGAGACGACCGAGCAGTCTCCGAAGCTGGGGCGCAAACGAGACCACACCCGTGACCCGGAGATCCTGGATGCCGCACTCGAGGTTCTGGCGGAGACCGGGTACGACGGCATGACCATCGACATGGTCGCCGCTCGCGCCAAGGCCGGTAAGGCCACCCTCTACCGTCGGTGGCCGTCGAAGGGTGAACTTATCATCGACGCCATCGCCTGCATGAAGCAGGTCGACTATTCGCGGCTTCCGGACACCGGATCGCTGCGGGGCGATCTCATCGCCATGATCAAGCCGCCCTCGATCAAGGACGGCCAGAGGAAGCTCCAGATCATGGCCGGCCTGATGTCGATGCTGTCGCATGACCCCGGGCTCGCAGATGCCGCCAACGCGGCGATCATCGAGCCGAGGGCCGCCGCGACCCGCGCACTGATGCAGAGGGCGATCGACCGTGGTCAGATTCCGGCGGACTGTGAAATCGAGGTTCTGTCCCAGATCAGTGCCGCGATGGCCGCCTACCGGGTGCTTATCCTCAGGAAACCGGTCGACCGCGATTTTCTGATTTCGCTGATCGATGGCGTTGTGATGCCGGCGGTCGGGCTCGGACGCCCAAACGGCCAAACCGGCTAGGCGCCCGGCCAAAATCGCGGCGAGGGATACCGCGTGTCGGAGGGGCGGCGTACGGTGCCGTCATGGACATCATCCTGGTTCCCGGATTCTGGTTGGATGCGTCGTCGTGGTCTGAGGTCACGCCCGCGCTGGAGGCGGCAGGGCATCGGGTGCATCCGCTCACCCTCCCAGGACTGGAGGCGGTCGACGCGCCGCGGTCGGGCATCGGCCTGAGCGACCACATCGACGCCGTCGTCGCGAGGATCGACTCCTTCGACTCCCCCGTTGTCCTGGTCGGTCATTCCGGCGGCGGAGCCATCATCTACGGCGCCGCCGACCGGCGTCCCGATCGGGTGGCTCGCGCCATCTACGTCGACAGCGGACCACTCGGCGAAGGCGGCGTCATCAATGACGAGCTGCCGGCGGAGGGGGATGATGTTCCGTTGCCTCCGTGGGAGGCATTCGACGACGCCGATCTCGTCGACCTGAACGATGAGTTGCGCTCCGCGTTCCGGGCGCTGGCGGTACCGCAACCGCGGGGCGTGGCCTACGACCAACAGCGCCTCAGTGACGAGCGTCGCTTTGACGTGCCTGCGACCGTCGTCGCCTGCGAGTACTCCTCGGCCGATCTCAGGCAGTGGATCGAGGCCGGTCATCCTTATGTCGCGGAACTCGCGCGCATGCGTGATGTGGAATATCTGGACCTTCCGACCGGTCACTGGCCACAGTTCACCAGGCCGCGCGAGCTCGGCGAGATCATCCTCGCCGCCGTCGACCGCGGAGCGGCAGTCGATAGCCCACACTGACGACACCGTGACACGGTGACATCGCTAGCCGGCGATAGTCGCGCGATACGGCAGCAGGGCCGCCTTCATGCCGAGGCCGACCACCCCGACCAGCCGGTCGCCGCGGTAGTAGCCGACGATCGCATCCCCCGACAGCTCGCCATCGAGCAGCCTGATGCCGTCCTCGTCCGCGAGACTCGGGAGTCCGTACGCCTGCAGCGCTAGCTCGAACTGGTTGGACCAGAACGATGGCATCGGCGTGAACGGCTGCGCAACGGCGTCGGCGAACGAGCCGTCGTTCGCGAGCCAGGAGGCGAGAACCGCACCGGCACGCTTTCCGGTGTCGGTCGGGATGTTCCAGTGCTCGACCCGCCTCGGCACGTCGTCGAACATGAGGTTCGGGAACCTGGCGATGTCTCCCACGACATACACGTCGTCGTGGGCCATGCCATCGGTCGAGACCGCGCGCATGGCCGCGTCGGCGCGGATCCCGTCGGTCAGGTCCAGCGGGGTGCCTGCCAACCATTCGCTGTTGCAGTCCGATCCGATGGCCTCGACCAGCACATCCGCCTCGATCCGTTCACCGTCGTCCAGCGCCACCGCGGTGAGTCGATCCTCGCCGTCGAGGTGCTCCACCGTTCTTCCCAACCGGAATCGCACCCCCTTTGCCTCGTGGCGGCGTTGAATCTCGCCGGCGACGAGTCGACCGAGCGGGCGGACTATCGGTAGGTCGCTCGGCGACACGATGGTCACATCACAGCCCAGCTTTCGTGCGGTGGCGGCGACTTCACAGCCGAGGAATCCGGAGCCGAGCACGACAATCCTGGCGACATCGGTCAACTGTGCCCGGAGGGCGATTGCATCGTCGAGAGTGCGGATGGCCTGGCGGCCCGGCAGCTCGGGAAGCGCCAGGCGGCGGGCCCGAAGACCGGTCGCGATGACCAGTGCCTTCCAGGGATGCACTTCGCCGTCGTCGGTCGTCACGGTTCTCGCCTCGAGATCGGCGTCGGTGGCTGACACCCCGCGCACCCAGTCGACATCGGCCGTTGCCGCACGCTCTGGGAAGGCGACGGCCTCGTGGGTGACGACGGTCGACAGGACATCCTTGGACAGCGGCGGCCGATTGTACGGGGCGTGCAGTTCCTGTCCGACGACCTTCACTCCGCCGGTATATCCGGCTCGCCTGAGGGCCTCGGCCGCCCGCAGTCCTCCCATCGCGCCACCGACGATGACGACCGGAGCCTCGGCCGGGGTGCTCATTCAGTCGACGATTCGAATGGCCTGCATCGGGCAGACATCCACCGCAGACTCGACCTGGTCGCGCTCATCGTCATTGGCTTCCGCCAGGTGCTCGAGCTTGTCGTCGTCGTTCAGATGGAAAATCCTGGGCGCTTCGAACACGCACTGCCCATAGTTCTGGCAGAGACTCATATCCACTTCAACCTTGATCAACTAGCTGTCCTCCACTGTCGTCTCCTCGACCGTCGAGGGGTACAGGTCTTTCGACGGGGTGCGGATGCCGCGAAACTCCCAGTCGCCGCCGAGCGCCGTCGAGACGACCTCTTCGCTCTCGCTGGGTTGGGCACCGACATCCGTTCGTATCGGGATCGGACCGGACACCACGTGGTTGCGCAGGGTGCCGAGGCCCTCGACCTCGACCTCGATGACGTCCCGGGGCTCCACCGGACGCGAGAACGCCGGGGTGCCGGTGAACAGCAGGTCGCCGGGGCTGAGGGTGATCGTGCGGGCGATGTCCGCGACCAGGTAATGCATGTCCCACTTCATGTTCGCCGTGCTGTCGTCCTGCTTCACGACCCCGTTCACCATGGTGCGGATCTGCTTGTCGCGGAAGTCCCAGTCGGTGACGAGGCCCGGGCCGACCGGCGCCAGGGTGTCACTGCCCTTGACCCGCAGCATCGAACCGGCATCGGTGTCCCGGAAATCGTGGAGGCCGAAGTCGTTCCCGATCGTGTAGCCCGCAATGTAGTCGCCGGCCTCCGCCGGGGACACGTTGCGGCAGGTTCGACCGATGACGATGACGATCTCGCCTTCGAAGTTCAGCCATTTGCACCCGAGCGGACGGACCACGGCCCCACCGTGGCTGTTGAGCGCGGTCACCGGCTTCTGGAAGTAGGTCGGCGCATCCGGCAGTTTCGTCATGAATTCTTCGGTGCGGCTGGCGTAGTTCAGGTGCACGGCGATGATCTTGCTCGGCTCGGTCGGGGGAAGGTGCACCGCACTTTCGGCCGAGACCTCCCTCCCGTCGGACGCGGTCAGTGTGCCGCCGTGCCTTACCACCTGGGTGGCAACGCCGTCGAGCAGAATGCGCCGGAACTCAGTCACGGGACAGCGTCACATCCTTGGCCAGCGGGAAGCCGTCGGCCGGACGAGGAAACCAGACGTGGACCTGTCCGGTTCCGATCGAGTTCTCGTATTCGCTGTACAGCTCGCCTGGAGCGGTGCAGTCTTCTTCGCCGATGGCGCCGGCCGCCAGCAGCCAGTGGCCGAACATGGCCTCCGGCCGCACCGTGTGGAATGCGGGCATCGACTCGAGGATCTTGCCGTGCTCGCCGGCCTTCATCCATTCGAGTCGCTCGTAGTCCGCTGCCCTGGCCTTGTCGGAGAAGATGTGCTTCGGGTCGCTCGCCTCGTGTTTGCGGAGCTCGCGCAGCTTGTAGAAGGTGTGCGACAGCGCACCGGATGCCAGCAGGATGACGCGGCGATCGCTCGCCGCGATGGCCTCACCGAGCGCCCTGCCCGCACGGAGCATGTCTTCGTCTGTTCCGGTCTGGCAGACGCTGAGACTCACCCAGCGCTTGTCGAGGCCCTCGCCGAGAAACTTCCAGAGGTTGATCGTCGCGTACATTACCGGCAGGTCCGGGTCGTCGATCGGCGTGATCCAGGTTCCGTTCTTCTCGGCGAATCGGCCGGCGAGTTCGGCGAGTTGCGGATCTCCGCGGTAGCCGAACGGCACCCCGTGCATCCCTCTCGGCAGTTCCTCCGATGTGAACTTTCCGCCGCGGTGCTCGTGCGAGGAGATCACGTACTCGACGGTGGTTGCCCAGTGGCTGTCGAGTACGACGACGGTGTCATAGTCATCCGACTCGAACACGTCTTTGCGAAGCTTCTCGAGACCGGGTACCAGGGTGATCTCTTTGCCGTCGTTGATGGCCAGCCGCTCGTCACGGGGCAGCATGATCGTCGGTACATGAGCGATCAGGCCGACGCCTACTACTTCTCCCATTTCCTATTCCTTCCATCCCTGTGGAGCAACGACCGTGTTCTTCACGTCCGCATAGAAGTCGAACGACCAGGTGCCGCCTTCTCGCCCGACCCCGGATTTCTTCGAGCCGCCGAATGGCGCCCGCAGGTCGCGGACGAAGAAGCAGTTCACCCAGATGGTGCCGGCGACCAGGCGCGATGTGATCGCGTCGGCGTGTGTCCTGTTGCCGGAGACGACAACGGCGGCGAGCCCGAACTCTGTGCCGTTCGCCACGGCGATTGCCTCGTCGTCGGTCGAGAATCTCTGCATGGTGAGCACCGGGCCGAAGACCTCCTCTGTGACGATCTCGCTGTCTCGCGACGGCTCGTTCACCAGTGTTGGCCGGAAGTAGAGTCCGCCGAGCTCCTCGTTCGGAGTTCCGCCGAAGACGATGTCCGCCCCCTCGGCGGATGCACGGTCGACGAAGCCCTTGACCCGGTCGAAGTGGGCTGGGTGGATCTGCGGGCCGATGTCCGTCTCGGGGTCCCTCGGATCACCCTGCCGCAGTGCCTCGGCCCTCGCACGGAAGACCGCCGAAAAACGATCGGCAATGCTGTCGTGGACGAGGATGCGGGTGCCGGAGAGGCACACCTGGCCGGCGTTGTCGTACTGCTCGACTGCGAGGTCGGCCGCCAACTCGAGGTCGGCATCCGCGAGCACGATGAACGGGCTCTTGCCGCCGAGCTCGAAACTGCAGGGCGTGAGGTTTTCTGCCGCGGCCATCGCGATCGTCTTCGCGGTGGGGACCGAGCCGGTGAAGGAGATTCGCCTGAGCCCCGGGTGGGCCACCAGGGCCGCCCCCGCCTCGCTCCCGTAGCCCTGCACAACGTTGAACGCTCCATCCGGCAGCCCGGCCTGCTTGGTGAGATCGGCGAACAGCGACGCGGTCAGCGGAGTCCACTCTGCCGGTTTCAGAACGACGGTGTCCCCGGCGGCCAGGGCCGGCGCGATCTTCCAGGTGGCGAGCATCAGCGGCGCATTCCACGGCGTGATGAGGGCGGCCACCCCAGACGGGTCCCAGCTGACGTGATTCGTGTGGCCGCGGGTCTCGAAATCCGGATGCCCCAGGTGGTTGACCAGCCAGTCGGCGAAGAAGCGAAAATTGTGCGCGACCCTCGGCATCACGCCGCGGAGATGGCTGCGGAGCAGCGCCCCGTTGTCCGTGGTCTCGACAATGGCGAGGTCCGACAGGTTCTGGTCGACCAGGTCTGCTATCCGGTTCAGGACGGCGGCACGGTCGGCAGGCGGCGTGGTCGACCACACGGGGAAGGCGTCGGTCGCCGCCGCGACGGCGAGATCAACCTCGCGCTGGCCGCCTCTGGCGATGTCGCCGAGGAAACTGCCGTCGATCGGCGAACTGTTCCGAAACGTGGACTCCGACTCGATTCGCCGGCCTCCGATGTAATGCCGGAGGTCGACCTGGACTCCGGCAACCTCGATCGTGGACATGCAGTTCCCGTCTCGAATGACTCGTCGTTAAATCATTCGGATGCTAATGAGTTAGCCTATCCAATCGGCATTGGCTCTACAACAGCGCTAGGACTGTTTCTCAACGTTCACGGTCACCACGCGGAGCATTTCGGCCAATTCGCCGCGCTTGGCCGGATCGACGGGGCTTGCGACGTGCCGTTCCTGTTCGTTGAACGCAGGGAACAGTGTCTCCATCAGGTCCCTGCCTGCCGGTGTCATCCGCACGAGGACCAGTCGGCCGTCGCTCTGGCTCTTCTCCCGTGCCAGCCAACCCCTGCCTTCGAGAGTCGACAGCACCCCGGTGAGCGTTGCCTTCGAGAACCCGCCCTCCACGGCGATCTGCCTGGTCTCGATCGGCTCCCAGATCCAGGTGACCCAGAGCACGACAAACCCCGTCCAGGAGAGGTCGTGTTCCGCCAGGACGGTGCGTTCGAGGTGGTTGCGGACGGCGTTCGCGGCACGGAACAGGTTGGATACCACTGCCATTGACGTGAAGTCGATGTCGAGTTGGCCGAGCCGCTCATCGACCCGTCGTTCCGTCTCGACCAGGGTGTGAGGTCCGGGCATGTCGTATCTCCTTGGCAATCCGCGGGTGTCGCAACTCTAGTTCACCCCAACGGGGTCACGAGTGTGCTTCGGAGCTGTTGCGTCCCCTGCCTGAGGTGTAGGTTGTTCGCATCCTAACAATATCCCCGGAGGATGCGTTGACTTCACTGGCGAATGTCACACTTGCCGACCTCGATCTATTCGAGCGGGAACAGCCGTGGGAAGTGTTCGACGAGCTGCGAGCGAACGCCCCGGTGCACTGGGACGACGAGGACGCGCCGAACCACGGTTTCTGGTCGCTCACCCGCTATCACGACATCGTCGGGGTGCTTCGCGACACCGAGACGTTCTCCAGCGAACGCGGGACGGTGAACCTCGAAGAGCTCGACGCCGACCAGATCGAAGCCAGGAAGTCGATGCTCGAGACGGATGGGGTGCGGCACCGGGCCCTTCGTCGCCTGATGCAGGGCGAGTTCAACCCGAAGGCGGTCGTCGGCTATGAGACATTCCTCCGCGGGCTCACCGCGACCACACTCGACGCTGCTTTCGCGAAGGGCGAGTTCGATTTCGTCGCCGATGTCGCGGCCGACTTTCCGATCAGGGTGCTCGCGCGGATGATGGACGTGCCGGACACCGACATCCATCGCCTGATCGATTGGGGAAATCGGATGGTCGGAAACACCGACCCGGAGCACGCGGACGTTCTCCTCCACTCGGATGAGAGCGAGCAGTACCGACTGTTGCCGTTCCGCTCCCCTGCGGCGCAGGAGGTCTTCGCCTACGGGCGCGAGCTCGCCAAGCAGCGCCGCGGAAAAGATGGGACAGACCTCGTGTCGCGCCTGGTCAACCAGACGCCGATGGACGACGTCCCGCTCTCCGACCGGGACTTCAACAGTTATTTCCTCCTGCTCGTGGTCGCGGGGAACGAGACGACGAGACACAGCATCACCCACTCGATGCACTACCTCATGCAGAACCCGGACCAGCTCGCCCTGCTGCAGGAGCGTCCTGAGCTGATCCCGTGGGCGATCGAGGAGTTCTTGCGACTGGCCAGCCCGGTCTATCACTTTCGCAGGACCGCGACGATGGACACGGAGATCGGCGGCCAGGCGATCAAGGAAGGCGACAAGGTGGTCACCTGGTTCGCGGCAGGCAATCGCGATCCGGGGGTATTCGAGGACCCGTATCGGATGGATGTGACCCGCAATCCCAACGAGCACATGGCGTTCGGCCGAGGCGGCCCGCACATGTGCATGGGGAACGCGCTCGCCCGGCTGGAGATCCGGATCATGTTCGAGGACCTGCTGCCGCGGATCAGTGGAATGCATCAGACCGGCACGCTGGACCGTCTGCGCAGCAATTTCATCAACGGGATCAAACGGTTCCCGGTGCGGGTCGAACTGGCGCGCTAGCTGTTCAGCTCGAGCATCCAGACCGCTATAGTTTCGCGACTCGATCGAGGTAGGCATCGATGAGGGCGACCGTTCTCGCCGCCGCGTCGCGCTCCTCCGCCATGGTGTGCGCGAGCAGCGCATCCGCGTCCTGGCCGTCGTCGCTCACCTGCTCTGCCCCGCCCTCGCGCAACCAGCCCTCGAGGGTGCCGGCGGTGAGCTCTGGATGAAACTGGACGGCCAGCGTTCTGCCGTAGCGGAAGGCCTGTGATGCCACCGAGTTCCTGGCGATCTCGGTTGCTCCGGCCGGGAGGGTCCAACTGTCGTAGTGGAACTGGAACCATGGGCCGGATGACACCAGCGACGGGTCATCGCTGTGAATCGCGGTCCAGCCGATCTCGGCCTTCCTGGCCGGTCCGACAACTCCGCCGAGCGCACGGGCGATGAGTTGTCCGCCGAAGCAGATCCCGAGCACCGGGATGTCCCGGTCGATCGCATCACGGATCCAGGCGATCTCCGGCTGCAGCCACCGGCCGATGCTGGCGTCGTCCCAGGCACCCCACGGCGCACCCATCGGAACCAGGAGGTCGTAGTCGCCCGCATCCGGAAAGCTGAAGTCGACGTTCGGACTGTGGAAGTTCTCGGCGTCGACCACGACAACAGATTCGACGTCGAATCCGCGCTGCGCGAGTCGCTCGGCGACCGGCCCCGTCGGGCTGATGTGATCGTGCTGTACGAACAGGGCTTTCACGGCATCGCCTTTCGCGGCCAGTCACGTCGGCCCACAGCCGTGTGATTTGGCCTAGTATCGCACTATTCGTTCAGGCCCGAATGATTTCTCGGCAAAGGAGCTGGAAGATGAGCATCGACGTCGCCGCAGTGCGATCTCAACTCGAAGGCCAGGGCATCGACGTGCTTCGACTGATCTTCCCGGACATCCTCGGCATCACCCGTTCGAAGGACCTGCTGGTCAGCCAACTCGACCGCTCGGCGGCCAACGGGCCGGCGTTCTGCCAGGGAGTCTGGGTGACGACGTCCCGCGGAGGCGTGCTCGACGGCAACGACATCATGTCGAGCGGGCTGCCGGACCTGGTGACCACGATCGACCCGACCACGATCACGCCGATGCCGTGGGAGCCGGGCGTCGCGATGGTGGTCGCCGACGCGGCCGACCCGGACGGCTCGGATAGCCGGCTCTCCCCCAGGTCCGCGCTGCGTCGGGTCATCGAGCAGTACGCTGCGCTCGGTCTCACCCCGATCGTTGGTCCAGAACTCGAGTTCTACATCGCCGAGCGTGGCGACGGCGGGTGGCAGCGCGCATTGCAGCGCACGGGACGGGTCTACACGACCGGCGCATGGGTCGACCCGGACGGCACGTTCCTGACACTGCTCCGGACCCTGGACCGGATGGATATCGGCGTCTTCGCCGGGAACCACGAGTTCAGTCCGTCCCAGTACGAGATCAACCTCTGGCACGGCGAGGCGATGCGGGCGGCGGACAGGACCTTCCTGTTCAAGACGTCGGTGAAAGACATCGTCGCCCGCTCCGGGAAGCTGGCCACCTTCCTCGGCAGGCCGTGGAGCGACGAGGGAGGGAGCGGGTTCCACCTGCACTTCTCGGTGGTCGACGCGGCTGGCACGAACCTGATGGTGAGCGACGGCGAACTCTCCGGGCTGGCGAACCAGATGATCGCGGGCATCCTGGACAACGCGCCGGCGCTCGTCGCGCTGACCAACCCGACCGTGAACGCATACAAGCGACTCGGTCCAGACACCCTCGCGCCGTACCGGGCGAATTGGGGTCACGACAATCGCAGCACGATGGTGCGCGTTCCGCCGGAACGAGGGGCTGGAACCCGGCTGGAGCTTCGAGTGGGAGACGGTGCGGCGAATCCGTACCTGATGATCGCGTCCGTGCTGGCCGCCGCGCTCGACGGCATCGTCAGGAAACTCCCGGTCCCAGCCACCGCGGACGGCTGGGCCTACCAGAACGAGGCGGCCGAGATACTGCCGGAGTCGCTGTCGAGCGCACTGGACGCCCTCGATTCGAGCCGGCTGTTCCGTGCGTCCCTCGGAGAGCCGCTCGTCGACGTTTTCACCATGATGAAGCGGGATGAGGTGTCGCGTTACGAGGACGCCGTCGAGGACCCTGCGACCCGGCTGGTCACCCAGTGGGAGCTGGACGAGTACCTCGAGGACTACTAGCCCCGGCTACGAGCGCCCCGGATGGCGCGGCAACCGGCGCCAGGTCAGACCGCGCGCGAGCGATCGACGATCAGCTCTCCCCCGTCGAAGGTGGTGCCGACCTCGCGGTAGTAGCCGCCGATGATCTCGTGGACCGGAAGAATCGAGTGCAACTCGTCCCACGGTGAATCGGCGAGCGAGAGCTCAGCGTCGCCCTCCCAGGCCTGGCCGAGATCGAGGTCGACGCCTCCCATCGACACGAGCTGGTCGAGGGAGAGCCCGTCGCCCTTGCCGATGGACGGCAGGAAACGGTTGTGCAGCATCCGATGGCCGTTGACGAAGCCATTGCTCTCCGCGGGCGCGCGAAGGGTCACCACCGCAGAGGCCAGCCGGTGGTCGTAGGCCGAGAGCGACGCCCCGAGTTGTGCACCTGCCTCGAGCCTCGGGGTGGCCTTCCCCCGGTTGAAGATGCGGGTGACCTGGATCGAACCAAGCTTCTTCGGGTAGCCCTGGAACCAGCCGCGTGCCATCGCGAAGTCCTTGGTGACCCAGATGGCGACGCAGCGACTATAGACGACGCCGGCATACGAGCAGCGCACCACGACGAATGCCTCGAGATACTGCGAACGGATCGGATCGAGCAGCTCCAGTCCCCCATCGCTGCAGGACTGCCAGTCCGCCCAGATGATGGCGACGGCGCCCGGATCATCCGGTGCCAGGTCGAGGTCGGCGGGGAGGATGGCGCGGATGTTGCCGGGGTCCGTCCGATACTCCACGGTGAGCAGGGTTCCCGAGTAGTGCCACGGAGGACTCGGCACGAGCGAGCTGGTTCCGGTCGGCGTCAGTGGCGGCAGGAACCCATTGAGTGCGTTCATAGGGCCAGAGTGTAGCCGACCACCCGGCATCGTTTGCACCCAAATGAGCGATTCGCGGCCGAGACGGATCGGGTCCGGGCTATTGACGCGGCGTCACGCGTTTGTCATTGTGGACATAATCGTTCGGACACGGACGACCTGCGGTTCATGAACTCGACGAGGAGTATGACCATGGTGATTACCGAGCAGGCACGCGACAGCGAGACCGGGACCACTCTTCGACGCGGTCGTCTCGGGGTGATCGGAATCGTCTTTTTCGTGGTCGCCGCCGCGGCCCCCCTGGTCGGGATGACCGGCGCGGTCCCGGTCGCGATTCTTCTCGGTAACGGGGCTGCGGCTCCTGGCGCCTACCTCGTCGTCGGCATCACCCTGCTGCTGTTCAGCGTCGGGTACGCGGCAATGAGCCAACGGGTCACCAACGCGGGAGCCTTCTTCGCCTATGTCGGCCGGGGACTCGGCAGGCACGCCGGAATCGCCTCTGCCTTCGTGTCGATCCTCGCCTACGTCGCGGTGCAACTGGCGATCTACGGTTTCTTCGGCGCCGTCATCTCGGCCCAGCTTGGGGTGATGCCGTGGTGGGCCTGGACCCTGGTGGCATGGGCCGTGGTCACGCTCCTGTCGCTCCTCAGCGTCGATGTAGGCGCGAGAGTGCTCGGAGGACTGATGCTGCTCGAACTCATCTCGCTCGTCGTCACCTCGATCGCGATCCTCGTCAACGGTGGACCGGATGGCATCAACTTCGCCGCATCCTTCGCGCCGGACAAGATCCTGGTCGGTGGCCTCGCCGGGTCTGCCGGGATCGCGTTCGCCTTCGCTTTCGCCTCATTCATCGGCTTCGAAGCGACCGCCATCTACGGCGAAGAGTCGAAGAACCCGAAGCGAGCGGTCCCTCGGGCGACCTACCTCGCGGTGGTCGTCATCACCGTGCTGTTCTCCCTGACCGCGTTCGCGATGGTCACCGGCCTCGGCGCGTCGAGCGCCGTCGACAAGGTCGCGAGCATTTCGAATGGGCTCGAGAACCCGGCGGCGGTGCTGTTCTCCCTCGCATCGCAATACGTCGGACCGTGGATGGCGACGGTGATGAGCATCCTGGTGTTGTCGAGCCTGTTCGCCGGCCTCCTCGCGTTCCAGAACGCGGCCAGCCGCTACCTGTTCGCGATGGGACGAGGCGGCGTGCTGCCGCAGCGGCTCAATACGGTCAACCGTCGCGGTGCTCCTGGTGCGGCATCCGTCCTGACCTCGATCATCACCGGTGTCGTCATCGTGATCTTCGCGGTGTTCCAGCTCGACCCGGTGCTCAACCTGTTCAACTGGTTCAGCGGGCTGGCGGTCGTGGCCATCGTGCTCATCGAAATGTTGGTCTGCATCGCCGTGATCGCGTACTTCCGCGCCAATCGCGGGGAGGAGAATGCCTTCCAGACCGTGATCGCGCCGATCATCGCCCTGGTCGGCCTCGTGCTCGGAGAATACCTGCTGATGTCGCGGTTCGGACTGTTGGCGGGAACCGCGGCGGAGGGCGTCGACCCGACGGTCACGCCGTGGGCCCAGAGCCCGATCGGCTGGATTCTCATCCTGCTGCCGTTCGCCGTGCTCATCGTCGGCTTCGCAGTGTCGAGCACGCGTCGCACCGTCAATCCGGAGCTGTTGCGCGACGTGATCTCCTGAGGTTTCCAGCCCGTCGGCTCCCGACGCTCAGAGGTGGATGAACGTCGTCTTCAGCTCGGTGTACTTCTCGAGGGCATGCCGCGACTTGTCCCGGCCGTTGCCAGAGAGCTTGTAGCCGCCGAACGGCACGGTGAGGTCGCCCTCCTCGTAGCAGTTGACCCAGACTGTGCCGGCGCGGAGCCGGCGCGATAGGCGGTGCACCTTCGAGACATCCGAGGTCCAGAGCCCGGCGGCCAGCCCGTAGTCGGAGTTGTTCGCGACCCGTATGGCCTCCTCGTCGTCGTTCACCGTCACGATCGCGAGCACAGGGCCGAACACCTCGTTCTGGGCAAGCCTGGAGTCCGGCGACACTCCGGTGAAGATGGTCGGCTCGAAGTAGACCCCGTTGGCAGGAACGTCGACGCCGTCATACGCGCTGCCGCCGACGATAGCCTCCGCGCCGTCCTCCCTGGCCTCCCGCACGTGTCCCTCGACCTCCGAGAGCCGTGTTCCGGATGCCAGCGGACCCATCTTCGTCTCCGGGTCGAGCGGATCCCCCGGACGGTAGTCTGCGGCGCGTGCGACCACTCCGGCAATCACCTCGTCCGCGATATCGCGGTGCACGATCAGCCGCGACGGCGCAGTGCACATCTGGCCGCTGTTGAAGAAGATGCCCCAGGCCGCGGTCGCTATGGCGACGTCGAGATCGGGAGCATCCGGAAGGATGATGTTGCCCGACTTGCCTCCGAGCTCGAGCCAGGTTCGTTTGAGGTTCGATCTCGCCGAGTATTCGAGGTAGGCGCGACCGACCTCGGTCGAACCGGTGAACGCGAGAGCATCGACGCCCGGATGCATCCCAAGGTGCCTGCCGAGCACAGAACCCCGCCCGGGGACGACGTTCAGCACTCCGGCCGGTATCCCCGCTTCGAGCGCCAACTCGGCCATCCGGATGGCCGAAGGCGAACTCAGATCCGATGGCTTCTGCACGATCGTGCAGCCGACCGCCATTGCCGGCGCGATCTTCCAGGCCGCGAGGGTGAGAGGGAAGTTCCACGGGGTTACAACGCCAACGACTCCGACCGGCTCGCGGGTGATGAGTGCGAGGTCATCCGATCCGACCGGCGAGATCTCGTCGAGCTCCTTGTCCGCGAGCTCCGCGTACCAGCGGTAGGTCGCGAGCACCGCCCGCAGCTCGATGCCCCATGCGTCGTCGATCGGCTTGCCCATCTCGAGACTGATCATGATGGCGAGCTCATCGCGGTGCGCCTCGATAAGCTCCGCGAACCGGAGCATCAATTCCTTGCGGACCCTGGGGGCGAAGCGCGGCCATGGTCCGTCGTCGAACGCCCGCCGCGCCGCGGCCACCGCGAGGTCGATGTCGCCGACACTTCCGGATGGAACGTTGGTGAGCAGGCTTCCCTCGCGAGGGCTGATGTGAGCGAAGGTCGCGCCGTCCTGTGACTCGACCAGCCTGCCGTCCACCACCAGCGTCGACGGCCAGGCGATTTCGTTCGCCTGCTTCGTCCAGTCACCGAGGGTCTTGCCTGCTGTTGTCTTCGCCATTGGAGACCATCCGATCAATCGTGTTCGAGCTGGGACTGCGACCAAGGCTAGATCATTCGGAGGCAAACGGCATGGCGACAATGGATCTGCGCACGAAAAAGGCCCCGGCCGGGACACCGTCCCGACCGAGGCCCGATCACCTGCCGCTAGGTGGTCACCCAGGCCGGGGCTACGGCATTCTGCGCGTCGCCCACCCGGTGCACCCGGAGGTCGTTGGTCGAACCGGAGATCCCGGGAGGGGATCCGGAGATGACGACGACCTTGTCGCCGACCTCGGCCAGCCCCTCGCGGAGCAGAACCTCGTCGACCTGGTGGTACATGGCGTCGGTGTGGGTGACCCGGTCGACCAGGAACGACTCGATGCCCCAGGTGAGCGCCATCCTGCGACGGATGGCCGGGTCGGGCGTGAACGCCTTCATCGGGATCTTGAAACGTAGCCGCGACATCCGGCGTGCCGAGTCACCGGACTCGGTGAACACGCAGACGTACTTCGCTTCGACGAACGCGGCGACCTCCGCGGCGGCGAGGGTGATCGCGCCACCCTGCGTCCTCGGCTTGGTTCCGAGGGCCGGGATGCGCTCGAGGCCATGGTCCTCGGTCGACTCAACGATGCGGGCCATGGTCTGGACCGTGATGACCGGGTACTCGCCGACGCTGGTCTCGCCACTCAGCATGACCGCGTCTGCTCCGTCGAGGACGGCGTTCGCGACATCCGAGGTCTCGGCGCGGGTCGGAACCGGGCTCGAGATCATCGATTCGAGCATCTGCGTCGCGACAATGACCGGCTTCGCCATCCGGCGAGAGAGTTCGACCGCGCGCTTCTGCACGATCGGGACGGCCTCGAGGGGCAGCTCGACACCGAGGTCTCCGCGGGCGACCATGATCGCGTCGAACGCGTCGATGATGGCTTCGAGATGGTCGACGGCCTGCGGCTTTTCGATCTTGGCGATCACCGGGATCTTGCGCCCCTCTTCCGCCATGATCTCGTGCACCCTGGTCACGTCGTCCGCGTTGCGGACAAAGGACAGCGCGATCATGTCCGCGCCGAGGCGCAGGCCCCAGCGGAGGTCGGCCTCGTCCTTTTCGGAGAGCGCGGGAACGTTCACGGCGACACCGGGAAGGTTGATTCCCTTGTTGTTCGAGACCGGACCACCGACGATGACCTTCGTGGTCACCACGACGCCGTCGGTCTCGAGCACCTGCACCTTGACCTTGCCGTCGTCGATCAGTAGGAAGTCGCCGGCGGAGACGTCGTTCGGGAGCCCCTTGAATGTTGTGCCGGACAGCTCCCTGGTACCGATCACCTCGTCCGTGGTGATCTTGAAGATGTCGCCGACGGCGAGCTCGTACGGTCCTCCCTCGAACTTGCCGAGACGGATCTTCGGACCCTGAAGGTCGACTAGCACGGCGACGGCGCGACCGGAGTCATCCGCAGCCCTTCGAACGTTTGCGTAAACCTCTTCGTGTACGGAATATGAACCGTGGCTCAGGTTCATACGGGCGACATCCACACCTGCTTCGATGATCGCCCTGATGTTCTCGTAGCTCGACGTGGCTGGGCCAAGCGTCGCGACGATTTTGGCTCGTCTCATGACTTCCTTCTATGTGGGTGCTGCAATGAGCGGAATGAGTATTAGAGCGCAATCGCGCGATCGGTCGGCTTCACCGGGAATGGAAGCTGGGTCTCGCCCTCGAGATAGCGATCGACCGTGGATGCCGCTGCACGCCCTTCCGCGATCGCCCAGACGATGAGGGACTGGCCCCGCCCGGCATCGCCGGCGACGAACACACCGGGGTGGCTGGTCTGGTAGTCGGCACCGCGCTCGACGTTGCCGTCGACGAACGGGACGCCCAGCTGGTCCTGGATCGACGTGCTTTCCGTTCCACTGAATCCGAGTGCCAGGAGAACCAGGTCCGCCGGGATCTCGCGTTCGGTTCCCGCCTTCGGAACCCGGCGCCCGTCCAGGTATTCGGTTTCGGCGACGCGGATGGCGCGAACCTCTCCAGCGTCGTTCGAGAGGAACTCGACCGTCGAGGCCAGGTAGACCCGCTCTCCGCCCTCCTCGTGTGCAGAGGACACCTCGAACAGGGTCGGCGACATGGGCCACGGCTGGTGCTCTGGGCGCTCGGACGGGGGCTGGATGCCGATCGCCAGGTTGGTGACCGAAAGGGCCTGCTGGCGGTGGGCCGTACCGATGCAGTCGGCGCCGGTGTCACCTCCGCCGAGGACGACGACGTGCTTGCCTTCCGCTGTGACCTGGTCGAGCACGGTGTCCCCCGCGCCGACCCGGTTCTGCTGCACCAGGTAGTCCATCGCGAAATGCACGCCAGACAGGTCGCGGCCGGGGATCGGAAGATCCCGTGGGACGAGCGCCCCGGTGGCCACGATGACCGCGTCGTACCGCGCGCGCAGGTCGTCCCAGCTGATGTCGACGCCGATGTTGACGCCGGCGCGGAACCTGGTGCCTTCCGCCTGCATCTGCTTGAGACGGTTCTCGATGGCCTTCTTCTCCATCTTGAAGTCCGGGATGCCGTAGCGCAGGAGTCCGCCGATGCGGTCGTCGCGCTCATATACCGCGACCGTGTGACCGGCGCGGGTGAGCTGCTGGGCGGCGGCGAGCCCTGCCGGACCGGATCCGACGACGGCGACGGTCTTGCCGGTGAGCCGCTCCGGAGGATGTGGCTTCACCCAGTCGTTCGCCCATGCGTCGTCGATGATCGACTGTTCGACCAGCTTGATCGTCACCGGCGGCTGGTTGATGCCGAGCACACAGGAACTCTCGCAGGGCGCGGGGCACAGTCGGCCGGTGAACTCCGGGAAGTTGTTGGTCGCGTGCAGGCGTTCGATCGCCTCGCGGCCTTCTCCACGGCGCACCAGGTCGTTCCACTCCGGGATCAGGTTGCCGAGCGGGCATCCGTGGTGACAGAACGGAACGCCGCAGTCCATGCAGCGACCGGCCTGGCGCCTGAGCGTCGCGGCGTCACCCTCCTCGTAGACCTCTTTCCAGTCCATCAGGCGGAGCGCGACGGGCCGACGGGTCGGAAGCTCGCGTTCCCTGGTCTTCAGGAATCCCTTGGGATCAGCCACCGGTAACCTCCATGATTCGAGTCCAGGCCACATCGCCGTCCGGGTCGATGCCTTCCTCGACCGCGGTCGCGCGTGCCTGGAGCACCGCGGCGTAGTCCCGCGGAAGTACCTTCACGAACCTGGCGAGTGTCTCGTCCAGGTTGTCCAGCATCCGGGTCGCCACCGCGGAGTCGGTCTCCGCGCGATGCTTCTCGAGGAGGTCGCGCACAATCTCGACGTCGGCACTGCCGAGGGGCAGCAGTTCGAGTTCACCGCTGGCGAGTGCGTCGCTGTTGACCCGTTCCGGCTTGAGATCGTAGATGTACGCCGTTCCACCGGACATGCCTGCACCGAGGTTCCGGCCGGTTCCGCCGAGGATGACCGCGAGTCCTCCGGTCATGTACTCGAGTGCGTGGTCGCCGACGCCCTCGACGACCGCGGTCGCACCGGAGTTGCGCACCAGGAACCGTTCACCGACGATTCCGCGGATGAACATGCTTCCTTGGGTAGCGCCATAGCCGATGACGTTGCCTGCGATGACATTGTGCTCGGCCTTGAAGACGCTCCTGCGATCCGGGCGGAGAACGATCTGGCCGCCGGAGAGCCCCTTGCCGACATAATCGTTGCTGTCGCCTTCCAGCCGCAACGTGATGCCGGCAGGCATGAAGGCGCCGAGCGACTGCCCGGCAGATCCGGTCAGGGAAACCTCGATGGTGCCGGTTGGCAGGCCGTTCTCGCCGTGACGGAGCGTTACCTGGTTGCCGAGCATGGTGCCGACAGCCCGCTCGGTGTTGCGGATGGGCAGCGAGATCTGCACGTGGTCACCATTCCGCAGCGCCGCATCGGCCTGCCGGATGAGCTCGTTGTCGAAATGCTTCTCGAGCTCGTGGTTCTGGTTCCTGTGGTTCGTGCGCGGCTCGTCGTCGGCGAACTGCGGACCGACCAGGATCGGGCTGAGGTCGAGGCCGTCGGCCTTCCAGTGTTCGATCGCCCCGTTGACATCCAACAGCTCGCGGCGACCGATGGCCTCCTCGAGGGTGCGGAAACCGAGGGCGGCGAGGTACTCCCGCACCTCCTGGGCGAGGAATTCGAAGAAGTTGACCACGAATTCCGGTTTGCCGGTGAACCTGGCGCGAAGCTCGGGGTTCTGGGTGGCGATGCCGACCGGGCAGGTGTCCAGGTGGCACTTGCGCATCATGATGCAGCCCGATACGACGAGCGGTGCCGTGGCGAAGCCGTATTCCTCGGCACCGAGCAGCGCGGCGACGATGACATCCCTGCCGGTCTTCATCTGGCCGTCTGCCTGCACGACGACGCGGTCGCGCATCCCGTTCAACATCAGGGTCTGCTGGGTCTCGGCCAGGCCGAGCTCCCACGGGGTGCCGGCGTGCTTCAGGGAATTGAGGGGGCTCGCGCCGGTTCCTCCGTCGTGTCCTGATACCAGCACGACATCCGCCAGCGCCTTCGCGACGCCCGCCGCGACCGCACCGATGCCGGACTGGCTGACCAGCTTGACGTGGATGCGCGCCTCCGGGTTCGCCCGTTTGAGGTCGAAGATGAGTTGCTTGAGGTCTTCGATCGAATAGATGTCGTGGTGCGGCGGCGGACTGATCAGTCCGACTCCGGCGGTCGCATGCCGCGTGCGGGCGATCCACGGGTACACCTTGGACGGCGGCAGCTGGCCGCCTTCGCCGGGCTTCGCCCCCTGTGCCATCTTGATCTGGATGTCGTTCGCATGAGTCAGGTACATGCTGGTCACGCCGAACCGTCCGGAGGCGACCTGCTTGATGGCGCTGCGGCGCTCAGGGTCGAGAAGGCGGTCGACGTCTTCTCCGCCCTCGCCGGTATTGCTCTTCGCTCCGATGCTGTTCATGGCGATCGCGAGGGTCTGGTGGGCTTCCGCGCTGATCGAGCCGTAGCTCATGGCCCCGGTCGAGAACCGCTTGACGATCGAGGAGACCGGTTCGACCTCGTCGATCGCGACGGGAGGGCGGACACCCTCTCGCAGCTTGAACAGGCCGCGCATGGTCATCAGGTCGCCGGCCTGGTCGTCGATCAGCTTCGTGTAGTCGCGGAAGATGTCGTAGCGCCGGGTTCGCGTCGCGTGCTGCAGGCGGAACACGGTGTCCGGGTTGAAGAGGTGAGGTGGCCCGTCCCTGCGCCAGTCGTACTCCCCGCCGGTGGCGAGTCGCTCGTGGGCGGTGCTGGACGCGTCATCCGGATAGGCGCTGCGGTGCCTGGCCAGGTTCTCGGCGGCGATCACATCGATCCCGACCCCACCGAGCTTGCTGGTGGTGCCGCTGAAATACTCGTCCACGAATTCGTTGCTCAGTCCGACTGCCTCGAACGCCTGGGCGCCGGAGTATGAGGAGACCACGGAGATGCCCATCTTCGACATGATCTTGAGCACACCCTTGCCGAGCGCCTTGATGACGTTCGCCACGGCCTTCTCCGGGCTTATCCCGGTGATCACGCCGCTTCGTACGAGTTCCTCGGCGCTCTCCATCGCGAGGTATGGATTGATCGCGGAAGCGCCGTAGCCGACCAGGAGTGCGACGTGATGGACCTCGCGAACATCGCCCGCTTCGACGATTATGCCGACCTTCAGTCGGTTCTCGTTGCGGATGAGGTGGTGGTGCACCGTCGACAGCAGCAGCAGCGACGGGATCGGCGCAAGATCCTTGGTCGAATCGCGGTCGGAGAGCACCAGGTAGGTCGCACCGAGCTCGATCGCGGTGTCGACCTCCGTGCAGATGGCCTCGAGGCGATTCTGCATCGCCTTGGCGCCATCCTCGAACCGGTAGAGACCCTTGATCGTCGTCGTGGTGCGACTGCCCGGCTTCGCGTCGATGTGCTCGATCTTCGCCAACTCGTCGTTGTCGATCACCGGGAAGTCGAGGATCACCTGGCGTGCGTGCTCAGGTGTCGCGTCGAGCAGGTTGCGCTCCGGCCCGAGCCCGAGCTTCATCGAGGTGACGACCTCTTCCCGGATGCTGTCGAGAGGAGGGTTCGTGACCTGCGCGAACTGCTGGGTGAAGTAGTCGAACAGCAGCCTGGGGCGCTGGGAAAGCACGGCGATCGGGGTGTCTGAGCCCATCGCCCCGAGCGGCTCCGCTCCGGTCTGCGCCATTGGGGTGAGGAGAATCCTCACCTCTTCTTCCGTGTAGCCGAACGTGCGCTGGCGACGGGTGACGGATGCCGGCGTGTGCATAATGTGCTCACGGTCCGGAAGGTCCTTGAGGTTGATGCGGCTCTCGTCGAGCCACTCCCCCCACGGCCTGGATGCGGCGATCTCGCCCTTGATCTCGTCATCCTCGATGAGACGACCGGCCTCGGTGTCGACGAGGAACATCTTGCCGGGGCGGAGTCTGCCCTTCCGCACGATCTGGCTCGGCTCGATGTCCTGCACGCCGATCTCGCTGGCCAGGATGACCAGTCCATCCCTGGTCACAACGTAGCGGCCGGGGCGCAGGCCATTGCGGTCGAGCGTCGCGCCGACGAGCGTTCCGTCGGTGAAGACGAGCGCGGCCGGTCCATCCCACGGCTCCATGAGCATGGAGTGGTACTCGTAGAAATCGCGACGGATCGGATCGATGTCGGTCTGGTTCTCGTACGCCTCCGGCACCATCATCATCATGGCGTGCGGCAGGGAACGGCCGCCGAGGTTCAGAAGCTCGACCACTTCGTCGAAGGAGGCCGAGTCGCTCGCGCCCGGGGTCACGATCGGAAAGATCGGTGCCAGGTCGCCGAGCAGCTCGGATTCGAGCTGGGTCTGCCTGGCGCGCATCCAGTTTCGGTTGCCCTGCACCGTGTTGATCTCGCCATTGTGGGCGATCATGCGGAACGGCTGGGCGAGCGGCCAGGACGGGAAGGTGTTGGTCGAGTACCGGGAGTGCACGAGTGCGAGCTTCGATGCGAAGCGCTGGTCGGAGAGATCCGGATAGAACGGCTCGAGTTGCAGGGTAGTGACCATGCCCTTGTAGACCAGGGTGCGACAGCTGAGCGACGGGAAATACACGTTGAACCCGCGCTCCGCACACTTGCGCAATCGGAAGGCCTGGCGATCGAGGGCGATGCCGGAAACGGGCGCACCGACATCGGTCGTACGGTTGCTGGCCAGGAAGAGCTGTTCGAAAGCCGGCATCGCCTCGCGGGCCAGGGCTCCGAGGCCCTCCGGACTGACCGGCACCTCGCGCCAGCCGAGCACAGTCAGCTGCTCTTCTGCCGCGATGTCCTCTATCGACTGCTTGATCGACTCGCGTTCTGCCGTATCGGTCGGGAGGAAGGCGGTGCCGACGACATAGCGCCCGACCGACGGCAGCGCGAAGTCCACCACCGCGCGGAAGAAGGCGTCTGGTATCTGGGTGACGATGCCGGCACCGTCACCGGTTCCGGCATCCGACCCGATCGCACCCCGGTGTTCCAGGTTACGAAGGGAGCCGAGGGCGGCATCGATGATGTCGTGCCCGGCCGTGCCACGGAGCGTGGCGACCATGGCGAGACCACAGGCGTCGTGCTCGCGGGCAGGGTCGTACAGCCCGGTCGCGGCGGGTACAGCGCTGAAGCGCGAAAAAGTTGGCGTGAGAGCCATTGTCAAACCGTCCTCACGAAGGATGCTAATGCGTGCGGGACGTCACTGGCCCAGACCGGATGGAGCAGGCGGGTCTGAGATTCAACCCTGACTGCTTAGGACTTGCTGCCTGAGCCGCTTGTGACGGGCTTCCTGGCATTGTCTTTCTCGGGTTCTGCTGTGGTAGCGACTAAGGCGTCATTGTCGTCGTCGGTGTCCGAGTATGTGTCGTCAGAGTTTACCCCAGCCTCGGGGGACCATTCGCGACCGGGCACATACGCGCTCGGTTCTAGTCCTGGATGACGCCGACTTTGGATCACGAAAATGACGATTCCGACGATGATCGCGCCGAATGCTGCCCAGATGTTGACCCGGATCCCGAGGAAGATCTCGCTCGGATCGATCCTGATCGATTCAAGGTAACTTCTGCCGATCCCGTACCAGATCAGGTACACGGCGAGCACTTTGCCCCATTGGAGCCGGTAGGTGCCCGGTACGAGCACCGGAACCCTGATCCCGAGGATGTCGCGCCTCTCCCAGCGGTGCTTCCGCTCGAGCAGGATGATGACAACGACGCCGAGCAGGTTCCAGATGATCTCGTAAAGGAAGGTCGGCTGGTACAGGGTTCCTGCCGGTAGCCCGGCTGGAATGGCGGGGTTCGGCGAGGAGATCTGAAGGCCCCAGGGCAGGTTCGTCGGCAGGCCGAACAATTCCTGGTTGAACCAGTTGCCCAACCGCCCGAAGGCCTGGGCCAGCAGCAGTGCAGGGGCCAGCGCATCCGCAAAGCTCCAGAACCTCAGTCCCGCTATCCGGCAACCAATGTAGGTTCCGACGGCACCGAGGATCAGCGCGCCGAAAATAGCCATGCCGCCCTCCCAGATGTAGAGGGTCTTCAACAAATCTTTCCCGGGGCCGAAATAGTCGTTCGGGTGAGTGAGCACGTGGAAGATTCGACCACCGACGATACCGAAGGGAACGGCCCACAGCGCGATGTCCAGCACGACGCCCGCATCCGCGGAACGACGTTTGAGTCGGTAATAGGTCAGCATCGTCGCCGCGATGATCCCGAGGAGGATGCAGATCGCGTATGCGTGGATGTTGATGTTCAGGCTGAACCAGGTGAGGCCGATATCGCGAAACCACTGGCCGAGGTTGAATACCTGCCAGGCGGGGCTGGGGCTGGGGATGCTCTGGATAGCAAAGCCGCTCAGTGACTCGAACACGCGGGTGGTGACCTCTCGTAAAAGAACTGCGGAGAAAACTAGTTCAGCCTAGTGCCGTCGGCCAACGCCGCCGCCGCGCGAGCGACCGCGTCGACCCCGCCGTCGGCCAGTGCCTTGACCAGCGCTGACCCGACGATCGCGCCATCCGCGTAGCCGAGCACCTCTCGTACCTGTTCCGCGGTGGAGATCCCGAGGCCGACACAGACGCTGGTGGCCTCGACATCACGCAGGCGGGACACGAGCGAACGGGCGGCGGCATCGACGTCGGAGCGCGCGCCGGTGATGCCCATGGTCGACACGGCATAAACGAAGCCCCGGCTGAGGGTGACCGCCTGCCGAAGCCTGGCCTCGGTCGAGGACGGTGCCGCGAGGAACACCCGGTCGAGCCCGGTGCGGTCGGATGTCGCGAGCCAGTCTGCGCCCTCGTCCGGGATGAGGTCGGGGGTTATCAGCCCGGCTCCCCCGGCCGCCAGCAGTTCGTCGGCGAATTTGTCGATCCCGAACTGGATGATCGGGTTCCAGTACGTCATCAACAGGATCGGGGCACTCACCCGCGCGCTGATCGCCGCGACGGCGTCGAAGGCGTGGCGAAGCCGGAATCCGCCGGCCAATGCCGCTTGGGTGGCCTGCTGGATGACCGTTCCATCCATAACCGGGTCAGAATACGGCACACCCAGCTCGAGTACGTCGACTCCGTTCTCGACCAGCGCGACCGCGGCCTCGATGCTCGTCGGCAGATCGGGAAAGCCGACCGGGAGATAGCCGATCAGTGCGCCGCTGCCCGCGTCCTTGCGCGCCGAGATCGCGGTCTCTACCGCGCTCACTCCGTCGCATCCAGAAGGTCGAAGTACTTTCCCGCGGTTTCCATGTCTTTGTCGCCTCGTCCGCTCAGGTTCACCAGGATGATCGCGTCTTCGCCGAGCTCTTTGCCCACCCGAATCGCCCCGGCCAGCGCGTGCGCCGATTCGATGGCCGGGATGATGCCCTCGGTGCGGCTCAGCAGCCGAAGGGCCTCCATCGCCTCTGCGTCGGTGGCCGGAAGGTATTCCGCGCGACCGATGTCGGCAAGCCAGGCATGCTCCGGGCCGACGCCGGGGTAGTCGAGTCCGGCCGAGATCGAGTGCGATTCGATGGTCTGGCCGTCCTCGTCCTGCAGCAGGTAGGTGCGCGCTCCGTGCAACACGCCGGGGCGACCACGTTCGATGGATGCCGCGTGGCGCTCCGTGTCGACGCCGTCGCCCGCCGCCTCGAAGCCGAGGAGCCGAACGCCCGGATCGTCGAGGAATGCGTGGAAGATGCCGATGGCGTTCGATCCGCCTCCGACGCACGCGGCGACGACATCCGGCAACCGTCCGGTGAGCGCGAGCACCTGTTCGCGCGCCTCCTCACCGATGATTTTCTGGAAGTCGCGCACCATCGCGGGAAATGGATGGGGACCAGCGGCCGTGCCGAAGATGTAGTTCGTGGTCGCGACCGAGCCGACCCACTCGCGGTACGCCTCGTTGATGGCGTCCTTCAGGGTGCGGGCGCCGGTGGTCACCGAGACGACCTCAGCACCGAGCAGCCGCATCCTCGCGACGTTCAGCGCCTGGCGCTCCGTATCGACCTCGCCCATGAAGATGGTGCAGTCGAAGCCGAAGAGGGCTGCAGCCGTTGCGGTGGCCACACCGTGCTGGCCCGCACCGGTCTCGGCGATCACCCTGGTCTTGCCGAGTCGCTTGGTGAGGAGTGCCTGGCCGAGCACGTTGTTGATCTTGTGCGATCCAGTGTGGTTGAGATCTTCGCGCTTGAGGATGATCCGTGCCCCACCGGCATGCTCGGCGAAACGCGGCACCTCGGTGATGATCGACGGGCGCCCGGTGTAGGTGCGGTGCAGCTCGGCGAGTTCTGCCTGGAAGGTCGGATCGACCTTGGACGCCTCATAGGCCGCGGTGATCTCGTCGATCGCGGCGACGAGGGGTTCCGGCATGTGCCGTCCGCCGTACTCGCCGAAGTATGGCCCGTTCTCGTCACGCAGAGCCATCAGGCGGCCAGGAATTCTTGCAGGGTGGACACCGGGTCCCCATTCGTTACTAGTGCTTCACCGACCAGGACGACGTCGGCTCCTGCCTGTCGGTAGTGAGCGACGTCCGCCGGCGCTTTGACCGCGGATTCTGCGACTCGGATGACGCCGGACGGAATGTGATCGGCGAGGCTGCCGAACAAGTCCTGGTCCAGTTCGAAGGTGCTGAGGTTTCTCGCGTTGACCCCGACGAGGCTCGCACCTACGTCGAGGGCCCTGGCCACCTCGTCGGCGCTGTGGGTCTCGACGAGTGCCGTCATCCCGAGCTCGGTCACCCGTGCGAACAGGCTGGCAAGCAGGGGCTGTTCGAGGGCGGCAACGATGAGCAGGACTATGTCGGCGCCCGCCGCTCTCGCTTCGAAGACCTGGTAGTCGTCGGCGATGAAGTCTTTGCGCAGCACGGGGAGCGAGACCGCTTCTCGGACCGCTTCGAGGTCGGCGAGGGAACCACCGAACCGTCGACCCTCGGTCAGGACGCTGATCGCGCTCGCTCCCCCGGTCTCGTAGGAGACGGCGAGGGCGGCAGGATCGGGGATCTCGGCGAGAGGGCCCCTGGATGGACTCGATCGCTTGACCTCCGCGATGATTTTCACCCGATCGGACGGGGCAAGAAACCGCAAGGCATCGAGCGCAGGCTCGTGGGCGCGGGCATCCGCTTCGACTGCGGAAAAGCTGCGCAGGCTACGGCGTTCCGCGGCGTCTTCCAGTGCCCCGGCGACAAGTTCGGAAAGCACCGCGTTAGTGCTCTTTCGGGATGTAACGGTCGCCGCCGACGCCATATCCGACCTTCGACATGATCCAGCCGACGATGAGTCCGACGATCGCAAGCGCCGCAGCCGACCAGACGATGAACGTCAGTTCGAAGAAGAAGGCGATCGTACCGATGGTGAATGCCACCAGCATGATGATCACAGCGGTCCATGCGGCGGGCGAATTGCCGTGGCCTGGGTCTGATGTGTCGTCGCTCACAATGCTCCTTCTAAGGGGTTTCGATTCCAAAGTCTAGCGTGACGTCGGATCGCTGCCGCCGCTCAAACGGTCCCAGTCGGAGACCGGATTGCTCGAGTCCTCCTGGTCGGTGTCGGCAATCGCTTGATATCGGCGGGATGATCCCGGCCAGCGGAGACCCGTGATGGCGACGACAACGCCGACAGCTGCGGTCAGGGCGCCAAAGACCAGCGCGAGCCACGGCCAGGCGGTCTGCGACGATGTCTCGACCAGGGCTGCGACAGAATGCGATCCGGATACGCCGGTCACCTTCGTCACCGCACTGGCCGATGCCGCGACTGGATTCGCCAGCGCCGCCGCGGTCGATGCCACCACACCGGCACCGATCGCGAACTGCAGAACGCCGAGGACGATCCGCAGGACTGTCCCGGAAATGGTCAGTGCTGCGACCAGGGCGAGGCCGGCCAGGCTGAAAGCGGACAGCGCGGGTGCCGCGAGGTCCCCGGTCACTGCGATGGCCATCGTCGATGTCGTCGTTTCGTTCACCGAGACGGTGAACCACAGCTGGGTCCAGGCGATCAGGGTGAGCGCGCTGAAGAGGATCCCCGCCACCAGGCTCTGGACTTTGAGGCGCCTGCCGCTCACGATCAGTCCACTCGCCTCATGGCGTTGGCGATCGCGATCGCCCGCAGTGGTGCCGCGGCCTTGTTGTGGGCTTCCTGGTGCTCGGTCGCCGGGTCAGAATCGGCCACCAGGCCCGCTCCGGCCTGCACCCTGGCGACACCGCGGGAGATCGTGGTCGTTCTGATGGCGATCGCCAGATCGAGGTCACCGGCGAATCCGAAATAGCCGACGACTCCGCCGTACAACCCGCGCTGGGCCACCTCCAACTCGTCGATGATCTCGAGCGCGCGCGGCTTCGGCGCCCCGGAGAGCGTTCCGGCCGGGAAGGTGGCGGTGAAGACGTCGAGCGGACCGGCATCCTTCCTGAGATCGCCCTCGACCGAGGAGACCAGGTGCATGATGTGGCTGAACCGCTCGACCTGCA
>JAODMG010000062.1 GCA_025464895.1 Microbacteriaceae bacterium | reverse complement strand
GTACGCGCACGATCTGCCGCCCTGCCGCGCACGATCTGTCTGCTCGCCTGCGCCCCCGCGCCGGTCTAGCCGCGCGCCCGGGACGACGACCCCGACGCCGTTCACCCTCGTCTCACCGACGACTCCCAGCACGGATTTCGCCGTCTGCGGGTATTTTGACTAATGCCGATCGAGGACCTATAACTAATAATGTAAATATGTTCTTACTTAGTCTTCGAGCTCGAGCCACGAACTCGTTCAGCGGGACTGGGAAAGCATCGTCAATGGTGACCGCACCCCATGCGAAGCCGCACGGGTGCACTTTGAAAGGGATCTCTCTTGAGCATCAATAGAAAGCGGGCCCTCACTCGAGGGCTTGCCGCGACCACAGCAATCGTCGCGGCTCTGGCCATGGCGGCCTGTTCATCACCCGGCACATCGAGTTCGAGCGCCGCCCCATCCTGTACTCCGGCCACCGGAAACGTGACCCTGCAGTACTGGAACACCGTCCCAGGCATGGACCAGGTCGTCGCTCTGTGGAACAAGCAGAACCCGAAGATCCAGGTGCAGGTCAAGAACATCTCGAACGACGCGTACGGCACCATCAGCAACGCGCTGAAGGCCGGTAACGCGCCGGAGCTCGCGCAGGTCGGATACGACGAGCTGTCGAACTACCGTCTCCAGAACGCGTTCGTCGACGCATCCTCCTGCTCCGCAGCCGTCGCGGCCAAGTCGGACTTCGTTTCGTGGACCTGGTCCCAGGCCACCTTCGGCGGCCAGGGCGTCTACGCAATCCCGCAGGACACCGGCCCCGAGGCCCTCTACTACCGCGCCGACCTGTTCCAGAAGTACGGCATCGCCGTGCCGAAGACCTGGGACGAGTACTACGCAGACGCCAAGAAGCTGAAGGCGGCGGATCCGAACCTGGACATCACCTACTTCGACCCGAACAACGCCGAGGCGTTCAACGGGTACCTCTGGCAGAACAACGCCGAGATGTACAGCTACACGAACAACAAGTGGAACGTGACCGTGCAGAGTCCCAAGAGCAAGCAGGTTGCTGACTACTGGCAGAAGATGATCAGCGAGGGTCTCGTGCGCACCGACCTCGCCAGCTTCTCGACGCCGCTCTACGCCTCGATGGAGAAGGATCAGGTCGCGAGCTTCGTCTCCGCGGCCTGGGCCTACAGCATCGTGCGTGACAACCTCCCGGACCAGAGCGGCAAGTGGGCCGTCGCGCCCATGCCGACCTGGGGTTCCTCCGCTGCATCCGGCGACTGGGGCGGATCGACCGTCGCGTTCATGAAGGGTAACAAGCACCTCTATGAGTCGGTCAAGTTCAACCTGTGGTTGAACACCAACCCGGAGGCGCTCGCCATGGAGAACAAGCTCGGCGGCCTCTACCCGGCGTCGAAGGCCGGTCTCAACATGCCGGCGTTGCAGCAGGGTGTTCCGTACTTCGGTGGACAGAAGATCTTCGACGTCTTCAAGGCGTCCTCGAGCAAGATCGACACCAACTTCACCTGGGGTCCGACACAGAAGACAGTGAACCTGTCACTGCAGGATGCCCTCGCGAAAGCGGTCAACGGCAACGGCACCGTCTATGACGCGCTGGGCACCGCTCAGGCCACCGCGATCAAGTCGATGAAGGACCAGAGCATTCCGGTCTCGTCGAAGTAGCCTGAAACACCGGGGGTCTGGCGCGGGCGAACGCTCGCGCCAGACCCATTCCTCTGAAGGACGACCATGACAAACCTCGCCGCGCCGGTGATCCGGACAGCCAAGAGCCGGCGCCGACGCCGGGGAATCGCCGGAGTATCGCCGCGGATGATCGTGGCGTTCCTCATCCCCTTCTTCCTGCCGTTCCTGCTCTTCTACATCGTCCCGATCATCTACGCCCTGTGGCAGAGCCTGCTCGTCGTGCGCCGCACGGCCGGGCAGTTCGGCACCAGCTACACGGCATTCGGCGGCTTCGAACAGTACGTGCAGGCCGTGCAGAACAGCGAGTTCTGGGGCAGCATCGGCCGCATCGCGCTCTTCGGCATCGTGCAGGTTCCGGTGATGCTCGCCATCGCGCTGGTGATCGCGCTGCTGCTCGACTCACCGCTGCTTCGCCTCAAGTCCTTCTTCCGCATCGCCGCGTTCATGCCCTATGCGGTGCCCGGCGTCATCGCGGCCATCATGTGGTCGTTCCTCTACTCCCCGCAGCTCTCCCCGGTCGTCTCGGTGCTCCAGGCCGTGGGACTCAAGCCCGACTTCCTGGGCCCGACCGCCGTGCTCTGGTCGATCGCCAACGTGTCGACCTGGCTCTGGACCGGATACAACATGCTCGTGCTCTTCTCCGCGCTGCAGTCCATCCCGCAGGAGTTGTACGAGGCGGCGAAGCTCGACGGCGCGAACAACTGGACCATCGCCATCCGGATCAAGGTGCCGATCATCGCCCCCGCGCTCATCATGACAACGGTCTTCTCGATCATCGGCACGCTGCAGCTCTACGCGGAGCCCGCGGTCCTCCGGCAGATCTCCTCGAACATCTCGAGTACATACACGCCGAACATGCTCGCCTACGCGATCGCCTCCGGAAACAACTACCAGCAGGCAGCGGCGGTGTCCGTCATCATCGCGATCGTCACCTTCGTGCTGAGCTTCGGATTCATGAAACTGACTTCGCGAAGGGCGGAAGCGTGAGCACGGCGACAATGAGGCGCGGAGTCATCGCGCGGGAGAGCCGGGTCACGAAGGTCGCGGCCATGACCGTCATGGTCGTGCTCGCGATCTACTTCCTGCTGCCCATCTACTTCCTCGTCGTCGCGGCGACGAAGCCGCAGGGGGATCTCGCGTCGACCTTCGGGCTCGCGTTCTCGCACTTCAACCTCTGGTCGAACCTCGGGACCCTGTTCAGCCTGCAGAACGGGATCTTCCTGCAGTGGGCACTCAACAGCCTCATCTACGCGGCCGGCGGTGCCGCGGTCGGCACGCTCGTGTCGACGCTCGCGGGCTACGCGCTGGCCAAGTTCCAGTTCCGGGGCCGCGAGACTCTCTTCTCCGTCGTGCTCGGTGGGGTGCTGGTGCCGACAACGGCGCTGGCTCTGCCGCTCTTCCTGCTGTTCTCCTCCGTGCACCTGGTCGACACCTACTGGGCCGTCTTCCTGCCGAGCATCGTGAGCCCGTTCGGGGTCTACCTCGCGCGGATCTTCGCAGGCGGTGCTGTACCGGATGAGATCCTCGAGTCCGCGAGGCTGGATGGGGCCGGCGAGTTCCGCATCTTCTTCTCCGTCGCATTCAAGCTGTTGTCGCCGTCGCTCGTGACGATCTTCCTGTTCCAGTTCGTCGGAATCTGGAACAACTTCTTCCTGCCGATGGTGATGCTGCAGACCGACCGGCTGTATCCGATCACCCTCGGCCTCTACAACTGGAACGGCCAGACCTCGCGCGTTCCGCTGCTGCAGGAGTCGGTGATCACCGGATCGCTCGTCTCGATCATTCCGCTGATCATCGTCTTCCTGGCGCTGCAGCGGTTCTGGAAGACCGGCCTGGCCTCCGGCTCGCTGAAGTAGCGTCGTTCAGGTAGAAACCGTTCCGGTAGAAGCGCGGCAGCCCTCGGGCCGCCGCGCTTCTTGATTGCGTAGCGGCTCGCGGCTCGCGGCTCGCGGCGGGAGAAACTCGCTCGCGGAGGGAGTTACCGTCGCTCGCGGCGGGAGAAACGCGCTCGCGGAGGGAGTCCTGACTCCCGCCGCGAGTCAGTTTCTCCCGCCGCGACGGTTACATCCGGCTTACCACTCCACCTCCCGGCCAGGCTTCCGGACTGATCGAGCGCGGCGCTGGTCAGAGGTTCGCTGCTCAGCTGGTTGCGCTGCTCAGCTGGTTGCGCTGCTCAGCGGTTCGCGCTGCTCAGAGAGCGGCGCTACTTAGTGGGTAGCGCAGCTCAGAGGTTTGCGCCACTAGAGATAGCGCCGCTGCGCCGTCCGCTCCGACTCGTACCGAACCCTGGCCTCGCGGGTGCTTTCAAGTTCCGAGACCTCGGCGACCGGAACATCCCACCACGCGCCACCGGGGATGCCGGCAGCGGCCGGGTCGGAACGCACGTACACGGCGGTCGTCTCCTCCGCGGCCAGGGCCTGGCGAACCGCATCCCGGAACTCGACGACGCCATCCGCCTCGATCACGGCCACACCGAGGCTCCTCATGTTCGCGGCCAGGTCGACCGGCAGCACTCCCCCGTCGAGACGGGCGGATGCCTCGTCCCTGAAGCGGTACTTCGTGCCGAAGCGCTGCGAGCCGACCGACTCGGACAGGTTGCCGATGGACGCGTAGCCCTGGTTGTCGATGAGCACGACGACGAGCTTCACCCGCTCCGACACCGCGGTCACCAGCTCCTGCGAGAGCATCAGGTACGAACCGTCGCCTACGAGCGCGACCACCTGCCGCTCCGGTGCGGCGAGCTTGATCCCGAGGGCACCGGCGATCTCGTAGCCCATCGTGGAGAAGCCGTACTCGACGTGGTACTGCTTGGGCGACTTCGGATTCCAGAGCCGGTGCAGGTCGCCGGGAGCCGAGCCGGCGGCGTTGACGATGACATCGTCTGGGGCCAGCTCTTCGTTCAGGATGCCGAGCAGGCTCACCTGCGACGGCAGCCCGTCGATCGGCACGATGGCGGCCGCGCGGGTGCCGTCCCACTCCTCGCGGAGGGTGGCGACCTCACCACGATAGGTCTCGCCGGTGCCATCCTCGCCGAGCATCTCGTCGAGCTCGTGCAGGGACTCGCGGGCGTCGCCGACGACCGACAGTCCGGCCAGCTTGACCGCGTCCATCGGGGCGACATTGAGATTGACGAAGCGCACGTCCGGGTTGGCGAAGAGTGAGTTGGATGCGGTGGTGAAGTCCGAGAACCTGGTACCGATTCCGATCACCAGGTCGGCGTCCGCGGCGAGCCGGTTCGCCGCGGTCGTTCCGGTGGCGCCGACCCCGCCGACATCCATCGGATGACCGGGCGGAAGCACTCCCTTGCCCGCGTGGGTCTGCCCGACCGGAATGCCGTGGCGTTCGCTGAAGGCTGCAAGCGCGGCGTGGGCGTGGGCGTACTGCACGCCTCCGCCGGCGACGATGAACGGTCGCTTCGCGGTCGCGATGAGCGACGCCGCCTCGGCGAGGGTTGCGGCATCCGCTCGCGCGCGCGGCACGGTCCAGACGCGCTTGCGGAACAGCTCGACCGGCCAGTCCCAGGCCTCGACCTGCACGTCCTCCGGCAGCGCGATGGTGACCGCGCCGGTCTGCGCCGGGTCGGTCAGCACGCGCATGGCCCCGAGGAGCGCGGCCGGGAGTTGTTCCGGCCGCCAGACCCGGTCGAAGAACGCGGATACCGCGCGGAAGGCGTCGTTGACCGTGACATCCTGCGACTCCGGACGTTCGAGCTGCTGCAGCACCGGATCCGGCAGGCGGTTGGCGAAGACGTCCGCGGGGAAGAGCAGTACCGGGATGCGGTTGACGGTGGCCAGCGCCGCCCCAGTGATCATGTTGGTCGCGCCGGGGCCGATCGAGGTGGTGACCGCGAGGGTCGACAGCCGGTCGCGCTGCTTGGCGAAACCGCTGGCCGCGTGCACGGCGCCCTGCTCGTTCCTGGCGAGGTAGTACGGCATCGCGTGCGGATCGGCGAGTTCGCTCTCGAGCAGGGCCTGGCCGAGCCCGGCGACATTGCCGTGGCCGAAGATGCCGAAGAAGCCGTGCACGAGACGCGTCTCGATGCCGTCGCGCTTCGTGTACTGCTGCGCCAGGAAGCGGACGATGGCCTGGCTGACGGTGAGCCGGATGGTGTGGGACATGGGTTCCTAGTTCTCGGTGGGGGCGGCGGGGCCGGATGCGGTGAACGGCAGTCGTGGATCGACCGCCTCGCTCGTCCAACTCTCCCGAATCCAGGCGTGCTGCGGATCGTCGCTGATGAGCCAGGCGCGATCGCGACCGGCCGGATCTGCCGGGCCCGCCATGACGTTGAGGTAGTAGAGGGCGTGGCCGGGCGCGGCGACGCTCGGTCCGTGATATCCGAATGGGATCAGCACGACGTCACCTGTGTGCACCTCGACGGTCACGTCGATCTCGCCCGCCGCGGAGGAGTAGACCCGCTGCAGCCCGAAGCCCGGCGTTCCGGCCGGGGACGGCGCAACCTCGAAGTAGTAGATCTCCTCGAGCTGCGACTCCCCCTCCCCCGCGATGTCGTGCTTGTGCGGCGGATAGGACGACCAGTTGCCGCCGGGCTGCATGACCTCGCAGGCGATGATCCGGTCGGCCTGCAGCACGCCGGGCGTACCGAAGTTGTTGACCTGGCGGGAGCTGATTCCCGCGCCGCGCAGCTCGACCGACACGGCATCCGCGGCCAGGTACTGCACCGGGAAGACGCGGTCGGCGACGGCCCAGGCAATCGCGTAGCGCGATGGCGCAGGTGCCGGTGCGGATTGTGCGGACGACTGTGCCTGCGGCAGTGCCGGAGTGCTGATCTCCGCCTCCGAGCCGAGCGGCAGGTACAAGACGTCGGTCACACCCCACGGGGTTGGGCGACCGGCGAGCTCGTACGTCTCGTCGCCGACGACGACCGCGATGGCGCCCGAGAGCGGCACGACGATGGCCTCACGACCATCCGAGGTCCACCGCCGGGTCTGCCCCGGCTCCGCAACGGCCACGGAGAGTCCGGTGTATTTCCAGTCGTCCCCGTCGGGAACCACGGCGACCTGGTCCGGCCCACTCGAGAGACGCCCCGATGCGAAATATGAATCCATGCGTACCCAATCGTGCGATTGTATTGACAAATAGTTTAAGCTGGCGCCAGCATCCGAAAGACCGCCGCGGCACCCGAATTTTCTCGCCGCCGCCTTGGAATCAGACCAACACCCCGTAAAGA
>JAODMG010000023.1 GCA_025464895.1 Microbacteriaceae bacterium | reverse complement strand
GCCTCGTATTCCGAGATGCGCTTCTCCGCGGCCTTCAGGCTCGCCACCAACTCCGAGATCCGCTCTGGCAGCTGCTCGCGTGGAGTTTTTAGGTTGGAGGTGAGCTGCGACACGATCGCGCGTTCCGTAGCCAGGTCGCGGAACGCTTCGATGCCGACCAGCGACTCGATCCGTCGATTGCTCGAACCGACGGATGTCTCGCTGACCAGGTTGATCACACCGACCTCAGAACTGCGGAGCACATGGGTGCCGGCGCAGAGCTCGCGGGACCACGGTCCGCCGATATCCACGACCCGCACCGTCTCGCCATACTTTTCACCGAACAGCGCCATCGCACCGAGAGAGCGCGCGTCGGCGAGCGGCATGATCCTGGTCTCGACCTCGAGATTCTCCCTGATCGCGTTGTTGGCGATGTCTTCGATCTCGGTCCTGGTCGACGGCGAAAGCGCCTGGTTCCAGTTGAAGTCGAGCCTCATGTAGCCGGCCTTGTTGTACGAACCGGCCTGGTGGGCTTCCGGCCCGAGCACCTGGCGAAGCGCCGCGTGGATGAGATGGGTCGCCGAGTGCGCCTGGGTCGCCCCTCGGCGCCAGCTCGGGTCGACGACGCTTGTCGCGGCATCCCCGACACCGACCTCGCCGGAACGCACCTGCACGCGGTGACTGACCAGCCCTTTGACCGGGCGCTGCACATCGAGCACTTCGAGGTCGAAGCCGTTGCCGACGATGCTTCCCGCATCCGCCTCCTGGCCACCGGACTCCGGATAGAGCGATGTCTCGGCGAGGATGACCTCCGCGATGTCGCCGACGACGGCCTTCGACACCGAGACACCCTCCACAATGAGTCCGAGGATGGTCGAGTCGGTGGTCAGGTAGTCATATCCGGTGAAGACTGTCTCACCCTTGGCGCGGAACGCGCTGTAAACAGAGAGGTCGGCGAGCAGCGTCTTCTTGGCCTTGGCATCCGCCTTGGCCATCCTGCGCTGTTCGGACATCAGCTCGTCGAAGGCCTGGCGATCGACAGCGAGTCCCGCTTCCTCCGCCATCTCCAGCGTGAGGTCGATCGGGAAGCCGAAGGTGTCGTGCAGCAGGAACGCGGTGTCACCGGCCAGCTGCGTTGCACCGGAGATCTGGGTCTTCGCCACCGCGAGGTCGAGGATGCTGGTTCCGCTCGCGAGGGTGCGCAGGAAGGTCTCCTCCTCCGCGTAGGCGAGCCGGCCGATCCGGTCGTAGTCCGCCTCCACCTCCGGGTAGGCGGCCTTCATCGCATCGCGCGACGCCGGGAAAAGTTCGGTGAAGGTGGGGGCGTCAACGCCGAGTAGCCGCATCGAGCGCACCGTGCGGCGGAGCAGCCGGCGCAGGATGTAGCCGCGACCCTCGTTCGACGGTGTGACGCCGTCCGCCATGAGCATCAGGGACGAGCGAACGTGATCGGCGACAACGCGCATCCGAACGTCGTCCTCGTGGGACGCACCGTATCGGCGCCCGGACAGCAGCGCCGCGCGGTCGAGCACCGGACGAACCTGGTCGATCTCGTAAAGGTTCTCGACGCCCTGCTTGAGGAACGCCACCCGCTCGAGTCCCATGCCGGTGTCGATGTTCTTCTTCGGAAGGTCGCCGAGGATCTCGAAATTCTTTCCGTGGCCCTCTCCGCGCAGATACTGCATGAAGACCAGGTTCCAGATCTCGACATAGCGGTCGTCGTCCGTCGCCGGTCCACCGTCGATGCCGTAGGCCGGTCCACGATCGAAGAAGATCTCGGAGCACGGTCCCGCCGGACCGGGTTGACCGGTCGACCAGTAGTTGGTGTCCATGTCGAGTCTCTGGATGCGCTCCTCCGGCAGGCCCGCGATCTCGCGCCAGAGCCGGAAAGCCTCGTCGTCGTCCTTGTAGACGGTGACCCAGAGGTCCTTCTCCGCGAACCCGTAGCCGCCATCGGCCTCAGAACTCGTCAGCAACTCCCAGGCGTAGCTGATGGCCTGCTCTTTGAAGTAATCGCCGAAGGAGAAGTTGCCGTTCATCTGGAAGAAGGTGCCATGACGCGGGGTCTTGCCGACTTCTTCGATGTCGAGGGTGCGGATGCACTTCTGCACGCTCGTCGCACGAGGGTACGGGGCGGGCACCAACCCGGTCAGGTACGGAACGAATGGCACCATGCCTGCAACGGTGAAGAGCAGGGTCGGGTCGTCGCTCACCAAGGACGCCGACGGGACGACCGTGTGGCCGCGTTCGGCGAAGAAATCGAGCCAGCGTCGACGAATATCAGCGGTTTGCATGGAGTCCTGAAAGAGAATGCCCGGCGGATGCCCGGCCGCGAGAAGGGGGAACGGGTCTAACTCTTGCTGCGCTTCGAGAGGTCGGCGATGACATCCTCGGCCTCGGCGACGGCCGAGCGAAGCTCTGCCTCACGAGCCTTATAGCCGTCGACTATCGCGCCGCTGAACTCTTTCGCCTTGGCGTCGACGTCATCGAAGAAGGCCCTGCCCTGCGGGGTCTTGTTGACTTGATGCGCCGCGATGAACCCGATCCCGACGCCGACGATCAGCCACAGTACGTTTTTCATGACAACTGCTCCCTACTGAGTGTGTTGGACCTGCCCATGACAGTGTTCAAGCTTACTTCGTGCTGGATCGGGTATTCCGGACGTTCTTCAGACCGGACATGCCCGCGCGCAGGGCGGCCGAGAATCCGGCCAGCTTGATCAGCGGGCCGCCGACCGTCGCAGCGAAGAGGGCGATCAGTGCTGAGACGTTTCCGGTGGCATCCGCGATGCCGCTCGTAATGGTGTCGACTCGAGCGAGCTGCTTGTTGGTCTCGGAGATCGTTACCACCGCCTCCTCGAGAATCGGGGTGACACCGGCGCTGAGCTCGTGGATCGCATCCCTGGTCTCGTCCAGCACGCGGCCGAGCTTCACCAGCGGAACGGCCAACAGCGCGACCAGCACGGCAAACACGCCAGCCGCAATCAGACCGGCGATATCTCCACCCGACACGAGACTCTCCCTAGCTTTCGACGACTTTCGGTCGGGCCACACCGAGGTGACCAATTCCCACTGTATTGGGTCGAGGCAGGCTGCACCGGTCGTCCACGGCCGCGGATTGGGCTGTGAACGCAAATGGGGCCACGGCAGATTGCCGCGGCCCCACTCGAGAAACGAATCGCGCTAGCGAGCCGCGTAGTACTCGACGACGAGCTGTACTTCACAGGTCACGGGGACCTCTGCACGCTTCGGACGACGTACGAGACGCGCCTGCAGCTTGTCGATCTCCACCTCGAGGTAGCTCGGGGTCTTCGGCAGGACGTCGACGTGACCGCCGGCTGCCGCAACCTGGAACGGCTCCGTACCCTCGCTCTTGGCGTGGACGTGGACGAGCTGGCCTGGCTTCACCCGGAACGACGGACGGTCGACGCGCTGTCCATCGACCAGGATGTGGCGGTGAACGATCATCTGGCGAGCCTGGGCCGTGGTGCGAGCGATCGCCGCACGAACCAGGATCGCGTCGAGACGCATCTCAAGAAGCTCGACCAGGTTCTCACCGGTCAGGCCCTCTGCGCGACGTGCCTCTTGGAAGATGATCTTGAGCTGGGCCTCGCGGATGCCGTACTGGGCACGCAGGCGCTGCTTCTCGCGCAGACGGACGGCGTAGTCGCTGTCGGTCTTGCGCTTGGTGCGGCCGTGCTCCCCTGGTGGGTACGGACGCTTTTCGAATCCCTTTGCTGCCTTCGGTGTGAGCGGAATGCCCAGCGCCCGCGACAGGCGGGTCTTGCTACGTGTACGTGACTTGGTAGACACGGTTTCCTTTCGGTACTGAATCATCGGTCTTCAACAGGTATCCCGTCTCCCACGCGTGAACGCGCGACAGCGGAAAATATAGAAGAGGGATGTGCCACGGGTACCGTCCGGCTAAAGAACGCTTCCCATCCAGGTGGGTATTCGCAGCAGCCGTGCGCGAAACCCTCTGTAGGCGGAGGCAACTCTACCAGAAACGTTCTCGTCCGGGTACGCGACTACCAGGCGTCACTGCCCGCGGATGATGCGGCGCAACTTCTCGAGTCGTGCCCTCACCTCCCTCTCGTTGCCGTGCTCCGTCGGCTGGTAGTAGCTCGTACCGCGCAAGACATCGGGCAGGTACTCCTGCTGAACGACGCCGAGCTCTGAGTCGTGGGAGTACTTGTAGCCCTTGCCGTGGCCCAGCCGCTTTGCGCCGGGATAGTGGGCGTCGCGCAGGTGTTTCGGTACCCGCCCGATCTTGCCGGCGCGGACATCCGCCAACGCAGCATCGAGCGCCCTGTACGCGGCGTTCGACTTGGGCGCCGTCGCGAGGTAGACGACGGCCTGCGCCAGCGGAATGCGTCCCTCTGGCATGCCGATGTACTGGACGGCGTCCGCCGCGGCGATCGCGACGCCGAGCGCCTGCGGATCCGCCATCCCGATGTCTTCCGACGCGCTGACGATGATGCGCCTCGCGATGAACCGCGGGTCCTCGCCCGCCTCGATCATCCTGGCCAAGTAATGCAGTGCGGCGTCGACATCCGAACCACGCACCGACTTGATGAACGCGCTGATCACGTCGTAGTGCTCGTCGCCGTTGCGGTCGTACCTGAGCAGCGCCCGGTCGACGGCCAGCGCAACGGTCTCGGCGAGGACCACCGGCTTGTCCGCCGTGCCGGAGTCGCCGCTGCTGGTCGACGTGGCGCTGAGTGCAGCGGCCTCGAGGGCGGTGAGCGCGCGGCGGGCGTCCCCAGAGGCCATCCGAATGATCGCGGCCCTCGCCTCCGGATCGAGCACGACCTTGTCTGCCAGTCCGCGCGGGTCGACGACCGCCCTGTCGACCACGATGCCGAGGTCCTCGTCACTGAGGATCTCGAGGGTGAGCAGAAGGGAGCGCGACAGCAGCGGGGAGATGACGGAGAACGACGGGTTCTCGGTGGTCGCGGCCACCAGGATGACCCAGCCGTTCTCGACACCGGGCAGGAGCGCGTCCTGCTGGGCTTTGGAGAACCGGTGGATCTCGTCGAGGAACAGCACGGTCGAGATGCCATACAGGTCCCTGGACGACATGGCCGCCTGCATCACCTCGCGCACGTCTTTCACGCCGGCGTTGACGGCGGAGAGTTCGACGAACTTGCGACCGGAACTGTGCGCGATCGCCTGGGCGAGCGTGGTCTTGCCGGTGCCGGGAGGCCCCCAGAGGATCACCGAGACGGAACCCTGTTCTCCGGTCTTGTCCGAGGCGAGGCTCACGAGAGGTGAACCGGGGGTCAGCAGATGCCGCTGCCCCGCTACCTCATCGAGACTGCGCGGGCGCATTCGAACGGCGAGCGGCGTCGCACCGGCGCGCAAGCCGAGCTGGGCATCCACCATAGAATCAATGCTAGTTGTCGGTGCCGACAGATACGTCTCGCCCGCACCGCCTGGACGGCCCGTTGCGGGCCGCGGGGGTTTGCCAAGCCGGATACGTGCGGCAACCCCTGCTCGACTCGATGGAGGACACGTGGCACCGAGTAAGAACGCCGAGCGCGAGGCGCGTGAGGCACGGGATCGCCTTCGCCGCTACAACGCCAGAAAGTCGGTTCACTCGCACCAGATGAGGCGCCGCCGCATGGACAACATCGGTGCGGTGGTCGGCGTTGTCATCGTCGCGACCATCGCCACGATCATCCAGGTCTTCTACTTCAGCTCCGGGCCGGGGATGGCGACTGCGAAGCCGAGCTCGACCGCGACCCCCTCTGCCACCAGCACCCCTGTCGCGGGAAAGAATGTCGGCAACGTTCCATCCGCGAGCATCGCAGGGGGCCGTAGCTGGACCGGCGAACTCGACCTGAACAGCGTGAAGCTCAGCATCCAATTGGATGGCAAGGCCGCACCGCAGGCCACCTCGGCCTTCATTTCGCTGGAGAAGCAGGGCTTCTACACCGGCCAGGGCAGCACCTGTCATCGCCTGACGACGAGCGCCACTGCGAAGCTCATCCAGTGCGGCTCGGCGAACGGGGATGGAACCGGAAACGTCGGATTCAGCTTCGGACCGCTGGAGAATGTTCCGGCGAACGGCGTCTATCCCGCCGGCACCATCGCGATGGCGCGAGGTGCCGACCCGTACAGCCAGAGCAGCCAGTTCTTCATCACCTACGCCGACACCACCCTCGACGCGTCGACCGGCGGCTACACGGTCTTCGGCAAGGTGACAAGCGGCTTGGACAAGTTCGTCTCAGCGATCGCCAACGCCGGTGTTGCGCCGGCGGCCGGCTCGACCGACACGAGCGACGGCGCACCCGTGGTTCCGACGAAGATCACCTCGTTGACGGTGAAGTAGCAGTTTCGGTTAGCCGCGGAGAGTCAGCAAAGGTGCAATAGGCTGGTGGCCGGCCATTTCACACATTTGGCCCGAGCAGCAAGGTGAGGCACTTGGCAGCGAACGAACAAGCCCCGTGGGGTCGCGTCGACGAGACGCGAACCGTTTTCGTGCGCGAAGCAGATGGCGAACGCGCCGTCGGCCAGTACCCGGACGGAACCGCCGAGGAGGCTCTCGCCTACTTCGAGCGCAAGTTCGTCGAGCTCGCCGGACAGGTGACCCTTCTCGAACAACGGATCAAGCGGGGAACGGCCGCTGCCGACGTCGCCAAAACGATCGAGTCCCTGAAGACCACAATCTCCACCGCGAACGCCGTCGGCGACCTCGCATCGCTCCAGACGCGGCTCGATGCGCTCGGCGGAGCGGTCGGAGAGCTCACCGAAAAGCAGACAGCTGAGGCCAAGGCGGCTACCGCGGCGGCACTGGCCGAGCGAGAGGGCCTTGTGATCGAGGCAGAGGCACTCGCCGCGCAGGATCCGGCTAAGGCCCAATGGAAGCAGCTGAGCGCGAGTCTCGACGACATCTTCGCGCGTTGGCAAAAGCACCAGGCCGACGGACCACGCCTGCCCAAGAGCGAGAGCAACGAGCTGTGGAAGCGATTCCGGGCAGCCAGGACGATTATCGAGACGAACCGCAAGGCGTTCTTCGCCGAGCTGGATACCGTCCACCGGGATGCCCGCAATAAGAAGCAGGCCCTGGTCGAGAGCGCCGAGGCGCTCGTCGAGAAGGGAATCGACGGCATCTCCGCCTATCGCACCCTGCTCGATGACTGGAAGGCCGCCGGCCGCGCTGGCAAGAAGTTCGACGATGCGCTGTGGGCCAAGTTCAAGGCCGCCGGCGACGCCCTCTACTCCGCGAAGTCCGAGGTGGACGCCAAAGAAAACGAGGAGTTCAGCGCGAACCTCGAGCTGAAACTGGCCCTTCTTGCAGAAGCGGAACCGCTCCTGGCCGAAACCGACCGGGCAAAGGCAAAGGAATCCCTTCTTTCCATCCAGCGCCGCTGGGACCAGATCGGCAAGGTTCCGCGCGACAAGGTCAAGCTCATCGAGGATCGCCTGCGCAAGGTCGAGACTGCGGTACGGAAACTCGACGAAGACCACTGGCAGAAGAGCAACCCTGAGCGCATCGCTCGTTCCGAGGGGCTCGCCAGCCAGCTGCAGGACGCGATCGCGAAGCTGGAGCAAGAGCTCGCCGACGCCAGGGCCGGCGGTGACGCTCGCAAGGTCACCGAGGCCCAGGAAGCGCTCGACGCTCGCAAGGTCTGGCTCGACGCCCTCGGCCGATAGGTGCTGCGCCGATAGGTACTGCGTCGATAGCTGCTGCGCCGACACTTGCTGCGCCGATAGCTGCCGCGTCGACGGCCCGCGTAGTCGATCGCGGTTTTCCACAGTGTGGGTTCGTCCACAGATCGGCGGCCATCCGGCGCGCGAGGCTCCGGCCGTTCACCATGGACGGATGTCCCGTCTCGAATCCGTCCTCTGCCGCAACGACCTCCCGGAGGCAGAACTCCAGGCCGCCCGTCTCGACGGCGAGGTGTACGCCGTGAGCGAGTGCTTCTGTCCGATCGATGTGGTCGCGGATCGCCACCACCGTGGCCGGTCGCTGTCGCTCGTGCTGCCGCGGCGGGTGATCGCGGAGCAGCTCACCGCGGCCTGGGTTCTCGGTGCGATCCCGTTCCCGCCGCGACGTCATCAGCTTTGCGCGGATGTCGGCGCCAGGGTCCGTTCGCCGGACACGGTACGCGCGAGCGTCCGCGAGGTCGTGATCGAGGAGGCAGAACTCCTGAGCTTCGGCGGGCTGAGAGTGACCACTCCGCTTCGGACCGTGATCGACCTGGCCCGCTTCTCCCCCGATTTCGACGAGCACGAGCGAGAGGTGGTGCGCTCACTCATGGCCATGGGCGGCTTCGGGGTGGCCGACTGCGACACAGCTATGAACCGCCGGCGCAATCTTCCCGGCAAAGCGAAGGCTCAGGAGCGCATCAGCGGGTCAGTCCGCAGCGAACAGGTCCGAACGAGCGGGATGAGGTAGTGACCGAGTACGGCTAGCCGCTGCTCACTCGATAGACGTCGTACACGGCATCGATCCGTCGAACGGCATTCAGTACCCGGTCGAGGTGGGTGGTATCCCCCATCTCGAAAACGAACCGACTGAGCGCAAGTCGGTCGCTCGAGGTCGACACGGTGGCGGAGAGGATGTTCACGTGACTCTCCGACAGCACCCGCGTGACGTCGGACAGCAGCCCGGAACGGTCAAGCGCTTCCACCTGGATCTGCACGAGGAAGACGCTCGACGATGATGGCGCCCATTCGACGTCGATCATTCTCTCCGGCTCGTTCAGGAGCGCCGCAACGTTGTGGCAGTTGGCCTGATGCACCGAGATTCCGGTACCACGGGTGACGAATCCGATGATCTCGTCACCGGGCACCGGCGTGCAACACTTCGCGAGCTTCACCAGGATGTCGGGTGAGCCGCGCACAAGCACGCCGGAGTCGCTGTTGCGAAGCTGTCGCCCGCGGCCCTTCGTGGGGAAGAGCGTTTCCGATTCGTCGGACTCCGTGTCCGTGTGCAGCGACGCGAGAACCTTCTCGATTACCGACTGGGTCGAGACGTGGCCCTCTCCGACCGCGGCGTAGAGGGCGGATACATCCTCGTAGCGCATCTGGGATGCGACCTCGCCGAAGGAGTTCTGGTTCATCAGCTTCTGCAGCGGCAGGTTCTGCTTGCGCATCGCTCTGGCAATGGCGTCCTTGCCTTGCTCGATCGCCTCGTCGCGGCGCTCCTTCGTGAACCACTGCTTGATCTTGTTGCGGGCTCGCGGGCTCTTGACGAAGTTCAGCCAACCCTGGCTCGGCCCGGCGTCCGGATTCTTGGAAGTGAACACCTCGACGACGTCGCCGCTGTTCAGCACGCTCTCGAGGGGAACCAGCCTGCCGTTGACCTTCGAGCCCATGGTGCGGTGCCCGACCTCGGTGTGCACGGCGTAGGCGAAGTCGACCGGTGTTGCCCCAGCGGGCAGTCCGATGACCTTGCCCTGCGGGGTGAAGACGTAGACCTCTTTCGCGCCGATCTCGAACCGCAGCGAGTCGAGGAACTCGTTGGGATCGGAGGTCTCCGCCTGCCAGTCGGTGATGTGGGCGAGCCAGGCCATGTCTGCGTCGCCGCTGAAAGCGTCGACAGAACCCTTGCCGTTGACCCGCTCTTTGTACTTCCAGTGGGCGGCGACACCGAATTCGGCTCGCTGGTGCATCTCTTCCGTACGAATCTGGATCTCCACGGCGCGACCCTGTGGACCGATGACGGTGGTGTGCAGCGACTGGTAGAGGTTGAACTTCGGGGTGGCGATGTAGTCCTTGAACCGACCGGGGATTGGATTCCAGCGCGAGTGGATCGAGCCGAGCACGGCGTAACAGTCGCGAACAGAACCGACGAGCACCCGGATGCCGACCAGGTCGTAGATCTCGTCGAATTCGCGCCCGCGGACGATCATCTTCTGGTAGATCGAGTAGTACTGTTTCGGTCGACCGACGACCTTGCCCTTGATCTTCGAGGCCTTGAGGTCATCGTTGACGGAGTCGATCACCTGCTGGACGAACTCTTCGCGCTGAGGGGTCCGCTGCTTGACCAGGCTCTCGATCTCGACATAGAGCTTCGGGTAGAGCACGGCGAACGACAGGTCTTCGAGTTCCCACTTGATCGCCTGGATGCCCAGTCGATGTGCCAGTGGTGCGTAGATCTCCAGCGTCTCCTGGGCCTTGCGTGCCGCCGATTCGGTCGGCACAAAGCCCCAGGTCCTCGCGTTGTGCAGCCGATCGGCGAGCTTGATGACGAGCACCCTGATGTCTTTCGACATCGCGACGACCATCTTGCGGACGGTCTCAGCCTGGGCGCTGTCCCCGTATTTCAGCTTGTCGAGCTTGGTGACGCCGTCGACCAGCATGGCGACCTCGTCGCCGAAGTCCTTGCGCACCAGCTCGAGCGTGTAGTCGGTGTCTTCGACCGTGTCGTGCAGGATCGCCGCGGCGAGGGTCTTCGGCCCGATGCCGAGATCGGCAAGGATCTGGGCCACCGCGACCGGGTGGGTGATGTACGCCTCTCCGCTCTTGCGAAGCTGCCCGCGGTGGGCGAGTTCCGCCGCGGTGTACGCGCGCTCGATGATGCCGATGTCGGCCTTCGGATGATGCATCCGCACGGTCTTGATCAGGCGATCGACCGCACCGGTCGGCTGGGCCTTGGAGAACAGCCGCGGGAGGAGGGTCCGAAGCGACGCCGGAGTCTGGGGTGGTGTTCCCCCGGCCGGCTGGCGCGGCATAGGAGTCTTGGGGGTCGTAGTCTCGGTCACAGACGCTCCTCCCCGTGCACTATCGACACTGCAAAGTTAGCACCGCGAGAGTGAGGATTTGCTGTCGTTCGCTGACGGCACGCACCCAGGAGTTTCGTTGTCGTTGCCCTACTTGACGAGGCTGGCCTGGCGGTTGGACACGATTCGCTTGTCCTGTTTCTTCAGCGCGTCTTCTCCACTCCGCAGCTGGGCGTAGAGCGGCGCGGCAATGAAGATCGTCGAATAGGTGCCGACCATGATTCCGATGAACAGGGCGAGCGAGATGTCGCGAAGGGTTCCGGCACCGAGCAGGAGCGCCCCGATGAAGAGAATCGCCGCGACCGGCAGGATGGCGACCACCGAGGTGT
>JAODMG010000007.1 GCA_025464895.1 Microbacteriaceae bacterium | reverse complement strand
CGGCGCTGATGGCGGGACCCGTCGTGGTACTCGGTGCGGCGCCGTCACCCTCCGAAACGGACCGGCATGACGGCTGGCTGGTGGCACCGATCCAGTCGCGCGACGAAATGTTCGGATCGCTCGGCGTGTACGACCCTGACCGCAGCATCGGAGACGACGAACTCTTCGCGATCGACTACGCCGCCACCTCACTCGCCATTGAGCTGTCACATGGCAGGAACGTTGCGGAGGTCGAGCTGCGCCTCGGCCGAGACCTGGTGGACGACCTCATCTCCGGCACGGACGGAGCCGGGTCGATTACTCGCGCCGAAGCCTTGCACTACAACCTCACCCGGCCTCAATCCGTCATGCTCGTCGCGTGGAAGACGCGCCCCAAACAGAGAATCACCCTCGAGCTCCTGGTGCGACAGGCACTCGCACGTATGCGTGTCCCGGCGCTTGTGACCCGCCGTTCGGATGCGGCGATCGCCGTCATCGCCGGAGCCTTCGACACCGCGAGGCTCTACGCCGACCTCACCGAGACGATGGGAAACGCCCACGGATCGATCGGCGTGGGCAGCATGGGCACGGCGACTGACCTGCCGACCTCTTTTGCCGAAGCCCAGCGCGCACTCCAGGTGCGTTCACGGCTGCGCGAGCCGGATGGTGTGACCGTACATGACGACTTGGGGCTTGACCGCATTCTCGACGGCAGCAACGGAGGGGTCGAGATCGAAAGCTTCGTGAGGCAATGGCTGGGTCCCCTACTCGAGCACGACCGTCAGAAGCAGTCCGAGTTCGTCATCACCCTTGCTGCGTACCTGGATGCCGGAGGCAATTACGACGCGTCGGCGACCGCACTCATGATTCACCGCAGCACTCTCCGGTACCGTCTGACCCGTATCCGCGAACTCTGCGGGAGGGACTTTTCGGATCCGGATGTCCGCCTGAATCTCCACGTCGCCGTACGCGCGTGGGCGTTATTGCACTGACGAAACGGCGGACTACTGGAAGCCACCGAAGTTCGAGGCCCACAGCTATTCGTATCTGCCTACAGCGTCGGCTCAGGATTCCTTCGGTGGGGTCGGCTCGCCGAGCGAAAGCATGAGCCGGTTTGCCCAGTTGAAAAAGGCAGCACCGTGAATCGCGTCAGCAATTGCGAGGTCGTCGAGACCGGCCTCGCGCAGCTGGCGCACATTCGCCGCGCTGAACTCACCAGGTGTCCTGGTGAGCGCCACTGAGGCATCGATCACAGCACGCCATTGCGGGTCCTCCTGCGGAGCGGACGTACCCTCGTCCAGTAGGCGCTGCACGTCGTCATACCGCTTCGAGTAGTGAGTGGCGAAGCGTGAGTGCACAGACGCACAGAATATGCAGCCGTTTGCGCGTGAGGCACTTGCCGCGGAGAGCTCCCGCTGCGCACGGGGCAAGCCACCCTTCTCGTTGTAGAAGATGTCGTTGTCCGTGCGGGTGCGCGCGCCCAGGATGTCAGGATCGCGCACAAGCAATCGGAAGTAGGGGCTGTTCGCGCGCCCTTTGTCCACGAGGCCGGCATAGTGCCGGTCGGTGAGCTCGTCGAGAGGCAGCGGCTCCAGCCACGCCTCCCAGCCCAATTCGGCCTGGGTGAAGGCGTTGGGGACCTCGAATGTGTGGCGGATGACCTTCTCGCTCATGCGAGTTCTCCCTTCAGGACGGCGAGGCCCGCGACAACGCGGAGCTGGAAATTGAGGAACGCTACGAGCTGCGAGAGTGTGACGATGCCGGTGGTGTGCCAGCCGGCGTCGAGCAGCGTCTGAAGTGCGTCCGCCGAGGAATCGCGCGGTCGGTAGACGAGCAGGTGCGTGTGGGCGAGGGCTGCGGATAGCCGAGGGCCGACTGAGGCGGCAAGAGTCGCGTCCGGTTCCCAGTGAAGGCCGGGCTCGTTCTCCGCGGTCAACGGACCTTCCGGGTAGTCGCCGTACGGGCCGGTGGTGGTGGCTTCCGGAAGGGCGGCCTCTAGCGCGGACAACGTCTCGGGTGACTCCGCCGCAAGCAGATCGCGGTAGAACGATACGGTCGGACTCTGGGAGAGGGCCACTGTCCAGTAGGCGATGGCGAGACGCTCGAGTTGGCTCGCGTGTTCGAGCTCATCGGAATCGAACAGTGCGTCGAAGCTCGCCTGGGCGTTCCTCTTCGCCTCGGGACGCTGGACGCGGAGCGCGAAGAGGCCGTCGCCCTCGTGTGCGCCAACCAACTGGTCGATGACATCGGTGGTCATGAGTTTCCTTTCCGAAAGGTTCGGTGATCAGTTCTGCGGGACCCAGCCGAGGGCTGGGGCGACATCCTTAGCGATGAGTTCGAGCGAGCGCAAGACGACCTCGTGGGGTGGGTCGATGGGGTGTGGCTGGAACACGATGTCGGTCGCGCGCGGCAGGATCGGGTCCTCCGCCAGCGTTGCCAACACCTGCTCGGGAGTGCCAACGTGCAGGTCGAGGTACGTGGCCAGCTCGCCCTCGGCCACACCATCGGGGATCTCAACGCCCAGACCCGCGAGCATGGTCAAGGAGCGCGCGATGCCCTGGGCCCGCCAGCGTCGCGCCTCCTCGTCGGTATCGACGACCAGCACCGAGCGTGATGCCATCACTCGCGGCGCCACACCAGCGGGCAACGCCGCCGCGTGAGCATCGACGATCGCAACCTGGTCGCCGGCGGAGCCCTGAGCCGTGTATTCGCGACGCGGCTGGGTGCGCGAGAGCATCAGCCCGTTGCCTTCCCGGCCGATGCGCTCGGCGCCGCTGGCCGAGAAGGTCGCCTCCCACAGGCTGTCAGCGAGCGGTGGGGCCGGCGGGTAGAGCGCTCCTCCGTCCGTGGTGAGCACGTCACCGCGCAGTGCGCGTAGCAGGGTCTCCTTGTGGGCGGCGTATATGGCGGGCCGGTTCTCGACTTCGAAGCCGAACGGTGGGAACGATGTCCCCGTGCCACCGGAGCCGATACCGAGTTCGAACCGGCCGTCCGCGAGCAGCCACAGCACGGCTGCATCCTCCGCGACTCGCAGCGGCGCCTCGAGCGGAAGGGTGACGATGCCCGTGGCGAGGAGGATGCGCGAGGTCTTCGCAGCGGCCTGCGCGAGCAACACGAAGGGAGAGGGAAGGCCCCCCTCTTCGCTGTGGAAATGGTGCTGTGCCACCCACGCCGTGTCAAAACCGAGCTCCTCTGCGCGGACGAACTGCTCAAGAGCGTTGCGGTAGCGCACCACCGGAGTCGCGTCGTCAAGCAGTCGGGTGAAATAGCCGAGCCGAGGCGTTGTCATGCCTTTTTTGCCTTTCCGAGGTAGGCCTCCTGAATCTGCGGATTGTCGAGCAGTTCGCGGGCGGTGCCCTTCAGCACGATCTCCCCGGTCGCTAGTACGTAACCGCGGGAGGCGATGGAGAGGGCGAGTTCCGCCTGCTGCTCGACGAACAGCACGGCCACCCCGAGTTCCTTGTTGATGCGCACGATCTCGTCGAGGACCTGGTCGACGAGCTTCGGAGAGAGCCCCATGGTTGGCTCATCCATGCAGATGAGCTTCGGGCGGCTCATCAGCGCCCGGGCAAAGGCAAGCATCTGCTGTTCGCCGCCCGACAGTGTGCCCGCCTCCTGGCGCCGCCGTTCGGCGAGCCGGGGGAAATAGTCGCGCATGCGCTCGAGGTCCTCGGTGATGCCAACCCTGTCCCTGCGGGTATAGGCGCCGGCGAGGAGGTTCTCGTCCACGGTCATCTGCGGGAAGACGCGCCGGGCCTCCGGGACAGAGGCGATCCCCGCCTTGATTCGATGGCGCGTGGACGCGCGGGTGACATCCTCCCCCTCGAAGCGCACGGTGCCGGACTTCACCTTGATGAGCCCGAGGATGGTCTTCATCGTCGTCGACTTCCCGCTGGCGTTGCCGCCCAGCAACGACACGATCTCGCCCTCGCCTACGGTGAGGGTATTGCCGCGGAGCGCGTGGAACGGGCCGTAATAGACGTTTACGTCGTCAAGTGCGAGCAGGTCGGTCATTCCTCGTCCCCTCCCCCGACTGTGCGACGACGTCCGATGTACGCCTCGATCACAGAGGGGTCGTGGCGCACATCCTCGGGACGCCCCTCGGCGATGATGCGGCCGCCGTCCATCACGATGACCCGATCCGAGACGATCATCACCAGATCCAGCTTGTGCTCTACCAGGAGGATGGCCTGGCCCTCGGCCTTGAGCTCGAGCAGCTGCTCGAGCACCTCGGCGGTCTCGGACTGGTTCATCCCGGCCGTTGGCTCGTCGAGGACGAGCAGCTTGGGCTTCAGCGCTAGCGCCCGGGCGATCTCGGTTCGACGCCGGTTGGCGTAGCTGAGCGAATATGCCGGGTCGTCCCGGCGAGGTCCAAGGCGTGCCTCGAACCGGTGGATCTCGGTCTCTACTGCATTCTTGATCTGCTTGTCTTCCCGGCGCGAAGCCGGCGTGCCGATGATCGCGATGAACAGTTCCCCCAGCAACGGAATCCAGCGCAGCAGAAAGAAATTAGACAGCTCGCGGAACGGTCGGTTGGCGCGCAGGGTCGAGTGCATTCCCACCTCGATGTTGTCCGCCACCGAGAGGGTCGCGAACACCCGACCGTTCTGGAATGTGCGGGCGATGCCATGCTCGGCGATGCGCGCGCTGTCCACACGGTCAATGCGGGTGCCGTCGAGGACGATGGATCCTCCGTGAGCCCGGATGGTTCCCGTCACCAGGTTAAGCGTTGTGGTCTTGCCCGACCCGTTGGGACCGATAATCGACACCACCTCACCGGGTGCCACGGTAAAGGAAATCCCGTCTACGGCCTTGAGCCCTTCGAAATGGCGCTCGAGATTCTCGACCTGCAGCAGAGCGTCGCTCATGAGTTCCTCACCAGGATTCCGCCCGGACGAAATCTCACCACGAGGATCAGCACCAGGCCGTAAACGATGATTCGCAGCTCGGGAGTGAACCTCAGCAGTTCCATCGCTCCGATCAGGATGATCGCCCCGACTACCGCGCCGTATGGCAGGCTGACGCCGCCCATGATGACGATGGTGACGACCAGCAATGACATCAGCATGGTGAAAATCGTCGGGTCGATGTAGGTGTACTGGTGCGCGAGCAGCGAGCCTCCGATGCCGGCAAAGAAGGCCGAAATTGCGAATGCGAGGGCTTTGTAGTTGCGTCCCCTGACGCCTGAAGCCAGGGCAGCGACCTCGTCGGAACCGACAGAGGAGATCACCTTGCCCAAGTGCGAACGACGGATGCGCCACATCACAAGCAGCGTGATCACCAAGACCCCGAAGTCGATGAGATAGTACGCCGTCGGCGTAGTGAGTGCCGTCCCAAACCACTGTGGCACAGGAATGTTGTAGATGCCCTGAGGAACAATCAATTGGATGACCGCGACGATCGTGATGCCGAGCCCGAGGGTGGCGATCGAGATGTAATGCCCCTTCACACCCCAGATGGGCGAGGCCAGAATCGAGGCGACGATCGCGGCGCAGAGTCCAGCGACTGGCAGCGCAACCCAGAAGGAGAAGTGCAGCTGCATGGTGAGCGCAGCCGACATGTAGGCACCGATGGCGATCGGCCCGGCCTGACCGAGCGCGAGCACGCCCGCTTGCCCAGCGGTGACGGTGAAGCCGGCGGCGATGATGGCGTAGATGAGCACCTGGGTGCCGGTGATGAGCACGTAGTCGTTCCTGAGCAATGGGATCACGATTCCGAGGACGACGAACGCGGCCGCCCAGACCCAACGCGGTATCCGCAACGGACGACCTTTGCCCAGGAAGGTTCCCGTCAGCGGTTCGGTGGAGATCAGCGGGACTTTACCCAGGAGACCGCCAGGTCGGGCGATGAGGACGACGATCAGGATAACGAAGATGATGATCTGGCGGGACGTGTCCCCAAAGAAGTGGATGCCGAAGGCTTCCAGGATGCCCAGCACGAATCCGCCGATGACTGCCCCGACGAGCGACCCGAGCCCACCCAAGGTGGCTGCGACAAAGGCGGTCAGGCCGATGTTCAGTCCCGAAGCCGGGTTCGCGACGCCGACGTAGAGGGCGATGAAGACACCGGCGAGCCCGCCGAGAGCGGAGGCAATCACGAAGGACACATGTTGGACCAGGCCAACGGGGATACCCATTTGGAGCGCGGCTTCCTGATCTTGGGAGGTTGCGCGGATGGCGCGCCCAACCTTGCCGTACTTGAGGAAGAGCGACATTACGAGCATCACGACGGCGGTGGTGCTCAGCATCACGAGGTCCGAGGTGCCGAATCGCATGTTCCCGATATGGAGGTTCGAATTCGGTAACACCGGCGGGAACACTCGGAACTGCGCTGTGAACGCTATTTGCGAGGCGTTATCGAGAATCTGCGAGACCGCGTAGGTCGACAGCATGGCCGCGAGCGGTAGGAACTTCGCGAGCGGTCGCACCACGGAGATGTTGATTATCAATCCCAGGGCCGCGCAGACGACGAGGACCAGAGGCAGGGCCAGCCAAAAGGGCAGGCCCAGTGTCGTGATGAAGAACCACGCCAGCATGGCGCCCAGTCCGAAGAACGAGAACTGGGCGAAGTTGACGACGTTCATGACGCCGAAGACGAGGGATATCCCGACGGCTCCGAGGGCGTAAACGTTCCCTCGGAGCAGGCCGGCGATCAGAGTATCAAGCATGACTCTCGGATGTGTGGGGGCGGATCAGCCGTTGTGCGCTATCCACTTACCTGCCTTGAGGATGGTGGGCGTCAGATCGGGTGATGCGACCCGACGTGTCGTCTGGTCGAAAGTGATCTTGCCGTACACCACGCTCGGCACGTCCTTGAGCGCCTTGAAGCCCTTGAGGATACCGGCGCGAGTAGTGCCACCGGCCTTCGCGGCAGCGACGGCGACATTCAGCGCATCGTAGGCGCCGGCTTCGAAGCCGGTCACGTCCGCCTCGTTCGGATACTTCTTCTTGAAAGCCTTGACGAACGCCTGGACCGCTGGGTCAGGGTTCGTCTCCAGGAACTGGGCCCCGACGATAGAGCCCGCGGCGTCAGGCGTGCCGTCGAACGACTGCTCATCCTGGCCACCGTAGAAGGTGCCCTTGTAGCCGATGGCCCGCAGCTGAGTCACGATCTTTGCGGCATCCGGCCCGTAGCCGATGTGCGCGAAGGCCTGAGGCTTGCCAACAACAGCATTGGACAGTGAGGGTCGGTAGTCGTCCGAAGTGTCCAGGACTCCCTGTGCGTCGGTGATCTTCAGGCCGATCTTTTTGGCCTCGGTCTTGAATGCGTTGTACGCGGGAATGCCCCAGTCCGCAGTATTGAGGTAGGTCACCCCAACGGACTTGATTCCCTGCTTCTTGATGTAGTCGGCGGTCCACTGGTAGCTTGCGCTCGTGGTGATGGAAGTGGACCACTGGTACTCGGACCCCTTGGCGGTGAAGTCTGGGTTCGAGTTGTTGAAGCCATACTGCACGAGCTTTCCAGCGGTGTAGATCGGGGAGGCGGGGATGGATGCCGCGGACGAAAAGTCTCCGAAGACAAGGCTGATGCTGCTGTCGCCGACGAACTTCTGTGCGACCGCCACCGACTGCTTCGGGTCAGACTGCGAATCCTCGTACTTGAGAGCCACGGGGTGTCCGTTGATTCCGCCCTTGGCGTTCACCTGCTCGACAGCCAGGTCGAATGCCTCCTTGAACTGTTGCCCGTATTGCGCGTACTGGCCCGTCTGTGCGGCCGAAACCCCGAAGTAGACCGTGCTCTTACTCGCGGACCCGCTGGTGGAGGAGGACGGCGAGCCGCTGGCGCAGGCAGCGAGACTCACGATCGCGAGAACGGCGACTGACGCCACGGCTGCGTTTCGAATGACGCTCTTCATAGTGAGTCCCTTGTCTGTGACGTTGGTGTCTGGGTGCAACGACGACATTAGGGTGTCTCGAACACGGCCACAGCCGTCTACGTCACAGTCGGTAGCAGTACGTAACAACTGCCATAAACGTGCCGATTTGCTTAGCCGGATCGGGTGAACGACTGTAATGTCTCGAAGCAAAACGTCACATTGTTGCCCTCATGACGGCGGCAACGCTCGGGCTATGCCCTAACTGCACCTCTCCGTTCGCGCCCATCTGGATCACGGAAATGTTGAACCGACGGCACAACAACTCGCCACGAAACCGCGGGAGCCGCGGCCCTGGACAAAGAATTCCAATCGCGAAAAAGCGGACGTTTTCCATGAGTCAACACGGGGTGTCACCCGGCCGTGCCGCGGCGTAGCATGCCGATATGGTCACGTCGCAGACGGGTCTTCTCGCGCAATTGGACGCCAGGCCGATCGGACGGCTCTACATCTACCTGGCCGTCCTGGCCACCATCGGCGGGTTCCTGTTCGGCTTCGACTCTTCAAATATCGGCTCCGCCCTGGTCGTACTGCCTTTCGACCTGAGCCCTCTCGCCATCGGAATCGTCGTGTCCGGTGCGTCGCTGGGGTCCTTCGTCGGCGCCCTGCTGGCCGGTCCGCTCGCCGACCGGCTGGGGCGGAAGTCGCTGCTGCTGGTCGACTCGGCGCTCTTCGCCGTCGGGTCGCTGGTGTCGGCGTTCGCACTCGAGCCTACGACTCTGGTAATCGGCCGTATCATCATCGGCATCGCCATCGGCGCCGACTCGGCCCTGGCCACGGCGTACATCTCAGAGTTCGCACCGAAGGATCGCCGTGGGTCGCTGGCCATTATCCAGCAGTGGATGATCACGATCGGGATCCTCTCTGCCTATATCATCGCCGTGATCGTCCTCTCCGTCGCACCCGACTCCGCCACCACCGTCGGCTGGCGGATCCTGTTGGGCGTCGGATTCATTCCGGCGATCGCCTCCCTGCTGCTGCGGGCCTACATGCCCGAGTCTCCGCGGTGGCTGCTGGAGCACGGCAGAGAAGAGGCGGCGCTGAAGTCGTTCCAGAAACTGGGCATGGAGACCACCGCCGAGCAGGTGCATACCGAAGCCGTCGTGATCGTCGCGGAACGTCAACACCTGTCCGCGCGCTCGCAATGGACGAAGTCCGCCAAACGCGCCCTGCTGATCGTGTCCGTGTTCTTCATCCTGCAACAAATCACCGGCATCAACGTCGCGTTCTACTACGGCCCAAGCCTGCTCACACCATACTTCGCCGGCCCGAACACCTCCGCCATCGCGTCCGAGATATCCGGCGTCATCGCGGCCAGCATCCTCGCCGTCGTCAACGTCGTCTCGACGTACTTCGCGTTCCGTTTCATCGACAAGGTCGGACGGCGCAAGCTCGCCATGGGCGCGTACGTGGGGATGACGATATTCCTGCTCATAGGTGCGTGGGGTGCGTCGTTCCTGTCCGGCATCCCGCAGCTGCTGGTGATCATGGTCGGGTTCGGGCTGTTCATCGTCTGCTTCGCCATCGGCATCGGCGGAACGGGCTGGCTGCTGCAGGGAGAAGTGTTCCCCACGGGCATCCGGGGTCGTGCCGGCGGCATCAGTGCCTCCATAGACTGGTTGGCCAACTACGCGCTGGTGATCCTGTTCCCCGTCCTGCAGGCGGGCATCGGCCTGGGCTGGGTGATGATGATCTTCGCCGGCCTGTGTGTGGTGGGCGTCGTGTTCGTGTACCGGTTCCTGCCCGAGACGAAGGGCAAGTCCGTTGAGGACATCTCCAAACTGTTCGATGGCCCCGTGAACCTCAAGGACCCGTCGCAGCCGTTCGTGAAGCGGTCGTAGCTGGACGTGTCTCGGGACCATCGAACGCGTGGCGAAGAAACCCGAGGGCCGCGACCTCCGAGGACTGCTCGACATTATCGAGACGCGAATGAAGGATGCCCCCGGATCGGCTGCTCGCTCGTGGCGTGGACAAACGGACAAACGAGCGAAGTCCTTGCCGCTATTTTCGGCGTCCCCACCGCGCGTGGCAGAGCGCGGGGTGTGGAACGTGCGTAGTCGACCGACTGCGCCTCAGCCGATTCGAATGCACCGAGTGTGTACACGAATTCGGTCTGCAGGTGGTCGTCCGCATGGCAGACGATAGCGGTCCGACTCGCGCGCCGTCGATCTGTTGAACGACCCAGTAGTGATCGTCCACGATGCCGCGGTCGAGGTAATGCCGGGCCGCGGTTGGCGATCCCGGATGACCTGGAAAGACGTTCTCGACATAGCGATCCTTCACGCGGTGTTTGACTCCGGGCTTCAGCTCCATGATCAGCTTCTTGATCGACTCAACGTGGCGGAAATCGCCTCCTGCTGCAAAGTAAGCGCGCAGCCACATGGTCCCCCGACGCCGGGATGTTGTCACTCGGGACGCTGGCTGTGATCCTCGACTTCTGGTTTCGACCGCAGGGCGTCGGCGATCTCTTCCTCCGGACGCGGCGCGATGGTCTGGTCGAGCTCAAGCTCTGGGAAGGACGGCTCATCCGGGCTGGGAATGTGGTGCTGCGGGGAGTGGTCGAAATGGAGGGACACGGTGAATCCTTCAGTCGGTAACATCCAGGGTATGCGGTTTTGGGGCTGAGCAGCCAAGAATCCTGGAGGCCAAACCGCTCGCCGTCGGCGTGTGCATCGACCGCTTCGGCGATGCCCCGCTGCGGCTGCGGCAGGCTTGCGATGTATGCGAAGACCGGCTTGTCGCCGACCGCCGCTTTCGCGGGGCTGATTCGTTGCACTCAAAGTCAGCCGAGCGGCGGACCCAAGTAGTCCCATCTTCCCCGGTCGTGCGAAGCCCGTTCGCCTCGCTTCCCGCATGGACGTCCACCTCGTTCGAGGCCAACAGCGTCCAGCCCGACCAGCCCCTGCCCGTCTACGCCAAGCGCCAGCTGTTCGTCGACTATATGGTCGACACCGTCCGAGACGGAGACGACGCTGCCGTACGTTCGTTTTCGATGACGCGTCGCCGTGCCTGAACTATTCCCGCGATCGCGGCGATCACGACCAACACAATATCGACTGCCCCGTACGCGACGGCAGTCGGCTCAAGCCCGAAGCGTCCGACGGCGAGTCCGGCCGCGAGGGCCGGCACACTGAACGCGACGTAACTGACGATGTACATCGTCGCGAAAACCTGCCCTCGCTCAGCGAACGGCGCTGCCTCCCCGAGCGCGTTGACAGCGAATCGGAACGCCGCCCCGAAGCCGAGCCCCGCGATCGCCGAGCCGACCACGTAAAGGGGCAATCCGTTCATCAGCATCGCGGCGATCGTGAGCATGATGCCCAGCGCGAGGTTGCCATAGCCGAACCACTCACGCACGCTCGGTGGCAAGAGCGCCGAGATCACGGTGCCCACCATCCCTCCAACAAAGAAGACGCCGAGCACTATCCCGATAACGAAATGACTATGGACACCGAAGACCGTGCCAATGATCGACGAACCGAGTGACAGATACAGGCCTGAAAGAGCCCACGCCGCGCCGATCGACGGAACCAGCGCGAAGAAGACCGACCGCGTGGCAGGGGGAAGCCCCAGGCTTGGCCGGAGCGACCGCCAAACCGATTCCCGCCTCGTCGCCTCGGCGCGGCTGGGTTCTGGAATGAACCAGACCAGCGCAGCGAGCACCAGGTAGACGGCAGCGACGATCCAGAAAACCAGTTGACGGGGAAACGGTGCGAACTCGACCAGCGTACCGGCGAGGACCGCGCCGATCGCGGTTCCCAGTACCTGGACCGCGCTGCTGACGATCGAGGCGAGCCGCGGGCTCGGCCCGGAGTCCAGGATCATGGCGGTGACGGTGCCGGTGGCTGTTCCGACCGCAAAGCCCTGCACGATCCTGGCGACCAGGAGGTCCCCCGTCCCGCCGGCGATCGCGAAGAGCAGCATGCCGAATGCGAGAAGGATAAGACCTCCGGAGACGACCGGCCGACGCCCTACCCGGTCGGACAGCGAGCCGACGGTCAGCAAGGCGATGAGTAGCGCAGCGACGTAGACGGCGAAGACGGCCGTCAGCGTAAACGCAGAGAACCCCCAGAGTCGCTGATAGACCGGATAAAGCGGTGACGGTGCCGACGCGGCCACCAGGGTCGCTGCACCGGCCGCCCCGGCGACGACGAACGAGATCGAACGGTTGAACACGGAACTCCCTTGTAAAAGCAATTATCTGGGCTTTAAGCAGCGTAGGGCCTTCGATACCAGAAAGCAAAGAAGTTTGCGATAATAGGGGCATGTCCATTCACCCGGCCCTGACGCGTCCCGGCGGACGGAGCAGCCGCGTTCTGAATGCGATCTACGCGTCAGTCGGTGAACTCGTCGGCGAGGGCGCCGACAAGATCACCTTTCCCGTCATCGCCGAGCGAGCCGGGATCAACCCGACGACCCTATACCGACGCTGGGGTGATGTCGCCGAGCTCCTCGAGGAGGTCGCCGTCGCTGCCCTGACCCGAGAGGGTGAGTCAGCGCCTGACACCGGATCGCTCGCGAGCGACCTGGGTGAGTGGGCGACCATAATCGTGCGCGACATCACCCGTCCCGAGAGAACACGGTACCTGCGGGCGATGGTCGCGACGCGCAGCGGGATCCTGACACACTGCGCGGTTACGGACGCACGGCGCGAGCAGGCATCCGAAATGGTGCGCCGTGCCGCAGACCGCGGAGAGACGACGCCAACCGTCCAACAAATCCTCGATCACATCATCGCGCCCCTGTACTATCACGTAGTTTTCGCATTACAGGTCGATGAAGATCACGCGCGGAGACTGGTTGACGACGTGCTAACGATGGCCCGATAGGTCAGCGCAATCTCGACGCTCGGACGCGCAAAAGATCAGGAGTGCGTACCGGGCCACGGATCTCAGCGGGCGAACGTGACGTGGATGACGCCGCTCTCGGCTACCTCGGACGTGACAGTGTAGTTGCGCTCGAGCGCTCGCAGATCATCCCAGAGTCGAACACCCCTACCGAGGACGATCGGCGTGATCGCGACATGCACGCGATCGACGAGGCCGGCCCGCAGGAAGTCACGCGCGACGCTCGCTCCCCCGCCGACCCGGATGTCGCCGCCGCTGGCATGCTCCCGGGCACGAGCAAGCGCGTCCTCGGGCGTGGCGGCGAGGAACTCGAAGCGCGTGCCGTTGGCAAAGTCGATGGCCGGCCGCTCCCGGTGCGTCAGCACGAGCACGGGTACGCGGAACGGTGGCTCCTCGCCCCACCACCCGCGCCAGTGCGGGTCGTCCGGAAAGGCATGGAGCCCGAACATCCCCGCTCCCATGATCTCGGCGCCCACGGCGTCGAAGTACGCCGTGGCGTACCGGTCGTCGATGCCGGTGGTCCCCTCCCCCGTCGTGTCGTGCAGCACGCGCTCGCGAAAGGTCCTGGTGCCGATGTACGCCTCCACGAGTCGCCCCCAGTCAGCGCCCATCGGATTCTCAGGCGACTGGTCGGCCGGCGCGGCGACGCCATCAAGCGAGAGGTTGAGGTCGATGCGTACTGCCATGAGATCCTTCCCGAGAAGCTGATGTGCACAGCGTACACAAGACATGGTGAGGCGATTCGCGCTGATGCGGGGAGGGGACCCCGCCCCCGTTCCCCACTCACAGCTCTTATGTGAAGAGAAAGTCGCATTACTGGTGCGCGAAAGCTGCAAGCGCCTCCCCCGCACGCAAGCGGATCGCCCTAAAGTTGGTGCGATCGGGGCACCGACAAGAAATGGCGCCGGCAGTCGTCTCAGTACCGGTCCGCTGAACTCGGGCGCGCATCAAAGGAGAGCAACGAGATGAGACCACTTCGATACTCGATCAACGTCACGCTCGACGGCTGTTGCCATCACGAGGCAGGGCTCCCCCCGGACGAGGAGTCGATGCGCTACTGGACCGCTGAGATGGAGCGAGCCGATGCCCTGCTATTCGGCCGGGTGACCTACGAGATGATGGAGTCGGCGTGGCGGAAGCCGGCCACGGGTACGTGGCCTGACTGGATGGACGAGTGGGAGATCCCATTCGCCGAGACCATCGACCGGGCGAAGAAGTATGTCGTGTCGAGCGCGCTGAGCGGGGTCGATTGGAATGCCGAGCTGGTGCGAGGCGACTTGGGGCATGCGGTTCAGCGACTCAAGCAGGAGTCAGGCGCGGGCCTGTGGGTGGGTGGCGTGACACTTCCCCTGGCATTGGCAGATCTGGGACTGATCGACGAGTACGAGTTCCTTGTGCAGCCGGTGCTTGCCGGACACGGGCCGACGTTGCTCGCTGGTCTGCGCGAGCGCATCCAGCTCGAGCTCGTGGACCGCCATGAGTTCCGGTCGGGGGCGGTCGCCCTGCGATACCGGCCCACGCGAGCAACTGCTTGACGTGATTTGTCCTGGCACGTTGGCCGCTCCCTCGCGACGGAACGACGGCTCGGGGTCGCGTGCCCCGCGCTGCGAATAGTGTGAAAACGGATAACAGTCTTCACCAGCACAGACAGCTCCGAGAAAGCGTGCGCCGTGCCCGAGCGCCGACTTCCATATCTTCCTTCGATGGTCGAATCACGGGCCAGCGACAAGCCCATTAAGAGGCTCGCTCATACGGATGAATAGGTTGATAGCCGAGCGGTCGCCGCGCGAGTATTGCCATCAGAATCAGAGAATGAACACGCCTCCAAGGGTCATCGCGTCGGGAATTGCCGCGGAGAGCGCTCAGCGCACCCTAGTGGTTGTGGTCAGCAGCGTGGTAGTTGCGCTTGTTGCCGGAGGTGTTGCATTCGCTCTCTCAATGAGCGCTCCGAAGACGGCCGCAGCATTAACGACGAAGACGGCCGCAGTGGTTGCGGCCGTCTCCGACATGAGT
>JAODMG010000004.1 GCA_025464895.1 Microbacteriaceae bacterium | reverse complement strand
CACGACATCCAGATGACGGTGGAAGCGCCGAACTACTCCCGCTGACGGCGGGCCCGACGGCAGCGACCACCCGGGCGCTGCTCGCGTGGTCGCCGTTTCGCGTGGTGTGCCACATCGCGGCGGGAGAAAAGCGCTCGTGGCGGGAGATCCGTTCCGTCGTGGCGGGGGATAGCGACTCGTGGCGGGAGTTCTAACTCCCTCCGCGAGCAAGTATCTCCCTCCACGACATCGGGGGCGCAGAGGCAGCTGTCCACGGATGCCGCGCCAGGCGTCAGATCTAGCGTCAACACGGGCATCGTGTCGGAATGACTCTCGACACCTTTGCTCGCGACGGATTGATCCTCACACACCAGATACGGCCGCATTTCGACGACCACCGGATGATCCGCCGTGCCGTGGACCGCGGCGAACTCGTCCGACTACGACGCGGCGTCTACATCGACGGTGACAGTTGGAACTCGGCGGATGCTCGCGAGCGTCACGTGTTGCGCATCCGAGCCACGCTCGCCATAGCCGAGCGGCCGGTCGTGATTGCAGGCATCTCCGCCGCCGCGCTGTGGGGCGTTCCGATCGCTGGCGACTGGCCGCTCGAAACAACCGTGCTGGACGAGTGGCGCGGCGGCGGACGTTCGGAGCCGGGCGTGAAGCGCACGGCCGCCGGCTTCCGCACCGCGAACACGGTTGAGCTGGGCGGAATCCGGGTGACGAATCTGTCCCGCACCGTTCTCGATCTTGCTCGCGCGCACTCGTTCATCGATGCGGTCGGCTCTCTCGATTGGGCCCTCTGGCGCAGAAATGAGGCTCGCGTGACGCTCGACGATCTCGTCGATGAACTCGAGGCGCTCCTACCGCGGACAGGGCGACATCATCTCGAGCGGGTGGTCGGATTCGCAACTCACCTCTCGGATTCGTATGGCGAATCGAGCGCTCGGGCTGTCATCCATCAACTCGGGTTCGACGCACCTGATTTGCAGGCCGAATTTCGGGATGGGCGCGGGCGAATGGTGGTGGACTTTCTGTGGCGTCGTGCTGGGATCATCGGTGAGTTTGATGGGAAGGAGAAGTACACGCGCGATGAATATGCGATGGGACAGCCGGGCGAGGTGGTCTGGCGCGAGAAGAAGCGGGAGGACCGATTGCGACAGTTGGGTTTCGGCGTCGTGCGCATCTTGACGAGCCATGTCGCACATCCGAAAGAACTCGAGCGCCTGCTCCTGGATGCCGGGGTGCCCCGTCGCGGAGGGAGTTAGGTACTCGCGGCGGGAGTTATGACTCCCGCCGCGAGTCGGTTTCTCCCTCCGCGAGTGAACCGTTCTCCCTTCGCGAGGGTTTATCTCCCTCCGCGAGCGGCATTCGCGTGGGCGATCGTGACCACGGCACGGCACGGCACGGCACGGCGACGGCCACGGCCACGGGCTCGGCGGCGGGACGGATGCAGCGGCGGGTTCGACCCGAAGCGGATCACGCCATGGCGCGGGCGGCGTCGGCCGGGGCCCGCGTCGTGGGACCACTAATACAACCCCAGCAGCCGCCATGCCCACGTCCAGACGAGACCCCGCCAGCCGCACGGCGGGTCGAGGACCCCGACCGGTAGGCTTGATCCGTGACTGAGGTAGAAATTGGCCGCGCCAAGCGCGCCCGCCGGGTGTACGCGTTCGATGACATCGCGATCGTCCCCAGCCGGCGGACGAGGGACCCGCAGGATGTCTCGGTCAGCTGGGCGATCGACGCCTACCAGTTCGAGATCCCGTTCCTCGCCGCGCCAATGGACTCGGTCGTCTCCCCGGCGACCGCCATCCGGATGGGCCAGCTCGGCGGACTCGGCGTGCTCGACCTCGAGGGACTCTGGACCAGGTACTAAGACCCCGAGCCCCTGCTCGAGGAGATCAGTGAGCACTCCGCGCAGGAGGCAACCAAGCTGATGCAGGCCATCTACTCCGAGCCGATCAAGCCGGAGCTGGTCAGCACCCGCCTCGCCGAGATCCGCGCGGCCGGCGTCACCGTTGCCGGCGCACTTTCGCCGCAGCGCACCCAGGAGCTGTACGAGACGGTGGTCGCCGCCGGCGTCGACCTGTTCGTCATCCGCGGCACGACGGTGAGCGCGGAGCACGTCTCGAAGAACCAGAAGCCGCTGAACCTCAAGGAGTTCATCTACGAACTCGACGTCCCGGTCATCGTCGGCGGCGCGGCCGGCCACACCCCGGCCCTGCACCTGATGCGCACTGGCGCTGCCGGTGTCCTGGTCGGCTTCGGCGGCGGCGCGGCGTCCACGACTCGCGCGAGCCTCGGCATCCACGCTCCAATGGCGACGGCGGTGGCGGATGTCGCCGGCGCACGCCGCGACTACATGGACGAGTCCGGCGGCCGCTACGTCCACGTCATCGCGGACGGCGGCCTCGGAAGTTCCGGGGACATCGCGAAGGCGTTCTCGGTCGGCGCGGATGCCGTCATGCTCGGCAGCACCCTCGCGCGTGCCACCGACGCACCCGGTCGCGGCTGGCACTGGGGTGCTGAGGCGCATCACTCCGAGCTTCCCCGCGGCAGTCGGGTCGAGGTCGGCTCCGTCGCACCGCTCGAGGAAATCCTCTACGGTCCGTCGACCGTGGCCGACGGCAGCGTCAACCTGGTCGGAGCATTGCGCCGGTCGATGGCGACTACCGGCTACTCGGATCTGAAGGAATTCCAGCGCGTCGAGGTCGTCGTCGCCCCGTATCACAGCTAAGACGCACCAGCACGAGACACAAACAGCAGGACGCGACAACAGGGACTGGTAATGGCGAGACTCAAGACGGTTACACGCTCATCGAAGCTCGGACCCGAGGAGCGCGCGGCCGCCATCGAGGCGCTGAAGGTCAAGGAGCTCGACATCCTGGTGATCGGCGGCGGAATCGTCGGCACCGGTAGCGCGCTCGATGCGGTGACGCGTGGGTTGAGCGTCGGCATGGTCGAGGCGCGGGACTGGGCCAGCGGCACATCGAGTCGTTCGTCCAAACTCGTGCACGGCGGCATCCGCTACCTCGAGCAACTCGACTTCAGGCTGGTGCGTGAGGCGCTGACCGAACGCGGACTGCTCCTGCAGCGGCTCGCACCGCACCTGGTCAAGCCCGTCCGTTTTCTCTACCCGCTCACCACCCCGATCATCGAGCGGCTCTATGTCGGCGCTGGCATGCTTCTCTACGACCTGTTCAGCTACACCGGCGGACGACCGCCGGGTGTCCCTCACCACCGCCACCTGACCAGGAGCCAGGTCAGGCGCTCGATGCCCGGGATCGCCGCCGACGCGTTCGTCGGGGGCATCACCTACTACGACGCCCAGGTCGACGACGCCCGCTATGTCGCAAGTCTCGCCCGCACCGCATCCTTCTACGGGGCGCACGTGGCGAGCAGGGTGAGGGTCGAGGGTTTCCTGAAGGTCGGCGAGCGCGTCGTCGGAGTCACCGCACACGACCTCGAGACGGGTGAGCGCTTCGAGATCAGGGCGCGCCAGGTGGTGAACGCGACCGGCGTGTGGACGTATGACACGCAGGCCATGGTCGGCGAGCGTGGCCAGTTCAAGGTGCGCGCGTCGAAGGGCATCCACCTGGTCGTTCCGCGGGATCGATTCCAGTCGACGATGGGCCTCCTCCTGCGCACCGAGAAGAGCGTGCTCTTCGTCATCCCGTGGGGCAGGCACTGGCTGATCGGAACGACCGACACCGACTGGAACCTGGACAAGTCGCATCCGGCCGCAACCGCAGCGGACATCGACTACCTGCTCGAGCACGTCAACGCCGTGTTCTCGGTCACGCTGACCCGGGATGACGTCGAGGGCGTCTACGCCGGCCTCCGCCCGCTGCTCGCCGGTGAGTCGGAGGAGACATCCAAGCTGTCCCGCGAGCACCTGGTCGGGCACTCAGTGCCCGGTCTCGTGGTGATCGCCGGAGGCAAGTGGACCACCTATCGGATCATGGCCAGGGACGCGATCGACGCGGCCGTGTCGTCGCTCGATGGCAAGGTGCCGAGGAGCGTCACCCAGGACATCGGCCTGCTCGGCGCAGAGGGATATCAGGCCGCATGGAACAAGCGGGCCAAGATTGCCAGGGCTTTCGGTGTCCACAAGGTGCGCATCGAACACCTGCTGAACCGGTACGGGACGATGACGGATGAGCTGCTCGACCTCATCCGCGACCGTCCAGAACTGAACAACCCGCTTCCTGGTGCGGACGACTACCTCGAGGCGGAAGTCGTCTATGCCGCGACCCACGAGGGCGCGCTGCACCTCGAGGACGTGCTCGCCAGGCGCACCCGCATCTCGATCGAGGCCTGGGACCGCGGGGTGTCTGCCGCTCCGGTCGCAGCGAAACTGATGGGCGACGCGCTCGGCTGGGACGAGGATCGCATCGAGCGCGAAGTGAACAACTACCTGAAGCGGGTCGCGGCGGAACGCGCGAGCCAGATCGAGCCGGACGACGCGTCTGCGGACCGGGTCAGGCTCGAAGCCCCCGACATTGTGGTCACCAAGTAAGGAGTCCTTTTATGGTTGACGTGCGACGGGTCAAACTACCCGGGGTCGGTGTCCTGCACACCTTCGTCACCGCCGACGGCGGCAAGGCCGGCGTGATCACCCACCGGTCCGGTCATAGCGACCTCATAACCTTTGCCGACGAGGAAGACGGATCGGATGCCAGCAAGGTGTCCCTTCGACTGACAGAAGACGAGGCACACACGCTGGCCGAGCTGCTCGGCGGAACCAGGATCACCGAATCCCTCGAGCGGCTCGAACA
>JAODMG010000199.1 GCA_025464895.1 Microbacteriaceae bacterium | reverse complement strand
CCGGCGCTCGACGCTCCGCAGGCGGCGAGCAGCGAACTCACGCCGAGTGCAAGCAGGCCGGCTCCGCCCACTTGCAGCACACGGCGCCGGCTAAACGTCGCTGAGCGGAATGTCTCGCTCAGGCGCTGGGTGTCGAGGCCGACAATGGTGCTGTCGGACATCATCTCTTCGTTCACGATCGGTCCTCTTTCTTCTGTGGCATATCAATGGTCGGGTTTCAATTTTTCGAGGGTGTTGCGGGTTTATGACGTTTTGAGGAATGAGCTAGGCCAGGGCTTTTTCGCTGTCAGCCGACAGGTTTGCGAGTGATCGGATCGCGAGTTCTGCGTGAACAAGCGCGCCTCGGGACATGACCGCGTCGTCGAATTGGGCGAGCGGGCTGTGGTTGGTCGGAGCGTTGGCATGGTCGTCATAGACGGATGCCCCGAGCATCATGTAGCTGCCAGGCACGGCCTGCAGAACGCGGGAGAAGTCTTCCGAACCAGACTCCGGGTGTTCCATCGGTTCGAACTGGTCGTCTCCGAACAGGTCGCCGATCACCTCTCCCACGAAGGCTGCGCTGGCCTTGTCGTTGACGGTCGCCGGATATTCGCGGATGTAGGCGACGTCGACTTCGAGCCCAAGGGACCTGGCGACGCCCTCACAGACATCCGTCATGTACTCGCCGATCAGATCGCCGTTGCGGTGCGAGAAGGTGCGAACGGTGGCCTCGAATCCGGCCGTGTCGGGGATGATGTTGCTGCGGGTGCCGCCCTGGATCGTTCCGATGGTCAGCACAACGGGATCAAAGATGTCGAAGCGCCTGGTCACCATGGTCTGAAGCGACGTGATCATGGCGGCCAGTGCCGAAATCGGATCCCGGCCGAGGTGAGGGGTCGAGCCGTGCCCGCCGCGACCCTGCACCGTCACTCGCAGTCGGCTACTCGATGACATCATGATGCCGCCGCGAGTCGTGAAGACCCCGTTCGCGGTCTTGCCCGATCGGACGTGCATCCCGAAGGCGGCGCTGACCATCGGGCCGGCCGCGGTCAGGACGCCTTCGTCGATCATCGCTTGGGCTCCGTCCCAGCCCTCTTCGCCCGGCTGGAACATGAAGACCACATCGCCTTCGAGCGACTCCCGCTGCGCCGAAAGCACCCGGGCGCCGGCCACGAGCATCGCCATGTGCAGGTCGTGTCCGCAGGCGTGCATCACGCCGTCGATCTCGCTGCTGAATGGCACACCGGTTCGCTCCTGCACCGGCAGCGCGTCCATGTCGCCGCGCAGCAGAACGGCCCGCCCGGTGCTCCTGCCGCCGCGGAGAACCCCGGTGATCGACGTCACGCTCTTCCCTACGGACAGCTCGAGTCCGAGTCCGTCGAGCGCGTCAAGCAGCGTCGCCTGGGTCTCGGGAAGCTGCAGCCCGATCTCGGGACGGCGGTGCAGTCGGTGCCGAAGCTCGACAATTTCCGGCGCGATTTCGTCGATATCGGTGCGCAGCGTTGAACTGATCGTCATGGATGCCTCCCGGCCTCTGAAGTTGGATTCAGAGTATGATCGCGATTGTTACCAGTAGATTTCGTTCCACATTCCGTCCAAATAAGGCCAATACACGAAGGAATCCGCCATGTTGACCGAAGAGGAAAAGAAGCTCGTCGGTGCCCTCCAGGTCGCACCTCGAGCGCCGTGGGCAGACATCGGCGAAGCGCTGGGAATCAGCGGAATCACGGCGGCACGGCGGTGGGAACGCATCAGCGCAGAAGGCACGGCGTGGATCACGGCAGCGCCCGGAATGGTCCGTCGCGCGGAGCAGTGCGTGGCCTACGTCGAAGTGGATTGCACTCCGGCGAATCGGATGGCGGTGGCCGCCGAGCTGGCCACACACGAGCTGGTGATGACCGTGGAGATCACCACCGGCAGCGCGGATATCCTGCTCACCATCGCGGCGGCCGACCTCGCGACGCTGTCGCACTATCTCCTCGATCACCTCAGCTACACGAAAGGCGTATTGAGGACACGGGCCAGAGTCGCGACTCGCCTGTACACCGAAGGCTCGTCGTGGCGCCTGGTCGAATTCAGCGATGATCAACTGCGCATTCTCGAGCGCTCCCGCTACGAGGAGACCGTGGCCGGTGCGGACGAAGCGGTAGAGATGACCGCGGACATGCGGCGGATAGCGAGCCTTCTCACCATCAACGGGCGGGCCTCGTTCGCCGAGCTCTCGGCCGCGACCGGCATCAGTGCGACGAGTGTGCGCCGTCACGTTGGCAAGCTTCTCCGCGGCGGCATCCTGAATCCGCGCACCGACGTTGCGGCCGAGCTGTCCGGCTCGCCCGTGCAGGTTTACCTCTGGGCTGATACCTCGGTCGAGGGCCTGCCGGAGGCCGCGCACGCCATCACGCAGCTTCGCCAGGTGCGGCTCTGCGCCACGGTCTCGTCGGCCCCCAGCCTCGTGCTGTGCGCCTGGCTGCACACTGTGGAGGAGGTCCATCGCCTGGAGCTCGCGATCGCCAAACGGCTCCCACACGTGAGGATTGTCGACCGCCTTGTCGTGTTGCGTACCGTCAAACGAGTGGGTCGGATGGTCGACGCCCAGGGCCGCGCGATCGGGGTAGTGCCGATCAACATCTGGGACGATTTCCTCGCACACGATCTCAGCGAGAACGCGCAGACGATCGCACTCTGAATCGGCGCGCCGCACCGTCCGCTGAGGCGCCTTCAGAAAATATCCGCCAAAAACGGCGCTGATGACCATGGAGAAACACACCGGGATCGCCGCCGTTCGCCCGGTTCTGAAACACGTTTGTGACAAACGACAGCTACACCTTTCGGTATGGCATTCATCCTGCGCAGGCTCCTGGCGTCAATTCCTGTCGTGCTCGGAGTCACGATCATTGCGTTCCTGCTCATCCACATGGTTCCCGGCAATCCGGCCCAGGCGATGCTGTTCGGCTCCAACGCGAGCCCGGCCCAGATCGCCGCCCTGAACAAGCAACTCGGACTCACGCTTCCGCTCTGGGAGCAGTACTGGAACTTCCTCGTGCAGCTGCTGCACGGCGACCTCGGAAACTCCTACGTCACCCACAACACGGTCGCGCACGAGCTGCTCTCGCGCACACCGAGCACCCTTGCCCTGACCGGCGCGGCAATGCTTGTGGCGATCGTCGTCGGCGTGCCGCTCGGGCTGGTGGCCGGCATCCGCCCCAACTCGGTTCTCGACAACATCGCCCGCGTCGTGTCGTTCATCGGGGTCGCGGTCCCGTACTTTTTCCTCGCGCTGCTTTTGATCCTGGTGGTCGCGCTGCAGTTCAACCTGGTGCCGGCCATCGACGACGGCAGTCCGACCGCACTGATCCTGCCCGCGATTTCGCTGGGCTGGGGGTACGCCGCCATCCTGACCAGGCTCATCCGTGGGCGGGTCATCGAGGAGTACCGAAGCGACTACGTGAAATCCGCCAGGGCACGCGGATGCTCGGAAACTCGGGTCCTGCTCGGCCACGTCTTCCGCAACTCGTCCATCCCGGCGATCACGATGATCGGCCTGCAGTTCGGCAACATCCTCACCGGGGCCGCCGTGACGGAGGTGATTTTCGGCCGGCCAGGGGTCGGCAGCTTCCTTGCCACGTCGATTACCACCAAGAACATTCCGGTCGTCCAGGGCGCGATCGTGTTGATCGGCATCAGCTACATCGTGATCAATCTGCTGGTCGACCTCGTCGTCGGGGTCGTCGACCCCCGCACCCGCCTCGCCACGGCGGCGGCATGAACCCGCGCCGGATCATCCACTCACCAGGGAGCCGCTCATGACCACAGCGTCCGTCAACCGAATCCTCACCGCCACTCGCCGTCGCCGTTCGGCGCAGCGCACGAGCGTGGCCACGTCTGCCGTGATGATCGTGATCATCGCGCTGTCCGCCGCGATACTCATCGCCCCAGGGCTGTTCGCGCACACGAGCCCGCTCTTCAACGGCCCGGACTCGCTCGCGGCACCGAGCGCCAGCCACCTCTTCGGCACAGACCAACTGGGCCGGGATGTCTTCAGCCGTGTGATTTACGGGGCGCGACCGGTGCTCCTCGCCAGCCTGGGAGGGGTGCTGCTGGCCTCGCTCGCCGGCGTCGCCATCGGAATCATCGGCGGAGTGGCGCCACGAACGATCAGCGTCGTCGTGATGCGCATCGTCGATGTCCTGCTCGCACTGCCGGTGCTGCTCATCGCCCTCATCCTCATCGCGACGATCGGTGCCGGTACGAACAGCATCATCCTTGCGCTCGGGGTGGCATACACTCCGGGATTCGCCCGAGTGGTCGAGTCATCCGTTCGAAAGCTGCGGTCGATCGAATATGTCGAGGCGGCCAAAGTGTTCGGGTCCAGCGGACTGCGGACGGCATTTCGACACCTGCTGCCGAACCTCGTGACCGAGGTCGTGGTCATGGCGAGCAGCGCAATCGGCTGGGCCGTACTGACCGCGACGACGCTGAGCTTCCTCGGTCTCGGTGTCCAGCTGCCGAACCCCGACTGGGGCAGCGACCTGGCGGCCGGTGCGACCAGCCTCTCCACCGCCTGGTGGCTGTCGACCTTCCCCGGCCTGGCGATCACCGTAACCATTCTCATTGCGAACTTCGCGGGCGACTGGTTCATGACCTTGATCGACCCTGCCGGACGCCGAACGCGCACGAGATTTCGAGCCTTCCGAGGGCTCCGCACCGGGCTGCCGGCCGCACAGGAGGAGAAAGCATGACCATCATGACGACGATCGACGAGACGAGCGAATATGCGCGCGGTGACACAACGGTGCTGAGCGTGCGTGACCTCGAGGTCGAAATCGATACGCCGAACGGCACGGTGCGACCGGTCGACGGCGTCACGTTCTCGGTGCGAGCGGGCGAGACACTCGGCATCGTCGGTGAGTCCGGTTCTGGCAAGACCATGACGGCCATGTCGGTGCTGCAACTGCTGCCACCCGGAGGGGCCATCGTGGGCGGCTCCATTGAATTCGACGGGCGTGAACTCACGACCATGGGTGCATCCGAACTGCGTCGCCTGCGCGGCAACGACATCGGGATGGTCTTCCAGGATCCGATGACGTCGCTCAACCCGACCCGCACGATCGGAAGCCAGCTGCGCGAGGCGTACCTGATTCATCACCGTGGTGCGTCGGCGAAGGTCGCAAACGCCCGCGCAGAAGAGGTGCTGTCCCTGGTGCGGATGCCGCGGCCGAAGGAACGACTGCGCGACTTTCCGCACCAACTGTCCGGGGGCATGCGTCAACGAGCGATGATCGCCATCGCCCTGGTCTGCGAGCCCCGCCTCCTGATCGCCGATGAACCGACGACGGCCCTCGACGTGTCGATCCAGGCGCAGATCCTCGAGCTGCTCGACGACCTGAAGACCAGGCTCGGGATGGGTGTCATCCTGGTCACCCATGATCTTGGCGTTATCGCCGGGCACGCCGACCGGGTCGCGGTCATGTACGGCGGTCGCGTCGTCGAGGAAGCTCCGACCCGCGCCCTGTTCGCCGACCCTCGACACCGTTATACCCAAGCACTGTTCGAGTCGATGCCGACGATGGACCTGGATGCCCGCCGCGCGCTCGCATCCATCCCCGGCCTTCCTCCGCAGTTGATCGATCTGACGCCGATGTGCCGGTTCGCCGCGCGCTGCCGGTTCGCGACGGACGAGTGCAGGACAGAGGATCCGGCTGCCGTCGAGGTGGCGCCCGGCCACACTCACTCCTGCTTCCATCCGAGGGATGCTGGGGAACTCGCACCCGACGATCGGGACTTCGTCGTGCTCAGCGATGAGGCAATATCGCGCGGTGGCACCGGAAACGCTCTCGTCAGCCTTCGGGCAATCGAGAAGCAATTCCGCATCAAGAGCCCGGCGGCGTTCAAGCCGCGTCGGATTCTGCACGCGGTTTCAGGGGTGACACTCGACGTCAACGAGGGCGAGACGCTCGGCATCGTCGGTGAGTCCGGTTCGGGCAAGACCACCGTTGGTCGCATGCTCGTCGGCTTGGAAACCCCGACGAGCGGCGCGGTGACCCTCAACGGCGACGACATCAGCAGCCTGAGCCAGGCCGAGTGGCGAAAGCGCCGCGGCGACCTGCAGATCATGTTCCAGGATTCGTCGGCCGCACTCGACCCGCGGATGACTGTGGCCGACCTGATCGCAGAACCGCTCGCCGCCCAGCACATCGGCAACGCCCGCGAACGGCGCGAAAAGGTTCTCGAACTGCTCGACGCAGTCGGTCTCCCCCGGTCAGCCGCGGAGCGCCGCGCTCACGAATTCTCCGGCGGCCAACGCCAGCGCATCGCCATGGCCCGCGCGCTCGTATTGCGGCCCAAGGTGATCGTCGCGGACGAGCCGGTCTCCGCGCTGGATGTCTCGATTCAGGCCCAGATCCTCAATCTGATGCGCTCCCTGCAGGTGTCATACTCGCTCACCTATGTGGTCATCTCGCACGACCTGTCGCTTCTCAAATACATGGCAGACAGGATCGGCGTCATGTACCTCGGAAAGCTCGTCGAGATCGGCCCGAGCGCCGAGGTCTACTCGGCACCGAGGCATCCGTACACGGCGGGGTTGATCGCCTCGATCCCGACCCCCGACCCCACCCGCGACAAGACCAAGACCTCCACCGGGCTGTCGGGCGAAATCGCTTCTGCGATCGACCCACCCAGCGGATGCCGCTTCCGGACCCGGTGTCCGCTGGCCACCGAGTTGTGCGCGAGAGAGGAGCCGGTGCTCGACCTGCGCGACGGACCACACGCCGTCGCCTGCCACTCTCCCCTGTCTGCGGAGTCGGCAGTCGCCAGGGAAAGCGCCGCGCTGGCCGAGTAGAGCGAATCGGTTACGGCTGGTAACGCCGTTTCCACCGGCCGAACCAGGCGGAGAGCTTCGCCGTCTGCCGATCGGTGAAGTCGTTGGCGAGCTGGAACGCTTCCACGGACGGATCCCCACCGGCGGCGATCGCAATGATCGTCTCGATGGCGCGCTCCTCCTGGGTCAGCGCCGGGTTGTCGCCAGGGTCGAGGTTCACGCGTCGATGTTACGCCAGAATGCCGCGGTCGATGCCGCCATCAGCGGTTCCCTCCTTGCCACCATTCGGCATACCATCAACAGGCACGCCGAAGGGATCCTGCCATGAGAGTCATCGTTGCTGGCGCGACCGGAACGTTGGGGGTCCCGATCGTCCAACACCTCATCGCCGCGGGGCACTCCGTATCCGGGATCACCAGGACGAAGGAGGGCGCGGGGCGACTGGAGCGACTCGGCGCGAACGTGATCACCGCTGATGTCATGGACCGCGCGGGGCTCCTCAAGTCGGTCATCGGTATCGAGGCCGACGCGATGCTTCACGAGCTGACCGCCCTGAAGAAGGCACCCGCCAGGCATTCCGCAATGGCCGAAACCGATGCGCTTCGAATCGAAGGCACCGCAAACCTCCTGCAGGCAGCCCGCTCGGTGGGTGCCACCCGATTCGTGACCCAATCGATCGTGTTCGGCTACGGCTACCACGACCACGGCGCGCAGGTACTCACCGAAGAATCACCATTCGGACGCCCGGCCGGAAGCCCGTTCGACGCCCACATCGCCGCGATAGTCTCAACGGAACAACAAGCATTCGACGCAGAGGGAATCGATGGGATCGCGCTTCGCTACGGCCTGCTGTACGGGGAGGACATCGACAACGTCGTTCGGATGCTTCGCAGACGGTCTCTCCCGGTTGCCCTCCACGGCGGGGCCCTTGCATTTGTCCACCACCAGGATGCCGCCGCGGCCACCGTCGCCGCACTCGAGCGCGGTCGGGGCGGGCTGGCATACAACGTCGTCGACGATACGCCCGCGACCTTTCGCGAACTGATCACCGCGATAGCCGAGAACCGGAACGCCCCGAGGCCGCTCGTCGTGCCGGGATGGCTGCTCACGCTTGCCGCCCCCTACGGCGGTGTGGTTCTGAGCGGCGTATCCATGTTGGTCTCCAACGCGAAAGCCAAACAGGAACTCGACTGGGCGCCCCGTTACCGGTCCTTTCGGGACGGCATCAGCGCCGGGCGGCGTTAGCCTCCGAACCTCCGGAAGATCGCACGGCCTCCGCTCATGTAACCCGGATTACTGTGGGTGGGTTGTCAAGAAGAGGGACCCGCGATGACCGTACTTGATCGGATATTCCGCATCAGCCTGGTGCTCAAGGGGCTCGACGGCCTGCTGGAGTTGGTCGGCGGCGTTCTGCTCCTCTTCGTCTCGCCGTATCAGATCAACTCCGTCGTCCGTTTTCTCACCCAGCATGAGCTCTCAGAAGATCCCCACGATTTCATCGCCACTCACCTGGTGAGCGCCACCAGCAACCTCACCACTGCGTCAACACTGTTCGGCGCCGTCTACCTGCTGCTCCACGGGCTCGTGAAGGTGCTACTCGTCGTCGCGGTTCTCCGTGACAAACTCTGGGCTTTCCCCTGGATGATCGGTTTCCTGATTGTCTTCATCGGCTATCAGATCTATCAGATCTCGGTCGCCTTCTCGATCGGGCTCATCCTCCTCACCGTCTTCGATGCGTTCATCGTCTGGCTGACTGTCATCGAGTATCGAAAACACCGACGCAGGCTCCTCCCGTCCTCATCGAACTCCGAAGTCGGGGCAGAGTAGTCCGTCCGGCACTGGCCGTTGCACGCACCGATCACAGCGAACGCAGCCGCATGGCGAGGTCGCGCTCGGCTCGATCGGCATATTCGAGCCGTCGGACAATAGTCGCCATGTCGGCATAGATCATCGCTACCGTCCAGACAGCGTCGAACTCAGCGCTGACCGGACGACCGTCGACATAGGCATCGCGCAACAGGACCCGATCGGCCGGGTCAGGCCAGCTTCGCAGGTCCAGCGCCGGATGGGAGACGTAGGCGTCCCCGAAATCGATCACCCCGGTGAACGATCCCGTCCCATCGACGAAGACATGTGTCGGGCCGGGGTTGGAATGCAACAGAACCGGCGGCTGAGTGAGCGTCCCGGGTAGGGCGGCCAATGCCGCCGTCACCACATCTCCGGCGGAGACGGACGACGTCCACCTCCCCTGGTGTTCGGCGATCCCGTCCACGAGATCGGCGAACCCGTCCCGCAGGCGTCGGTGGAGCGCTGCCACATCCTCGCCGTCGGAGGGCATGCCATGGCCGCGCACGTCCCCCGGGTCGGTCGCGTGGATTCTCCGCAGGATCCCTGCCACTCGCGCGACCAGTACATCCCGCCGCGCACCGGTCAGCGGCTGGTGCACGAGCGAGCGTCCCGTTATCCGGCTCATCACCAGGTACTCCACTGTGCCCACGTGGGTCTCGGCCGTGCCGTAGCCCAGAAGTCGAGGGATCCATTCGCCCAGGGATCGGGCCAGAAGGTCCAGGACGCCTGCCTCCTTACTCAGACTGGTTCGCGGACGCCGCCGGTGGGGCCGCTGCGTCTTCACCACAACCCTGTCGCCCAGAAGATACGCCCGCGCCTCACCCCCCGACTCATCGACTTCAAACCCGTTCGGCACCTCGCCGTTGGAGAGAAAGCGGCCAGCCAGGTCCCGCACGATGTCCCTGGAAAGCACCGGATCGCTCGCATCCGGGTTCTCGTACACATCAGCTCGCCCCACGATGATCACCACCCACACCTCAAATGTAACCACGGTTACACTTGCGGTGATAATTCGCCCAGCCCTCGTCCCGAAGGATGCGTGCCGCCACCTCCGCCGCATAGTATGCGTTCAAAGGAGTAGCGATGACGCTGATCGAGCAGATGGAGCAGGTTCAGAGGCACCGTCGAGGCACGGCGCTACGCTTCGTCGCCGGGGCAATCGCCGGAGTCGGCGCGTGGCTGACGGCCCCGTGGGGCATTGTCGAGGTCAGTCGCGGCAGCGTGTTGGGTTGGCTGTTGACCGCCATCGGTGTCGCCCTGGCTATTGCCGCGGTGGTCGCGATCGTGTCGGGGGTCCGCCGCGCGGCGAGGCCGACACCTGGAAGCGTACTGGCGACGTTTGGTCAGGTACCTCCGCCGCCAAACCCGCGACCGGGTTTGGGATGGACAGGCACTGGCATGGACCCGAGGACATTCGACGGGCTGCGCGACCCCGAACCTGGCGGCAGCGGCGGCAGCAGGCATTGACAACAGCTCGTGATCCACGCCATCTTTAGTGGCGCTTGAACGCAGCGGAAGCGGTCACAGCGCCTCTGGCGCGGCCGGTGCAACTTCCTCGCGCGCCTTGGTCGTGTCGGCGGGGTTGTTCTGCCGCCGGCTGGCGAACAGGAACGGGATTCCGATGAGCTCTACCACTCCACCGATCACCAGCGAGGTCCCGTAGCCCCAAAGGTCCGCGGAACGGCCGAGGGCCGGTTGGATGAACACCCCGCCGAGGCTGCCGAACAGCGAGTCGAACGACAGCACTGTCGCACGCTGCTTAGACGGGATCATGTCGTTGAGGTATGCCTGCCGCACGGGCCCCGCGACGGCGAACACGAAGCCCCAGACCACCAGGAAGACGATCGCGAACCAGAAGAGGCTGTTCACGCCGAGGACCACGAGTGCGACGATGCTTGTGAGGGAGGCGCCGATCACCGTGGTGGTCCGCTTGGCGAACAACCCGCGGATCCGCGGTGCCAGCACACCACCGGCCACCGACGACAAGGAGAGGACGGCCGCGGCCAGCCCGGCGATGGAATAGGCCGACTTGTCTCCGTAGAGCTCCAGCAGATAGGGCTGCAGCGCGTAAAAGGCGTAGATCCCAACCCCGGATGCGAACGGCGCGGAGAGAATCACGTAGCGCACCGAGCGCTTCCTCAGCCCGTGTTCGATCGACTGCGTCAGCACGTTCCTGGTCGCTTTCACCGGTCCCATCGAGCGATCCGGCGTGAAACCGAGGTCTCTCATCACGACGAACGCGAACACGAACATGACGACGAGCACCCCGGCGCGCACCAGGAACGGAACCCCGAGATTGGTAACCTGGGCGATCACGCCGCCCAGCACCGAGCCGGCGAACATCGCGATCCCGGTCACTACCAGCCCCCGGCCGAACACCGCCTCAAGCCCCCCGGTGTACCCCGTCGACGTCAGGGCATCGACCAGCCAGGCATCCACCGCGCCGGAGAAGAAGGTGAAGCCGAGACCCAGCAGCACGGACACGATCGCCCACCAGACGAACGGCGCGTGCCAGAGCCACAGCATCCAATAGAGGGCGGTGGTGACGGACAGCGTGATCGTGCCGAGCAGGTAGGACATTTTCCTGCCGACGGTGTCTGCGACGACACCGGTCGGAATCTCGAAGATCACCATGCCAGCGGTGAAGAACGCGTTCGCCGCGAACGCCTCGAAGTTGCTCAGCCCGGCATCCAGCAGGAAGAGAGTATTGATGCCCCAGATGAATGATGCCGCCAGGGTGTTCCCGAGCAGCAGGATCAGGTAGACGCGCTGGACGCGCCGCGCGGCGGGGTTCACGACCCACGACCGTTCGGCACACCGCATCCCGTCACACCTGCAATCATCGACCCGATCGGTGCGGATGGCTAGGCCTCCTGCGCAAGCGCACTGGTGATCCGAGTGGTTCTTGGCCGCGTCGGCCGCATCCGACACCCCCACAGGATGATGCGCCAGGATGGATCTGACTGGGTGGGGAATCCGGGAAAAGTTCACCGCGTCGTGGATGCAAAGGCAAGGCAAGGAGTTCGATCGACCCATGGAATTCACTCACCCCGAGACCAACCGAACTGAGCTGGCGCCCTCGGCGGAGCAGGACGACATAGCCAGGGCGGGGATCAGGGCATTCAATGAGGCTGCCATGGCGGCCACCCGTAGCCAGGATGCTGCGGCGAAGGCCTCCTTGTGGACGGAGAACGCTCGCTTCCTGCCTCCAGGCCAGGAAATGGTCACCGGTCGTGCCGCTGTTCAAGCGTTCTGGCAGAGCGGATTCGACCGGGGTGTCTACGACCTGGTCCTGGAGAGCGTAGAGGTGACGTCGCTAGGCGATGGAGTCGCCTACGAGATCGGCCGCAGCATCACGCGCGTGCGAACTGCGGACGGTTCGAGCATCGACCTGCCGGGAAACTCATTGTGTACCTTCCGTCGTGAGGACGATGGTGTCTGGCGCGCCGATGTCGACATCTTCAATGCCAGGCAATAGGAGCTGACGGACCGAGTCACCCCCGCAAGGGGGACATCGTTTTTCTCCTGTTCATCTCGAAACCGCCGCGACTTCACCTGTCGCCGCTTGTCTGTGAGCGTTGCCAGGCACTCGCCGGGCAGGAGGAGGAAACAGATGAAGCAGCACAAGAAGCTTGGGCTGGTCGGGGCCGTCGGCCTCGGACTCGGCCTGGCAGCGTTCGTGGCGGCGGCGATGCCGGCGACGGCGCAGACCGAATCCGGATCAGACGCGCTCAATCTCAACGGAGTCGCGGCGAATTCCGCTTTCGGGGTTCAGTCGAACGTTCTGGCCAGCGGACTTACCGAGAGCGCCGTCGCCTACGGGCAGCTGCCGCTTGTCAACGCGCACGGCGGTATCACCAACTACGGATACAACACGTCCAACGGCGGTCCCCTCACTCAGAACCCGAAGGAGGCGTTCAAGTCCGAGCCGGACAAGAACGTCTATCTCGTCTTCGGCGGCAAGCACTACCTCTTCCAGGGACACGAAGGCGCGCCCGCAGGTTACGTAACGCGCATCAACCTCGACGAGCCGAACCTGACCAAGCGGGTAACCCTCATCTCCGACACGCGGACCGACGGTGTCGCGGTTCCCACGTTCGACGGCATCACCTGGGACCCCTTCACCAACCAGCTTCTCCTGACCGCTGAGGCTTCCGCACCAACGGGCGGCGTGTTCGCAGTGTCGCTCGATGCGAACGGCGATGCGGTGGACGGCAAGCTCAAACCGCTTCCGGCACTCGGCTCGGGTGGCTACGAGGGCGTGCAAAACGACTCGGCCGGCAACGTCTGGCTGGTCGAAGACATCGGTGGCTCGGGCGTGTCCGGCGGTAAGAAGCCGAACAGCTACGTCTACCGGTTCACTCCGAAGACGCCGACCGACCTCTCCACCGGCACCCTCGAGGCGCTTCAGGTGAGCCGGAACGACGGCACTCCGGTGACGGCGCAGCAGCTGTCCGCGAACCCGTCCGACCCGTTCATCACCGACCTGCACACGTACGGTACGTCGTTCGCGACCCGGTGGGTGCCGCTCACCCTCGGCGCCAACAACGGGGCAACGGCGGCTGCCGCTACAGCAGGCGCCACCCCGTTCAAGCGTCCCGAGAACGGTGTTTTCCGTCCCGGAACGAACTTTGGCGAGTTCTACTTCACCGAGACCGGCGACACGAACAAGGACAGCGCCCTTCCGGGAGCGTTCGGCGGTGTCTTCAAACTGAGCCAGAAGTCGCCGACCGCGAGCACGGGCACGTTGACCCCGGCGTACGTCGGTGACCTGCAGCACACCGGGCTCGACAACATCCAGTTCGCGTCGAAGGACCAGCTGCTCGTCGTCGAGGATGCGGGTGACGCCCTGCACACGCAGCGCAACGCTCTCGACTCCGGCTACCTGATCGAACTGAAGAAGGACGGCAGCAGCAAGAAGGCACCGAGCATCGTGCGTTGGCTGGCGGAGGGACGGGACGCGTCCGCGACGTACGACCACTACACGAGCCCGGGCTACAACGACGGTGACAAAGAGATCACGGGCATCCACGTCTCCAACGGTGACTCGTCGACCGCCGGCATCCTGGGGGCGCAAGTTCCCCAGCTGACCGGTGCCACCACCTGGCGCGCGTTCTGGACTCAGCAGCACGGCGACAACATCACCTGGGAGGTAAAGGTGGCCTCCGGCGACAAGAGCTGACGGTCGCTTAGCGCGCTATGGCTGAACCGATGCCCCGGCCACCCGAATCGGCCGGGGCATCGTCGTGCGCGAGAGACAGCCGACGATGTCGCGGCGTAGCCTTAGTACCTGGCAACTCTCGGCCGCGACCCCACCTCCCAGTGACACGACGCGGGGCCCGGCCACCGCGACTATTCACCCATCGCTGGAGGAAACACCATGACCACTGTTGCGGACACCATCGTCGAGATCCTCGAGGATGCGGGGGTGGAGCGGATCTACGGGTTGCCCGGTGACTCGCTCAACGGGTTCACGGATGCGCTACGGCGCGCCGGGTCTGTCGCGTGGCAGCATGTGCGCCACGAAGAGGCGGCCGCGTTCGCCGCTGCGGCCGAAGCGGCGCTCACGGGGGAACTGGCGGTGTGCGCTGGCAGTTGCGGTCCCGGAAACCTGCATCTCATCAACGGCCTATTCGACGCGAACCGCAGCCGGGTGCCGGTGCTCGCGATCGCCGCGCAGATCCCCGGCCCGGAGATCGGCAGCACCTATTTCCAGGAGACGCATCCCCAGGAGATGTTCCGCGAGTGCAGCGTGTATACCGAGCTGGTGAACACCCCGGAGCAGTTGCCTCGGCTGCTCGAGATCGCGATGCGTGCGGCCGTTGAGCAGCGGGGCGTCGCGGTGCTCGTCATCCCTGGAGAGATCTTCCTGAAGGACAGCAAGGGTCGCCGCAAGTCGGCGCCAATCCGGCAGGCAACGCGGGTCACCCGGCCCGCTGATGCCGAGTTGAATGCTGCCGCCGAGCTGTTGAACTCGGCTCGCAATGTCACGATTCTCGGTGGGGCGGGAACCGAAGGAGCGCACGAGCAGGTGCTCGCCATCGCAGAGAAGTTGAAGGCGCCGGTCGTGCACGCGCTGCGGGGAAAGGAGTTCCTCGAGTACGACAATCCCTACGACGTCGGCATGACCGGACTCCTCGGCTTCTCCTCCGGCTATCGGGCAATGGAGAGCTGCGACGCCCTCCTCATGCTTGGCACCGATTTTCCTTACCAACAGTTCTATCCGTCGAAAGCGAAGATCATCCAGGTCGACATCCGAGGCGAACAGCTCGGGCGGCGCACTCCCCTCGACCTCGGCCTGGTCGGCAGTGTGAAGGACACCGTGGATGCGCTGCTTCCGCTGCTCAAAGACCGCACGGACAGCAAACACCTGGACTCCTCCACCGCCCACTATGCCAAAGCGCGCAAAGGCCTCGACGAGCTGGCCGTCAACGACCGCAATCGCAGCCCCATCCACCCCCAATATGTGGCCCGGCTGATCAGCGAGTTGGCGAGTGACGACGCCGTCTTCATTCCGGACGTGGGCTCGCCGGCGGTGTGGGCCTCCCGCTACCTGGAAATGAACGGCTCCCGTCGGCTGATCGGTTCGTTCTCGCACGGCACGATGGCGAACGCGGTTCCGCATGCCATCGGGGCGCAGTCGGCGTTCCCCGGGCGGCAGGTCGTCGCGCTTTCCGGCGACGGCGGCCTCGCGATGCTGCTCGGCGAGCTGCTGACGATCCGTCAGAACAAGCTCCCGGTGAAGATCGTGGTGTTCAACAACGGGTCACTGAACTTCGTCGAACTCGAGATGAAGGCAGCCGGATTCGTGAACTACGGCACCGCCCTCGACAATCCGAACTTCGCGGATGTCGCCACCGCCATCGGGCTGTTCGGTCAGCGGGTGGAGAAACCGAACGACCTCGAAGGTGCGCTGCGGGCGGCCTTCGAACACGATGGGCCGGCACTGGTCGACGTGGTCACCGCCCGCCAGGAACTGTCAATCCCCCCGGCCATCACCGCCGAGCAGGTGAAGGGTTTCACCCTCTACGCATTACGCACGATCGTGTCCGGTCGGGGCGACGAACTGATCAATCTCGCAGACACGAATGTGTTCCGGCGGCTGTTCGACTGAGGACGCCGTGATGGCAGTGACACTCGTCACCGGCGGAACCGGGACCCTCGGAAGGCCAACCGTCAACCGGCTACGGGACGACGGACAAGAGGTTCGTGTGCTCAGCCGGCAGGCAGGGGCGGGGAGGGTCGTCGGCGATCTCGCGACCGGTGCTGGCATCCGGGAGGCACTCGTCGGCGTCGACGCCGTTCTCCATCTCGCCACGGCGAGGAGGCCGGGGGATGCCGCGGCCACTCGCATCCTGCTCGACGCCGCCATTGATGCCGGGGTCTCTCACCTCGTGTACATCTCGATCGTCGGCATCGACGACATTCCGCTGGCGTACTACCGCGAGAAGCTCGAATGCGAGCGGATGATCGCCGCTGCACCGGTGCCGCACACCATCCTTCGGGCCACCCAGTTCCACGATCTGATGGCGACGATCTTCGCAGCGCAAACGTATTCGCCCGTGCTCTTCGCACCATCGATCTCAGTGCAACCGATCGCCGTCGATGAGGTTGGAGGGCGGCTCGTCGAGCTTGTTGACAGTGCCCCGGTGGGCCGGGTCGACGACATCGGCGGGCCCGAGAAGCTGACCGGGGGCGAACTAGCGGCCAAATGGAAAGCGGCAAAAGGGTCACGTCGCGCTGTCTGGCCTTTGCGATTGCCCGGCATGACGTTCCAGGCGTTCGCCTCTGGTCACAATGTGGTGCCCGGTGAGCCATTTGGTCGGGTGACGTTCTCGGAGTACCTTGCTGAGCGGTTTGGCGCGCCTGGGTAGCCCCGCCCGCGATCAGGCGCCGATCGCCTGCAACACGTGGAACACGACATATGCCGGCCAGACGATCGCCTGGAGCAGCCCAAGGACGACACCCCAGAACGAGCCATCAGACGCAGATACAAAGTAGATAGCGGCTCCGATATACGCCACCAGGAAGATGAAGCCCCACGGCCCATCTCGCACAATCGACCGACCGTCCCTGGCCATCCGATCCACCGCCTCTCGAGGTCATCCTGACTATGTGAAGAAGGCTAGCCGTCGATCGTGCAGCGCGACACCCTTGGGGAGCCACACCGAAGCGCTGGCCCCATACCGACGGGCGATCGCGAAGCCTACAATGGCGGCACCAGCACAGAAAGCGAAGGAACTCCCATGAAAATCGCGATGCTCGGGACCGGAATGGTTGGCCGCACCCTGGCAGGCAAACTCGACGAACTCGGCCATGACGTCGTCATCGGGACGCGCGATCCGGCTGGCACTCTCGCCCGTACCGGCAGGGACATGCAAGGCAGCCCCCCGTTCACTGACTGGCATCAGGCCCACGCTGCCGTGCGGCTCGCATCGTTCGCGGATGCCGCGGCTCACGGCGAGCTGATCGTCAACGCGACCGCGGGCGTCGCATCCCTCGCCGCGCTGGAAGCCGCCGGCGCGGACGCGCTGGCCGGCAAGGTCATCATGGACGTCTCGAACGCCCTCGACTTCTCCCACGGCATGCCGCCGACATTGGCCGTGGCGAACACCGACAGCGTCGCCGAGCAGATCCAGCACGCCTACCCCGCCGCGCGGGTCGTCAAGGCCTTGAACACCGTCAGTTCCATGGTGATGACCGATCCCGGCCACATTCCAGGCGGGCACGTCGTATTCATCGCGGGCGACGACGACCAAGCGAAAGCGACGGTCAGGGGCCTGCTGGGCGAGTTCGGCTGGGCAGCGGACACCATCATCGATCTTGGCGGCGTCCGTCTCGCGCGTGGTCCGGAGATGTACATGCTGCTCTGGCTCTCGCTCTGGGGCGCGCTCGGCACGCCCGACTTCAACATCGCGGTTCACCGCTCCTGAGGTCACCGGAACGACGAGAGGCCCCGGTCTCGCGACCGGGGCCTCCGTGCGGGAGCAGCCGATTAAGCCTCGCTCATCGCCGTCTTCTCCGCCTGGCCCTTGGCCGCGTAGTAGGCGGCACGCGCCGCAATACGACGGGTCTGCTCGGCCTGGCCGGCGTCGAGGATGTCCTGCGGCACCTCCACGTTGGGTACCCGGTTCACGCCGTTGTATTTCTCGATGTAGGCGTCGAGTTCCGGGCCGGATTCCCACGAGGTGATCAGGCAGTAGCGGGGGTCGGTGGCGTTGTGAGCGGTCGCGTGCCAGAGTCGCTGCGTGTCGACGAGCAGCTGGGCTCCGGCCGGCAGGGCGATACGGTACTCGACGCTCGGGTCGGTGCGGTTGTCGCGCAGGACGAAGTAGCTGTCTTTGTCGTCGGTCAGGTTGAAGAACCCACGCACGACCCAGCCGGTTCCGTCGGGGTTGAGTCGGTTGTTGTCATCCTGGTGCAGGTTGTACAGGGCGTCAGCGTAGGTGTTCGGCTGCAGTTCGATAACGCGGCAGCGGCCGACGTTCGAGCCCGGCTCCTGCGCGCGGCGCACGAGGTTCGGAGCCTTCTCCACCTGCGACGGGATCCACACCCCGTCCTTGTCTGTGCGCGGGGGCTTGTGGTTCCAGAAGCCGTTGACCTCGATTTCACCCTTCGCGCTGGCGAGCGGCGCGAACTGGGTTTCACCGGACGACTTCCAGTCGACGTATTCGATGTCGAGCCACTCTTTGGGGTCGAGCTCTTGGTTGTAGCGGTCGAGGACGACGTAGCCGGTCTCTTCGAGAGCGGCGGACTTGATATAACCCATGTCGCGGATCATGCCCTTTCGTAGGGGGCCAGCACGTTTTAACTGGCCCAACTTAGGCAAGCCTACATAGACGCCCTGAACGGAGGCCAAGCATTCTCCAGCGGGTCGTCGCGCACCGAGAGTGTCTGGACGGATGCGCAATGGCATCCGAATACACTGGATTCCCGGGATGCTCGAGAGACAGCATCCCGAAGGGCGAAGCAAGACTATGGGCACTGCCACGAATATCGATGCGACAGCGGTCAACACGATTCGCTGGCTCTCCGCCGCGCACACGACCATCGTCGTGCCCGTCTATCAACGCCAGTACCGCTGGGACATCGGCGGGTGCGAGCAGTTGCTCGCCGACATCCGCGCCGTCGCAGACTCGGATGACCGGCACACCCACTTCGTCGGCTCGATCCTCTCCGCGAGCGCCGACAGCAACACCCAAGAGCTGGTGCTCATCGACGGCCAGCAGCGCATCACGACCCTCATGCTCCTGGTCGCCGCGCTGCACCACACCGTGCTGCAGCAGCCAGGGCAGGCCGACGATCCCACCCTCGCCGCCGAGCTGGAGAAGGTGCTCGTGCCTGCCAGCGACCCGAACCACACCAAGCTCCGCCCGCACCGGGCCTGGGCACAGGTCTTCGAGAGCGTCGTGCTCGGTCGCCGACTGCCTGACCACGAGCTGCGCGACTCCCGGTTCGACGACAACTACGCCTTCTTCCGCAGCCAGGTGCCCGCGGAGGAGGTCCCGCGGATCTGGAGGGGCCTGCAGCGGCTGGAGCATGTCGCCATCACCCTCGGCGCTGATGCGAACGCCCAGCAGATCTTCGAGAGCCTCAACTCCACCGGTGAACCGCTCCGAGACCACGAGCTGATCCACAACTACGTTCTGATGGGCCTGTCGCATGCGGAGCAGAGCGAGATCGAGGACTCCTTCTGGCTGCCGATCGAACAGAACACCGGGGAGTCGATCGCCAGCTTCTGGCGTCACTACCTGATCATGACGACCGGCCGCGAGGTCGACATCCAGGGCGCACGCGGGGTGTACGACGCATTCCGGCACCAGTTCCCGCGCCTGCACATCGAGACGCTGCGCACGCTTGCTGCCGAGTGGAGGGAGTATTCGGATGTCTATCGCGTCCTCATGGAGCCGGCGCAGGCGGCAGACGCGGAGCTCACCCGCCAGCTCGGCTACCTCAATACCTTCGGCCGGGGGATGTACCCGCTCGTGATGCACGCCTACCGCGACTATTCGCGCGGCGTCGTTTCCCGGGACATCCTGATCGAGACCCTGGAGCAGGTGCAGTCACTGCTTCTCCGCAGGACGGCGGTCGGCCTGAGCAACCATCGGCTGGTGGCGCGCCTCTGCCGCGCGCGCGCGGAGGGGCAAGGCAACCTGGTCGGCGCGATCGCCCGGATCACCCCGTCGGACGAGCGGGTGCGCGTCGCCCTGAAGTACGGAGCACTCCCCCATGCCGACTACGTGCTCGGGCGCCTCGCCGGCGTCGACAGCGTGATCGACCTGGACGTGGAGCACATCTTCCCGCTGGCACCGGGCGACACCTGGAGCGGCGACGGAGCGCGGCAATGGGCCGACTACGGCGAGGACGAGCAGAACAGCCACCGAGCCCTGGCGCCGTCACTCGGCAACCTCACCCTTCTCGAGCATCCGCTGGCCGAACGCGCGGCCGACGCGTCGTTCCCGGAGAAGCGCGCGAGCGTCTACGCGAAGAGCGCGGTCCCCGCGACCCGTGAACTTGTCGAGACTCCCGCCTGGGGCACCGCCGCGATCGCGGAGCGCACCGCGCGGCTCACCGCTGACTTCCTGCGGATCTGGGCGCGTCCTACGACGGTCGGCATCGACGACGACGGACTTACCCCGATCCTCGACGCACAGCGGAGGCGAGGGTGGCCTCGCGGCTGGGAGCGCGAGTTCGAGTATGTCGAATACCGCGGTGAGCACTGGGAGGTCCCCGACGTCAAGTACCTCTTCAACCGCGTGTTCAAACGGCTCTGGGCGGATGCTCGTGACAACGTCACCGCGTTCAGCTCTCGCCGCGGCGGGCCCATCTTCGAGGCGCAGGCCTGGAACGGCCACTGGGATGCGCTGGACGAGGCCCACTTCCTCTACATGGGTTGGGACTCGAAGTACATGCTCACCGCGGTGCAGGGCGTTCTGGAGGAGTCCGGTCTCGCATCAGAGGTGTTCGTGAAGTACTCCTACACCGGCGAGGCGATGTAGCTGCTTTCGGCACGCGCCTCGCCGGCCGGGCGGCGGAAGTTCCTCGGCGCCCTGCGCGGCCATCTCCTCGACAGGTCTGCACGCCTGACCCGCGGTGACGCCGTCGGTTTCGCCGCGGTTTCCCGGCTTTGCCATAGCCGTGTGCGTAACTCAGGCAGAATGCGTGCAGCGGCCGCCACATCCGCATGCCGGCGTGCAGCCCGGATGGTTTTGCCTGAGTTACGAACGGATGCCGCGGATGAGTCGCCCCGAAGGATTGGCCCTGGGAGGCGGCCCCGGTCGAGCCGCCGGCATCCTCCTCAGAGTTGTGCGAAGGCCGGACCTCACGAAGGGCTCTTCAGTTCGGATACCGTTGAAGCATGACGGCCCCGGAAACAGTGCGGAGCGAAGCAGACACTGCGCGCGAAGCGAAGACCTTCACCGAGCTCGGGCTCAATGACGCGGTGCTTAAGGCGCTGAAGGATGTCGGGTACGAGACTCCGTCGGCCATCCAAGCCGCGACCATTCCCCTGCTGCTCGCTGGACGTGATGTCGTCGGCCTCGCTCAGACTGGCACGGGCAAGACGGCCGCATTCGCGTTGCCGATTCTTTCGCGCCTCGACGTGTCGCAGAAGAGCCCCCAGGCGCTCGTCCTCGCCCCGACCCGCGAACTCGCGCTGCAGGTCTGCGAAGCGTTCGAGAAATACGCAGCCCATGTGCGCGGCGTCCACGTCTTGCCCGTCTACGGCGGTCAAGGCTACGGTGTTCAGCTCTCCGCGCTGCGGCGAGGTGTTCACATTGTGGTCGGCACGCCCGGCCGCATCATGGACCACCTCGACAAGGGCACTCTCGACCTGTCGCAGCTCAAGTACCTGGTGCTCGATGAGGCCGACGAGATGCTCAAGATGGGCTTCGCAGAGGACGTCGAGACGATCCTCGCCGACACCCCGGATGACAAACAGGTCGCGTTGTTCTCGGCCACCATGCCCGCGCAGATCCGACGGATTTCGAAAAAGTACCTGCACGATCCCGAAGAGATCACTGTCAAGAACAAGACCACGACATCCGCCAACACGACACAGCGCTACCTGATGGTGTCCTATCCGCAGAAGGTCGACGCGCTCACCCGCATTCTCGAGGTGGAGAACTTCGAGGGGATGATCGTGTTCGTCCGCACCAAGAACGAGACTGAGACGCTCGCCGAGAAGCTGCGCGCCCGCGGCTACTCCGCCATGGCGATCAACGGCGATGTGGCCCAGGTTCAGCGTGAGCGCACTGTCGAGCAGCTCAAATCCGGCAAGCTCGACATTCTGGTAGCCACGGATGTCGCTGCCCGCGGCCTCGACGTCGAGCGCATCAGTCACGTGGTCAACTACGACATCCCCATCGACACCGAGTCCTACGTCCATCGCATCGGTCGCACCGGGCGGGCCGGGCGCAGCGGTGCCGCGATCAGCTTCGTCACACCGCGCGAGCGCCGGCTCCTCATCGCCATCGAGAAGGCGACCCGTCAGCCGCTCACGCAGATGCAGCTGCCGACCGCCGAAGACGTCAATGCCACCCGCCTGACTCGCTTCGACGACGCGATTACCGAGGCGCTCGGTCAAGCAGATCGGATCGGGCTCTTCCGCGACATCATCGGTCACTACGTCGAACACCACGATGTGCCGGAGGCCGATGTTGCCGCTGCCCTCGCGATCGTCGCCCAGGGCGAGACGCCGCTGCTGCTCTCCCCCGACGACGCGCGCGCTCAGCGTTACGAACGCGAAGAGCACTCCCGGGGCGACCGGTCTGATCGCCCCGCCCGCGCCGACCGAGGCGACCGTCCCGACCGGTACAGCCGCGACGATCGCGGAGGCCGCGCCGAGCGCCCCGAAAGGACTGATCGCCCGGAGCGACGCGCCCGACCGGGCGACAGGCGGATGGCGTCCTACCGGATCGAGGTCGGCAAGCGGCACAAGGTGGAGCCGCGGCAGATCGTCGGAGCGCTCGCCAACGAAGGAGGACTCAGCCGAGAAGACTTCGGCGCTATCAAGATCCTCCCCTCCTTCTCACTCGTCGAGCTTCCCGCGGACCTCTCCGGGGCGGTTCTCGCCAAGTTGGAGGGCACCCGGATCAGCGGCAAACTGATCGAGCTCCGTCCTGACCGAGCCGGGCGGGACGACCAGGGCGATCGTCCGCCGCGCAAGCCGCGTCGCAGCTAGGAGCACTGGAGTCTCGCTGGGTGTCAACCGGCGCACGAAACCGCTTTCTTCAACTCCAAGCCGAAGTGCGTTTGCGCGACGTATTGCCTGCCAGCCGATGTGTAAGTAATCACGACTCCCGACAGGCGGGCGGGGTTCGTTCCATCGCTTCTGACTTCGAGAACGAGGTCATACGCTGTTCCCGGCTCGGTTGCGGTGCCGATTGCTGGCATTGCCTTCCGCCAGTTTGCCGGAAATTGTCCGGTCGGCGGATATTGATCCAACCCGAGGCGTAGCCCTGGTCCTGGCGTAAAGAGCATGAGGCTCGTCGTGCCCAAAACCGCGTTTTTTGCGTCGACGAGCCCGATCGAGTCGATCGTGATGCTCGACGTGAGGTCGTCGGGCAGATTAACACCAAACGCCACATCCTTGTACTCCGGTGTCGGAGCGCAGATCCACCCCCCGTCCGTGCTGAACTGCAGCGGACCGTCCAGCCACGTGCAACCGGTCAAGAGAACACAGGCCGCGGCGCCCACCAGGGCGAGAGCCGCCACGGACCCGCGTCTCACCGCGGCACGATCCATTGCGACGTGCCGGCAGAGTTGTCAATCGTGACGTAAGAACTCCTCGTCGATCCGGATGAATTCGCGTGCGCCGTCGAGGTGGTCCACTTTTTCATGAATCCTCCTCGATATTCAAAGTGTCTGATGTTGACACCGATGCTGTGTCTGCGAAAGTCCGCATTTAGGAGGACGCACGCGCTCATGCAGAACATTCGGGTCGTACCCGCCCGTGCGTCTGGCGACTTCGTGCCCGGCTGTGCAACTCAGGCAGAACGCGCACGACGACTTGCGGATCGGACATAGTGTCCGACAGTGTGTTATCGTCGTCACACGGAACCAGTTCCGGCTCCAACAAATAGACCTCCACGAGGACAGACCCATGACAATACTGCTTAGCCCCACGGACAATGTGACCGCAACACTCACCATCAATGGTGAAAGTGTCGTCGGCGACAACTCCTTCGACGTCATCAACCCCGCGACCGGTCTCGTCTTCGCTACCGCGCCAGACGCCTCCCCTACCCAGCTCGATGCCGCCTTCACTGCCGCCCAGAACGCCTTCGGCGGATGGCAGCGTGACGAGGACCTTCGTCGAAACGCACTGCGGAACGCCGCCGACGGTCTCGGCGCTGCGATCGATCGGATCGCCCCGGTCCTGACCGCCGAGCAGGGCAAAATCCTGAGCGAATCGCGTCGCGAAATCCTCGGCGCAACATCCTGGCTCCGTTACTACGCCGATCTTGAACTTCCCCGCGAAATCGTCCAAGACGACGAGAAAGTGTTCTCCGAGAAACTTCGACGCCCGCTCGGCCCCGTCGCCGCGATCACACCGTGGAACGCTCCCGTCTACATTGGCGTTGCCAAGGTCGCGACAGCGCTCCGCGCAGGCAACACCGTCGTACTGAAACCCTCCCCGTTCGCCCCACTGTCAACGCTTCTTGTCGGCGAAATACTACGAGACGTCTTTCCCCCAGGCGTGTTCAACGTCATCAGCGGCAACGACCAACTCGGTCCGCTCATGACCGGCCACCCTCTCACGCGGATCATCAGCTTCACAGGATCGATCGCGACCGGAAAGCGCATCGCCGCAAGCGCCGCGGCCGATCTCAAAAGGGTGACCCTCGAGCTCGGCGGAAACGATGCCGCCATCGTTCTCGCGGACGCAGACCCGGAATTCACCGCGGCCGGCATCTTCGGAGCCGCCTTCTCCAACACCGGGCAGGTCTGTGTCGGAGCCAAGCGCATCTACGTTGCCGAAGCGATCTACCCCGAGCTGGTTGACGCACTTGTCGCCGAAGCAAGGAAGGCAAGAATCGGGAACGGCGCCGACCCCGACACCGACCTCGGCCCGCTGAACAATCTGCCTCAACGCAACTTCGTCGCAGAACTCATCGCAGACACACTCGCCACCGGCGGCAAAGTCGTAACCGGTGGTCACGTGATCGACGGTCCCGGATATTTCCACGAGTCCACGATCATCACTGACGTGAATGACAAGTCGCGAATCGTGGCAGAAGAACAGTTCGGTCCTGCACTGCCGGTGATGTCATTCACGACCGTGGACGAAGCCGTCGCTCGCGCCAACGACACCAAATTCGGACTGGCCGGCTCAGTCTGGAGCGCAGACGAAGACCATGGAGCCGACGTTGCGGCACGCGTCGAAGCAGGGACAGTGTGGGTCAACACACACAAGGCACTGTCCCCACGGCAGCCTTTCGCCGGGAGAAAATGGAGTGGTCAGGGCGTCGAAGGTGGACCATGGGCCCTGGAGGGATTCACCGACCCGCAACTGCTGTATCGCGCTCGCTGAGCCAGCGGTTGCTCTGCCTGACCTGAAAAGACACGGAAAGAAGCCAGACAATGCCCTCGACAACGCGACGCCACTCCCCCACGGAAGACCGCCGCCCCATCGTCGAAGCGGAAATCCTGGCTGCAACGGAACAGCTACTGCGAGACGGCAACAAGTTCACCGACCTCGGCGTACGCCAGATCGTAGAACAGGCCGGAGTAGCTCGATCAAGCTTCTACGTCAGTTTCAGGGACAAGACGGACCTCCTCATCCGTCTCGCGGGAACACTAAAGCAGCAGATCTTCGATTTCGCCAGGGATTGGACGCCTGTCGGCGAGAACGGCGGCCCTGAGACACTGACCCGTGCGTACCTCTCGATGATCCAGTTCTATCGACAACACGCAGATCTCCTCGCGGCGATCAACGAGGTCGCGGCTTACGACCACGATGTCGAGCAATTTTGGAACGGCCAACTGGAACGGGTCACCGCACTCACTGCCTCTTTGATAGCCGAAGAACAAGCTGCGGGCCGAACGGATTCGGCAATAGACCCGACCGTTCTGGCTCAAGTTCTTACCTGGGACGGCGACCGGGTGATCGCGCGCCACATCGCAACCAATGGAAGCGCAAACGATGCTCAGGTCGCACGCGAATTGGCGATGGTTCGCTGGCACGGGGCATACCGGCGCCCCCAGAGCTAGAAGGGCACGCTCGCGCCCCACTCATAGGTCAGCCGGTGAGCGACGGATAACTCACACCGGTCAGTTGCTCAGAGGCGGCCCAGAGTTTCTTCGCCATGTCGACGTCGCTCGCGGCGGCGGTGCGACCGACAAGGGTCGGGTGTCCGCGCTGCTCGCCGCGGCCATCCGGCCCGACATAGCTGGCGCCAGGAAGGTCTTGAGTGGCCGCGAACAGGCTCGGCAGAGCCCCCATCTGCTCACTCTGGGCAACTAGCTTGTTGCCCACGCCCAACACACCGGTCAGCAGCCGGTTTCCGGAATGGCCCTGCAGGTTGGTGGCGGCATAACCCGGATGCGCGGCGAACGCCCGCACGGACGACTTGTCGCTCTCGAGCCGGCGCTCGAGTTCGAGAGTGAAGAGCAGGTTGGCCAGCTTGGACTGACCGTAGACGGCCCACGCCTTGTATGGACGCGTCGTCCAGTTGAGATCGTCGAGGTCGATGACGCCGCTCCGATGCGCGGTGGACGACACGGTCACTACCCGATCAGTGATGAGAGGTAGCAACAGGTTGGTGAGTGCGAAGTGGCCGAGGTGGTTGGTGCCGAATTGGGTCTCGAACCCATCCTTGGTGGTGCCATGGGGCACCAGCATGACCCCGGCGTTGTTGACGAGCACGTCGATCGGCTCGTTCCATTCCTCGGCGAAGCGCCGCACCGACGACAGGTCGGCGAGGTCGAGTTCGCGGACCTCAACGTCGCCGGTGATCGTTGAGGCTGCGGCCGCCCCGCGATTCAGGTCTCGCACGGCCATCACGACCCGGCCGCCGGCTCGGGCCAAGGCAGTGGTCGTGGCCCGGCCGAGACCGCTGTTGGCTCCGGTGACGATGATGGTCCGGCCACTCTGGGATGGGATGTTCTCGACGCTCCATTTGGTCATGCCCCCAATCTAGCCATGGGACAGCACACAGGGCTCGGTCGACTTCAATAGCCGTTCTCGTCGTCATCGATGCGGATCGTCGCTGACGGGCACAGGTTCGCGGCTCGTCGGGTGGCATCCCATTCTGACTCTGGTGGATTCTCGTCGATCAGCTCCACGAACCCGTCATTCTCTTGCCGGTTGCGGAACACGTTCGGAGCCGTGAGCCCGCAGTTTGCTGAGGCGATACACGTGGCATGATTCACAGTGACCTTCATTGATATCCAGGTCCTTCTCTCTTCCCGCGGTCATCCATTCGACGGCTCATCCGCGATATTGCCTCACCAGCGGGCACGTGTATGGGTCGCGGTTCTTCAAGCCGACCTGATTCAGGTAAGACACGATCGTGCGCCACGCCTCGGCCAATGACGTCTCGGTGTACGGAATGTCATTACGCGAACAATGCTCACGCACGAGGCGCTGCAACGCAGGAAGGTTCGGCCGTGGCGCCATCGGGAACAAGTGGTGCTCCACCTGGTATTCCAGCCCACCCATGAAGAAACGCACCCAGAATCCGCCGCGAATGTTTCGTGACATATGCACTTGACGGCGCAGGAAGTCGATGTCGACATCGTGAGGAACCGTGGGCATCCCGATGTGGTTCGGCGCGAACGCGCCCGCGAGGAGGAACCCGAACACCGCAATCTGAACGGCAAGAAAAGCGACAGCCAGACCGGGAGGCAACACCGCGAAGAGAAACACGAGATAGGCGGCATGCCGCACCCCCATGAACAGCATGTCCCACCATCGTCCAGAGGCTCCGCGATTGGCTATCGCGATTTTGATTGAAATAAAGTGCAAGTAGAAGCCCTCGAAGAACAGTAGCGGCACGAAGTAGAACCCCTGATACTTAGCGAGTGCGGACGCGACCCCTGCGCGCCGGTCGCTGGCTTCCGGCGTGAAAGCGAGCACCCTCGAGCCGACGTCGGGATCCTTGCCCTCCTTGTTCGGATTCGCGTGGTGCGTGGTGTGTTTGTCCAGCCACCAGGCGTAGCTCATCCCGATGAAGAGTCCGGACAGCACCCGACCAGTCCATTCGTTCCATCCGGGGGTCGCGAATACTTCCCGATGGGTGGCCTCGTGCGCTAGGAACCCGATCTGCGACATGACCACACCGAGGAGCGCCGCCACGATCAGCTGGTACCAGCTGTCACCGATCAGGACCACGCACACTAGCAGCGTGGCGAGCGCGAGGGTCCAACCGATCATCATCGACCAGTAGAAGCCGTATCGGCGGTTCATCAGACCTGCGTCGTTCGCCGCTTGACTCAGCTGCTGAAACGACTTGACATACCGATCACCGATCATGCGCGCGAGTCGTTCCCCGCCCAGAAGCGACTCTGCCATTTTCGTGCGTAACGCTGATGCGACACGCCACCCCGATCCTTCCGGTCGCGATCCCCCATAGATCTAGCAAATCACTTCGAGACGGTGTTTTCCAGAGCCGACTCGATCCAGCCGCAGTGAGCGTTTGTCAGGTGAGGAGCGACGTCGCCGAGTCCGGGAGGAACGAACTACCCATCGTGCGCTGCACGTCTCGACTAATCGGTGGCCAACGCGGCGAGACCAGTGAAGATCGCCGCCTTGTCTTGGGCGTCGAGCACTTCCGGCTCTCCGCTAGTAACGAGGTACTCGAATCCGCGTTTCATCGCCCCGAGATCATTGGCCATTATCGTCACCGCGTACAGACGTTCGGTGGCGGACGTGTTCTGGATGTGGTGCACGGATCCGCTCGGCAGCACGAGGACATCGCCCGCCTTCAGGTCGACGGAATGCTCGTCGCTGACGGCCTTTCCCGCGCCATTGAGGATGATGAAGATCTCAACGGAGTCCGGGTGTGAATTGTCTGGCTGCACGCCGTTCGGTTCCCAGATCTCGAAAAATACGCTGGTCGCCGATCCCTCGGAGGGACCGGTGAGGTGCGTCAATTTCACCGTGTCGCCGGGTGCGATGCGGTACGTCGTGAGGTCGTCGATGTGCTTGAGGATGGGCGAGGCGGCCATAATCAGCGTCCTTTTCTCAGGTGGTGATCGGTGCTACGAGGGCGCCGACCAGGTGGTCTGGCGTTGTGGTGAATCCGAAACACTGCCGTACGTTGTAGAGAGTGGCGTCGAGGCAGAATGCAGGTGAGGTGGTGGCGCTCGCGCCCTCGACCATGATGACGTCGTAGCCGAGACACGCGGCATCCGTTAGCGTCGCGAGCACGCACTGGTCGGCGTTGACGCCGGCGAACAGCACCGTGTCGACCTGGAGTTGGCGAAGGATGCTGTCAAGCGGTGTATCGAAGAAGCCACTCATGCGGAACTTGTCAACGTGTAGGTCCGAGGGTGCAGGCTCCAGGCCGTTTACGATCGACGCGCCCCAGCTGCCACGGGTGAGCACGGCCTCGCTGCGCCCCACTCGATCGCCAATGCCGCCACCTGTCCCGTCGGCGTCATAGACGTGGGCGACACCTGGCGGGACGTTTGCGAGGTCGGGGCGATTTCCCCAGTTGAGCCAGATGACAGGAACGCCGGCAGATCGGAGAGGCGGGAGGATGCGAGCAATCGGTTCGATGGCGGCGGCAGCGGCACTCACGTCCACACCGATCGCGTCGAGCCATCCACCCTTGGCGCAGAAGTCGTTCTGCATGTCGACAACGATGATCGCCGCTCGGGACAGATCGACGGTCAATCGCTGCGGGAGAGCATCGAGTTCGACTACAACGGGCGCCGCCCCGGCGACAGCCGGGCCTCGCAAATCAACGTGTAACGGCGACAGCCCCCACACCCGGCGGATGCTCACCCTCGACCCCCAGCGGCACCGCGCACCGGAAGCGACGGGAAGAAGAACTCGCGGATCTCAATCAGCGCCTCCGCGAGCATCTTCTTCTGGTGTTCGACTATACGGTCTCCAAGTTCGCGGCTTGCTGTCGTCGGGTCGCCCAGTACGCCGGAGCGCGAAAGGTCATCGGTAACCCACGCAGTCGGCACTGCACCTTCAAGTGTCAGGTGCTTAAAGTCGCGGTACATTTTGTCAACGATGTCGCCATCCTTGACAGCGTGATCCATCTGGACAAGTTCCGGCGCGAGCGACCACACGATCGAGGTCTCAATCTGTCCCGCATGTATGCCATAGTGCGGATCGGACTCGATGATTCCCGCGGGCAGACCGAAGCGGGAGGGCATCAATGGAAACACCTCCAGACCGGACTGCACCCGAATGTCTCGCGCCACAACATCCAGCAAACTCGGCTGGCCACCATGGCCGTTCACGAACACGAGCTTCCGGAATCCGGAAGCCGCTAGCGAAGCGCCAAGGTCCATACAGACGGCCATGAGAGTGCTGGCCGACATCGCGATCGTTCCTGCTCGACCGAGGTGCTCAGTTGACTTTCCGTAGGAGATGGTCGGCAGCTGCCACACGTTGTTGCCGACGGGAAGTGACCGAATGGCGAGGTCCGAGATCCGCTCGGCGGTCAGCGCATCAGTGATGATCGGCAGGTGTGCACCATGCTGTTCGATGGCCCCGATGGGTTGCACGATCACCGCGTTTGACGTGTCGATCGCAGCGACATCAGCCGTGGACAGGTGGGCCAGAAGATGAGTCATTTTGTCTTTCGGTCGGAGGGCGAGAACGGGCGTGCGTCTACTCTTCGGCGGGAAGAGC
>JAODMG010000070.1 GCA_025464895.1 Microbacteriaceae bacterium | reverse complement strand
GACGCGGCTAGCTCAGACGCGGCTAGCTCAGACGCGGCTAGCTCAGACGCGACTAGATCAGACGCGACGGCCGGAGATGGCGCGAATCAGCCAGGCGATGATGGCGATCGCGGCCAAGACCAGTCCCACCCAGAGGAGGAACTGCAAAGAGTTGACCAATCCGCCAGTGATCGCGAGAACGATGGCGACAACGATGATGACGATGAGCAGAATATTCATTGTGCTTTCTCCTTATCAGGGGTGATACCGATTCAACGCTAGCGCGCTTTGGCCCCCGAATGGGGTTGCTCGCGAATGGCTTTTTTGCACCGATTTTCACCGGCATGTGATCCGGCGCTTAGGCTTAAGCGGATGTCAGACGAGTTTCACAAGCCAACCCAGTTCTCCGGTTCCAAGTTCGAGAGCCTCGAGGGCGGGTCCGACCCGGCGCAGATCAGCCGCGTCGCCCACGACACCGCTCACGCACTGATGAGCAGGGTGCGGGAGAATCCGGATCCGGATGTGCTCGACCGCCTCGTCACCTTCGCCGACGAGCACGGCATCGATGCGATCGCCGAGCTGTGGTCGCAGTCGAGCCCGCGGAGCCTGCCAGGGGCCCTGTGGCGCATCTACCTGTTGCGCACCCTCATCCGGCAGGATCCGGAGACGATCAGCTTTCTCTACCAGCGCGGCAGCGAGCTCGCGGTGTCGATCGATCCGGTGATCGCCGGGGCGCCAGCCCCCACCGGGCCGGCCGAGATCATGGAGTTGGCAGACCAGATTCTGCGCGGCCTGTTCAGCGGCGATTTCGGGATCGCGCTCGACCGCGCCGCCGCCTTCTGCCGGTTGACGTCGATGGGCAGCACGAGTCTTGCCGACGATGTCGACGCGACAGCGCCCGACCGCGCGACCGGGTTGACCACCCGCGCCCTTCGACTGTCCCAGACTGCAACCGAGTTCGCGTTCTGCGCACGGCTGTGGCGTTCGGACTCTCTGGATTAGAATGGATGCGGCCCTTCGGGGCCGTTGCCGGGCCGCAGTAACCCCGGGCTCCATTATTCGCCGCTTCGAGCGGCCTCTCGCCGAGAGGCGTTCTGCGGCCCGGCCCATCTCGTCACCGGTGGTTCAGCTGGGAATTCGCCGGGGACATCCCCGGCTGGCGCAGCGCAGCCGGGTTATCCGAACTTGCCGCTGACGTAGTCTTCCGTCGCCTGGACGCTCGGCCTCGAGAAGATCGTGTTGGTGTCGTTGTACTCGATGAGCTTGCCCGGCTTGCCGGTTCCGGCGATGTTGAAGAAGGCCGTGCGGTCGGAGACGCGGGATGCCTGCTGCATGTTGTGGGTGACGATCACGATCGTGTAGTCCCGCTTGAGTTCCTCGATCAGGTCCTCGATCGCCAGGGTCGAGATCGGGTCGAGGGCAGAACACGGTTCATCCATCAACACGACGTCCGGCTGCACGGCGATGGCGCGTGCGATGCAGAGACGCTGTTGCTGGCCGCCGGAGAGTCCGGAACCGGGAAGCGCGAGCCGATCCTTGACCTCGTTCCACAGGTTCGCGCTGACGAGGGACTTCTCGACCAGCGCATCCGAATCGGACTTCGACATCTTGCGGTTGTTGAGTTTCACGCCCGCGAGCACGTTCTCGCGGATCGACATCGTCGGGAACGGATTCGGGCGCTGGAAGACCATGCCAACCTGGCGGCGCACGAGAACCGGATCGACGCCTGGGCCGTACAGGTTGTTGCCGTCGATGAGGACTTCGCCTTCCACCCTGGCGCCGGGGAGGACCTCGTGCATGCGGTTGAGGGTGCGCAGGAAGGTCGACTTGCCGCATCCGCTCGGTCCGATGAATGCGGTGACGGTGCGGGGCTCAATGGTCAACGAGACGTCTTCGACGGCCTTGAACTTGCCGTAATACACGTGCAGGTCGTTGACTTCGATGCGCTTGGACACGGGTTTCCTTCGGTTTGAGCGCCGCTTAGCGGCCGAGCTTGGGGGAGAAGATTCTGGCGACGAGACGAGCGATCAGGTTGAGTGCCATGACGATCAGGATGAGCGTCAATGCCGCTGCCCATGCCCGATTGAGGAAGTCAGCTGCGTTGGCACCCTGCTGCGCGTACTGCGTGTAGGAGAAGACCGACAGGCTCATCATCCGGTCGTGGAAGAGGTTGTAGTTCACGCTCGACGTGTAGCCGACGACGATCAAGAGCGGCGCCGTTTCGCCGATTACCCTGGCGATGGCAAGCGTCACGCCGGTGGTGATGCCGGCGATCGAGGTGGGGATGACGATCTTCAGGACAGTCAGCCATTTCGGCACCCCGAGCGCGTACGACGCTTCGCGCAGCTCGTTCGGGACCAGTTTCAGCATCTCTTCCGACGAGCGCACGACCACCGGGATCATCAGCACAGACAGGGCGACCGAGCCGCCGAAACCGGAGCGATAGCCGACATCCCCGGTAATCAGGGCGAACAGGGCGTAGGCGAACAGGCCGGCGACGATCGACGGTATGCCGGTCATCACGTCGACGAGGAAGGTGATCGTGGTGGCGAGCGCCCCCCGACCGTACTCGACCAGGTAGATCGAGGTGAGGAGTCCGATCGGCACCGAGATAAGCGCCGCGAACGCGGTGATCTCGACGGTGCCGATGATGGCGTGGAGCGCGCCACCGCCCGAGCCGAGCACGTTGCGCATCGATTCGGTGAAGAAGGATGGCTGGATCATCCGCGGCAGGCCGTTCAACACCACGGTGTAGACGAGCGAGACGAGCGGCAGGATCGCGATGATGAATGCCGTGGCAACCAGGGAGGTCATCAGCCGATCCTTGGCCTTGCGGACACCTTCCACCAGGTATGAGATGGCGAAGATCAGGATGTCGAAGAGGACGGTGCCGAGGAACAGGGCACCGACCAGGTTGAACGTCTTCGTGCCTCCGGCGAGTTGGACCAGGACGAAGACGATCCCGAGCAGGATCCAGCTGCCGATCAGCACCATCCAGACCGTGCCGCGCGGCAGCCTGCCGGTGGTCAGGGAGTTGGTGATTCCTCCAGCGTTGATAGCCGACATCAGTTCGCTCCGGAGAATGCTTTGCGGCGGTTGACCACGAATCGGGCGACCGCGTTCACGATGAAGGTGATGACGAACAGGACGAGCCCCGAGGCGATCAGCGTGTTGACTCCGAGGCCCGCCGCTTCGGGAAACTGCAGGGCGATGTTGGAGGCGATGGTGTTGGGGTTCTGGGAGGTCAGGACGAAGAAGGAGACGACGACGGCAGGCGACAGCACCATGGCAACCGCCATGGTCTCGCCGAGGGCCCTGCCGAGTCCGAGCATCGCGGCAGAGACGACCCCTGGCCGTCCGAACGGAAGAACCGCGGTGCGGATCATCTCCCAGCGGGTCGCGCCGAGCGCGAGGGCCGCCTCCTCGTGCAGGCGGGGCGTCTGCAGGAAGACCTCACGGCAGACGGCGGTCATGATCGGCAGGATCATCACGGCCAGAACGATCGCGACGGTGAGGATCGTGCGTCCGGTTCCGGAGACCTGGCCGTCGAACAGCGGGAACCAGCCCACGTTCGTATTGAGCCAGGCGTAGAACGGCTGCACTGCCGGTGCGAGCACCTGGATGCCCCAGAGCCCGAAGACCACGGATGGCACGGCAGCCAGCAGGTCGATGACGTAGCCGAGCAGCTGGGCGACCCTGCGCGGTGCGTAGTGCGAGATGAAGAGGGCGACGCCGATGGAGATCGGGGTCGCGAAGATGAGCGCGATTGCTGCGGCCCAGATGGTTCCGAAGACCAGCGGCCACACGTAGACCCAGAAGTTGGGCGCGGCGTTCGGAAGTTGGCCGGGGCGGGCTACCAGGGCCGGAATGCTCTGGGCGATGAGGAACACGGCGACCGCGGCGAGCACGGCGAGGATGATGGCACCGGCAATGATGGTGCTTCCGGAGAAGACACGGTCACCCATCCGCATCTTTGCCTTGATGGCGCCTGGTGTTCCGGTTGTCATCCCTGGCTTCCTGAATTCCGGACTGCGGTGGGCAGTGATAGGTGAGCGAGCGGTTCAGCGTGGATCAAGTGCACAGTGGCCTGGGCTGCTCGAAAGCAACCCAGGCCAAGTGTGCGAGTGCTGCTACTTGATGGTAGCGATAACCTTTGCAACCTTAGCTGCGAGCTCGGTCGACAGCGGTGCGGAGCCGGCGTTCTTGGCTGCGCTCTGCTGTCCGGCTGAGCTGGCCGCGTATGCGGCGTACGCGGCGACGAGCTTGCCCTTGGCCGCGTCGGTGTACTTCTGGCAGGTGATCAGGTAGCTGACCAGGACCATCGGCCATGCGTTCTTGTCCGTGATCTTGCGGTCGATCGCGATGGCGAGGTCACCAGACGCGCGACCGGGTGCGATCGGCGACTTGGCGACGACATCCGCAGCACCGGCTGCGCTGATCTTGACGTAGGACGAGCCAACCTTCAGCTCGGCGATGCCGAGGCCGGTGGCGCCGGACTCGTCGATGTAGGCGATGCTGTTCTTCGCGCCCTTGACGGCGTCCGCAACACCGGAGGTGCCCTTGGCGGCGTCACCGATCTGGTAGGGGTAAGTCTGCGAAGCAGGCTTGTCCCAGACGGTCGGCGCGTTCGCGCTCAGGTACTCGGTGAAGTTCTGCGTCGTGCCGGAGTCGTCCGAGCGGTGAACGACCGTGATCGGGGCTGACGGCAGCGCCGCGCCGGCGTTCTGCGCTTTGATGGCCGGGTCATCCCACGAGGTGATGGTGCCCTTGAAGATGCCGGCGATGGTCGCAGCGTCGAGCTTGAGGGTCTTGAGACCGTCGACGTTGTATGCGATCGCGATCGGGGAGATGTAGACCGGAAGGTCGATCGCCTTGGTGCCGGTGGCGCACAGTGGCGACGGTGTTGCCAGCTCGGTGTCCTTCAGGGCCGCATCGGAACCGGCGAAGTCGGCCGCGCCGGAGATGAAGCTGGTGCGACCGGCGCCAGAACCCTGTGGGTCGTAGTTGACGGTGACGTTGGGGTTCGCCGTCTGGAAGTCTGCGCTCCAGGCGATCTCGGCCGCGCCCTGTGCGGAGGATCCGATGCCGTTGAGCGTTCCGGACAGCGTGGACGGCGCGGTGGACGCGCTTCCGGCTGCCGGTGCCTCGTTTGCTGCGCACGAGGAGAGGAGCATGGTGCCTGCGATGGCGATGGCAGCGATGCTGGCCGCGCGCGTAAGTGCACGTCGCTTGAAGTTCACAGTTTTCCCTTCGGGGACTTCTTGGATTACAGGATGAGGGCCGGTGCCGACCCGCGAGCGACCCTACGGAACGCGGTTAACCACGGTCGACCCTGTTGGTAAACGGGAGGTAAACGGAAGGCAAATATCCGTCTCGCCCGCTGCGGAAAAGCGGCTCAGTAGACGAGAGGGCCGTGCGTCTCCACTGCGACGATGCCGTGGTCAGGATGTTCGGCGGAAACGTGCAGGACGGTGAAGTGGGCGGTTGACAGCATGGCCGCGCGCCGCAGCGGAGCGTCGAGCCCGGTTCCTGTCGCGTCGGCGACGGCGTCGATGATCTCGGGAAGGACAGGACCGTGGCTGCAGAGCACGGCGGTCTCCCGTCGTTCGAGCCTTTTGGCCACGATCTTCTTGACCCGCGATGTGCCGTCTTCGTAGGCGTCCTGGCTGATGCCCTCGCTGAGTTTGACCGGCAGCCCGGTGATGGCGGAGAGCGGTTCGATCGTCGACTGGCAGCGAACGGCGGTGCTGCTCACCAGCTTGCGCGGCTTCCAGGCGGCGATCGCCGATGCGACGCTCTTGGCCTGCTCGATGCCGCGGTGGAGGAGCGGCCGGCTCGCATCCGGTCCGTCCCAACTCGTCGGGGGAACCGCCTTGGCGTGCCTGAGCGCGATGATCGCGAAGGTGCGGGTCTTCCCGGCGGCCACCCGCTCGGCGAACCGATCGAGTACCTCCTGGTCGCGCTCGTAGCTCAGCGCTGCTCGCGCGGCGGGGATGCTCAGCCATTCAACCGCTGCGATCTCGGCGTTCGCCACGAAGGTCGACCCGTTGAGTGCCTCGTCGCCGGCCTCGGCAGCCCAGTAGTAGACGATCTTCTCCCGACCGCCTGGAAGGGTGTATTCGCTGGTGCCGAGCGGAGCGCCGAGCGCGATCCTGAGCCCGGTCTCCTCCTCGATCTCGCGGACGGCCGTCTGCGGAGGAGTCTCGCCCGGGTCCACTTTGCCTTTCGGCAGTGATACATCCGCCCGTTCACCGCGATGGACGAGCAACACCTGCACGGTGCCGTCGACCGTCCGCCAACAGACCGCACCGGCCGCGAGAACTACGGAAGGGATGACAACGGTCACCGCAGTACCCCCGTTCGTTTCCGTGCCGAGATCTGCCGCATCAGCACGTTCTGCATGTCCTGCAGCGGTGAGCCATCTTTCGCGTGGGCATGTCGGGTCCAGTCGCCGTTCGAGTCCAGTGACCATGACGACGTGGCATCCGACATCGCCAGGTCGAACAGCTCGTCGATTTCCCGGAGATGATCGGCGTCGGTCAGCCGCACGAGCGCCTCCACCCGCCGATCCAGGTTGCGGTGCATCATGTCTGCGCTGCCGATGTAGACCTGGGGGTCGCCGCCGTTGACGAAGGAGAAAATGCGCGAATGCTCCAGGTAGCGACCCAGAATCGACCGAACCTTGATGTTCTCGCTGAGCCCCTTGATGCCGGGCCTGAGCACGCAGATTCCGCGCACGACCAGTTCGACCGGGACTCCGGCGCTGCTCGCCCGGTACAGGGCGTCGATGATCGCCTCGTCCACGATCGAGTTCAGTTTGATCCGGATGCCGGACGGCCGGCCGGCCAGCGCGTTGTCGGACTCGACCTTGATGCGCTTCAGCAGTCCCTTGCGCAGATGCAGCGGGGCGACCAGCAGTCGCTTGAACTTCTTCTCGATGGCGTAGCCGGACAGCTCGTTGAACAGCCGGGTCAGGTCTTTTCCGACCTGGTCGTCCGCGGTCAACAGCCCGAGATCTTCGTAGATTCGTGAGGTCTTCGGATTGTAGTTGCCGGTGCCGATGTGGCTGTAGTGGCGCAGAACGCCGCTCTCTTGCCGCACGACGAGCGCGAGCTTGCAGTGCGTCTTCAGCCCGACCAGTCCGTAGACGACGTGGACTCCGGCCTTTTCGAGTTTTCGTGCCCAATTGATGTTCGCAGACTCGTCGAAGCGAGCTTTGATCTCCACCAGGGCGAGCACCGATTTTCCGGCCTCCGCGGCCTGGATCAGCGCCTCGACGATCGGGCTGTCACCGCTCGTGCGGTAGAGCGTCATCTTGATGGCGAGGACCCCGGGGTCGAGTGCGGCCTGCTCCAGGAAAGTCTGCACGCTGGTGGCGAACGACTCGTACGGATGATGGAGCAGGATGTCCCGCCGGTCGATCGACGCGAACACATCCGGCGTCGCGCTCGTCTCGGTCGGCAACAGACTGACGCTGGTGGTCGGAACGTGCTTGCGATATTTCAGGTGCGGCCGGTCGACCTTGGTGATCTCGAACAGGCCGCCGAGGTCGAGCGGCGCGGGCAGGCGGTAGACCTCGTGCTCGGTGATGTCGAGCTCTCGCACCAACAGCCCGAGGGTGACCTCGTCCATGTCGTCGGTGATCTCGAGCCGGATCGGCGGCCCGAATCGGCGTCGCAGCAGTTCGCGCTCGAGGGTCTGGATGAGGTTCTCGGACTCGTCCTCCTCGATCTCGACATCCTCATTCCTGGTGACCCGGAATTCGTGATGTTCGAGGATCTCCATACCGGGGAACAGGTCGCCCAGGTGATTGGAGATGAGGTCTTCGAGCGGAATGAAACGAATCTGGCCGCTGCCGTCATCCGGCAGCTGCACGAAGCGGGGAAGCATCGACGGAACCTTCAGCCTCGCGAACTCCTCCTTCGCCGTCTTCGGGTTTCGCACCCGGATCGACAGGTTGAGCGACAGCCCGGAGATGTAGGGGAACGGATGCGCGGGGTCGACCGCGAGCGGCATCAGCACCGGGAAGATTTGCAGCGAGAAGATCTCGTCGACCCGTTCGCGGTCGGCCTCGTCGAGGTCCGCCCAGGTCTCGATGTGGATGCCCGCCGTGTCGAGTTGCGGCTTGACCAGGTCGCGGAAGGCGGCGGCGTGCCGTTCCTGCAGTTCCTGCGCGCGAGCCTGGATGTCGGCGAGCACGTTCGTCGCCGCACGCCCGATGTTGGTCGGGACGGCAAGGCCGGTGAGGATCCGCCGTTTCAGCCCGGCGATCCGCACCATGAAGAATTCGTCGAGGTTGCTCGCGAAGATGGCGAGAAAATTCGCCCGCTCGAGCAGGGGAACATCCGGATCCTCCGCGAGTTCGAGCACCCTGGTGTTGAAGGCGAGCCAACTCAGCTCACGGTCGAGGTACCGGTCCGGCGGCAGGGTTCCGTCGTCCACCCACTCGGATTCGTAGTCATCGTCGAGACTGTCGGTCGCGAGGCTCGCTTCGGCGAGGTAGGTTTCGCTATCCATCCGTTCATCATCGCACCCCGACCCGTGCGGGGATAACGGCGAATCTGAACGGGGGGTTACCGGATCAACGCCGGTTGGCAGTCAGCGCGCTGTGCTGGCTAGTGCGTACTGGATGTCGATTGAATGCGAATCGAAGCCAACCGAGCGATAGAGCGCGAGGGCCCTGGTGTTGTCGCCCTCGACGTACAGGCTGGCGACCCGGATGCCGCGCTCGGCCAGCCGGGTCATGCCGGCGTCAACGAGACGGCGGCCCAGCCCCGTCCGCTGGTGACCCGGGTCGACCCCGACCGCGTAGAACTCGCCGATGGCGGCGTCGCTACCGACAACGGCGTCCGCGTCGCCTTCGACTTTGCCTTCGACTTTGAGCCAGCAGAACCCGACCATGGCGCCGGAGTCGTCTCTCGCCACGATGAAATCGTGCCGATCGAACCAGCTCTCGGCAACGCGAGCGTCGAGATCGGCTTGCACGAGGGAGCCCTGCTCGGGATGATCGGCGAAGCTGCGAGCGTTGAGAGCGAGCCACTCGGCGTCGTCCACACCAGGACGGAAGTCGGACATCGTGTCGGTCGTCGGCCGGGCCGCGCGCTCGCCGGATACCGCAGGCGCAGAGGGCACCGGCGCACGCAGTTGCAACAATTCCCGCACCGGGGCGAAACCCAGCCGCGCGGCGAGTGCCCTGGCGTCCGGATGGTCGCCGTGCGCCCAGATCAACAGCTCGCCCGGGGCCGCATCGATCAGGTCGCGCACCAGCTGCCCGCCGAGCCCGCGGTGCCGCGCATCCGGATCCACCACCAGCTCGGCCTCGGTCGGAGCGGGGACGGCTGTATCGGAGCCGGCTTCAGTGGAGTCGGACAGATCCGAGTCGACGGTTAGGATCGCGGCGGCTGCCGGCCGTCCATCGATGTCCGCCGTGATGAGCGTGCGCCTGCCGGAAACCACATCGACGAGACTCTGGTCGGAGAACGGCGGCTGGCCGTCGAAGCGGCGCGACCTTTCCGTGAGTGTGTCGAGAAAGCGGTGTGACTCTGTCGACAGCTCGGGAGAGCGACCGGCATCCATCCCTGAGTCCATTGCCAAATCAGGAATTGACGGCCTGGCCGACGCGCTCGTTGTCGTCCTCGTGCAGGTTGAAGCGGTATCCGACATTTCTCACGGTACCGATCAGCGACTCGAGGTCGCCGAGTTTTGCCCGGAGGCGACGCACGTGAACGTCGACGGTCCTGGTGCCGCCGAAGTAGTCGTAGCCCCAGACCTCGCTGAGCAGCTGCTCGCGGGTGAACACCCTGGACGGATGCGTCGCCAGGAAACGCAGGAGCTCGAACTCCTTGAAGGTGAGGTCCAGTGGCCGGCCGTGGACCTTCGCAGAGTAGCTGGCCTCGTCGATGACGACGCCGGACGCGTGGATCTTGTTGCTGGACTTGTCGAGGGACTGCCGCCCGGTCACCAGCCGGATGCGGGCATCCACTTCTCCAGGCCCCGCCGTTTCGAGGATGACATCGTCGATTCCCCAGTCGGAGTTGACCGCCGCGAGACCGCCCTCGGTGAGGATCAACATCAGCGGAACAGCGACGCCGGTGGTGTTCAGGATCTTGCACAGCGACTTGGCGCTGGCCAGGTCCTGTCGCGCATCCACGAGAATCAGGTCGCAACTGGGCGCGCTGATGAGCGCCGCGGGCTGCGCGGGAATCTGCCGCACCCGGTGGCTGAGTAATCCGAGTGCCGGTAAAACGTCGCTGTTGACCGCAGAAGTCAGAATTAACAGCTGCGCCAAAGGTTCCTCCAAATGCCAGAGCTGCAGTCTACTAGCGCCGCGTGGGGTGTCGTGGTGCAAGATGGACTGGTGCGCTGGCAGCTGAGTGTGATCCCCGTCTGGGTGGTGGTTGCGATCGGTGCGCTCCTGATCGGATTGCTGTCACCGCCGCAGCACTATCTCACCTGGCTTCCCATTGCTTTGGCGGGCGGGACGTTCATCACTTTCTGCGTCCAGCTGGCCTTGGTGCAGAAGGAGGGGCTGGTCGACCGCGTGATGGCGAGCCTCGGCGGCTCGGTGATCATCCTCGTCATCGCGACCGCGATTCTTGCACCGCTCGCATAGAATCGAAGCATGTATCTCGCCCTGGAGCTCTTCTTCGTCGGCCTTCTGGCGCTCGCTTCGCTTGCGATCGCGTATGTCTCCGTCGTGGTGCTCTACAACCTCTTCCGGGGTCAGCGCTAGCGCTGTGTACGTGAACTGATGATTGAACTCGATGACAGCCATCCTGCCGAGCTCGCTCCGCTCTCCTGGTTGATCGGGGTGTGGGAGGGCACCGGTGTCGTCGCCTATGCGGTCGGCGATGACACCCGAAACTTCGAGTTCGGCCAGCGAGTGGGCTTCAGTCACGATGGCCAGCCGCACCTCAACTACAACTCGTACACCTGGCTGTTGGATGACGCGTCCACGCCACTCGCGACCGAGACCGGGTATTGGCGTCTGAGCCGCCCGGCGACCGCACCCGACCCCGGCCCCGGGATGCAGCCGGGCATCGGCACCCCGTCGTTCGCGACCGCCTCCGCGGTCGAAACCTTGCGCAACCCGGCCGGCGGCTTCGACATCGAGGTGTCCATCCTGCATCCCGGCGGGGTCAGCGAGCTCTATCTGGGCCTCGCGAAGGGTCCGAGAATCGACCTGGCGACGGATGCCGTGCTCCGCTCTGCCGGCGCCAAGGAGCACACCGCGTCGACCCGCATGTACGGGCTGGTCGACCACCACCTCCTGTGGGCGTGGGACATCGCCGCCCTCGGTCAGAAACTCTCCACCCACGCGTCTGCGAGGCTCGCCCGTGTCGACTGAATCACTCGCACCATTGCCCGCCAGCCCTTTCCTTGGCAGGCCTGGCGCCGTCGCCGGCGAAGGGATCGACGGGGGAGTCGCCGCGCACTACGGCAACCCGTTAGGCGAGCAGCGGCTTCTCGCCGATGGTCGGGCCATTGTCGACCTGTCCCACCGCGCGGTTCTCAGCGTCACCGGCCCGGATCGGCTCAGCTGGATCGATTCGATCACCAGCCAGAGGGTCGCGCGGCTGGCACCCGGCGAATCGAGCGAGACACTCCAGCTCGACACGAATGGACGCCTGGAATTCGCGGTCCGGCTGCTCGACGACGGCGAGACGCTGTGGCTGATGGTCGAGCACGACGAGGCGGCCGGGCTGCTGGCCTGGCTTACCAGTATGCGGTTCATGCTCCGGGTGGAGCTCGCCGATCGCTCTGCGGAGTTCGCCACGGTCGGCACCTTCGCGGTGCTCGAGCCTCCGCTTCCGGTGGCGGCGCCGAACGGCGTCCCGCTCGTCTGGCGTGATCCGTGGACCACGGTTGCCCCCGGCGGTCACCAGTATGCGGTGGCGGCCGAGGGGCATCCGGCCGCGAATTGGAGCTACAGCGAGGTGCTCGTGCCACGGGCAGAACTCGCGTCGCTGGCGGCATCCGATTCTCCGGCTGCCGGTCTGCTTGCCCTCGAAGCGCTGCGGATAGCGGCCTGGCGGCCGCGGTTCGCGACCGAAGTAGACGAGAAGAGCATCCCGCACGAGCTGGACTGGCTTCGTAGCGCCGTGCATCTGAACAAGGGCTGCTACCGCGGGCAGGAGACGGTCGCGAAGGTCCACAATCTCGGTCATCCGCCTCGCCGACTGGTCATGCTCCATCTCGATGGATCGGATGCGGTACTTCCCTCCCACGGGGACGACGTGCTCGTGCAGGACGGCGAATCAGGCACGAGCGTCGGCGTCGTCACGTCCTCGGCCCGCCACTACGAGCTCGGACCGATCGCGCTCGCCGTCGTCAAGCGCAGCACCGACCCGGCGGTGGAGCTCATCGTGCGTGCAGGCGAGGTCGACGTCCCCGCGGCGCAGGAGATCATCGTGCCCCCGGATGCCGGCGCGGAGGCCAACGTTCCGCGCCTCCCGCGCCTGGGGGCCGTGCGCCGCTAGTTGGTTAGTCCCAACCGAACCCGAGCGGCGCAATCGCGTCCCACGAGACGGTCAGCTCCCCGAGTTTCCAGCGCGATCGACCTCCGAGAATCGGCCATCCGTCCGATCGGAGACCGTCAGCGGTCGCAATCCATCGTTGCGACGGGCCGTAGACCGCCAGTCCGGCGTTGAACTGCCAGTGGCGATCCAGTTCGAGGAGGAACGCGTGGATCTTCTCTCCTGGCACATTCCGATGGATGAGCACCTTCGGCAGCCGTTCCGCGACGATCGACGGCTTCTCCAGCTCGGCGAGCCGGAGGCTGATCGTGAGCGTCTGCGGGCCGTGAGCCGTGACATCCACCCAACTGGCGACACGTCCGACCTCGTTGCAGGTCCCCTCGACGAGAACGCCGTCGGGTTGCAGCCGCGACACCATCAGCCGCCAGGACTCGAGCACGACCGACTCGTCGTACTGCCTCAGAACATTGAGGGCACGGATGATCGTGGCCTTCTGCCCGGCGGGCAGCGGCACCTCGAACCCTCCGATCCGAAAGCTCACCCCGGGCCGCGCGGAGGCTGAGGCGAGTTTCACGCGCGCCGGATCGATCTCGATGCCGACGATCTCGACGTCGGGTCGCACCCGGGACAGTCGTTGGTGCAGCTCGAGAGATGTCGTGGCGGACGCGCCGTATCCGAGGTCGACGACGAGTGGGGAGTCCGTGCTTCGCAACACGGGGAGGGTCGCAATCCACCGGTCGATGCGTCGCAGCCGGTTGGTGCCGGTGGTGCCGCGGGTGATCGAACCGATGGGCATAGTCAAGTATCCCAACCGAGTCGGGCCGCAGTCTTCGCCTCGATAAACTTGGCGGCATGACGTACACCCTCATCCTGCTCCGCCACGGTAATTCCGACTGGAACCAAAAGAACCTCTTCACCGGTTGGGTCGACGTCGGCCTCAGCGATCAGGGTCGGGACGAGGCCAGGCGAGCCGGGGAGCTGCTGAAGGAGTCCGGAATTCTCCCGGACGTGCAGTACACGAGCGTGCTGAAGCGCGCCATCCACACCGCGAACATCGCGCTCGAGGTCGCCGATCGCGACTGGATCGATGTGAAGCGCAGCTGGCGGCTCAACGAGCGCCACTACGGTGCGCTGCAGGGCAAGGACAAGGCCCAGACGCTCGCTGAGTTCGGCGAGGAGCAGTTCATGACCTGGCGCCGCTCGTTCGACGTTCCGCCGCCGCCGCTCGACGACGACAGCGAGTTCTCCCAGGCGCACGATCCGCGCTATGCGGGCCTCGGAGCAGAGCTGCCGCGCACCGAATCGCTCAAGCTCGTGATCGAGCGGATGCTGCCGTACTGGGAGTCCGACATCACCCTCGACCTCGCGGCAGGCAAGACGGTGCTCGTGACCGCGCACGGCAATTCCCTTCGGGCCCTGGTGAAGAAGCTCGACGGGATCTCCGACGGGGACATCGCCGAGCTCAACATCCCGACCGGCATCCCGCTCGTCTACGAGCTCGGCGACGACTTCATGCCGATCAAGCCCGGCGAATACCTGGATCCGGATGCCGCGGCGGCCGGCGCAGCCGCGGTCGCCGCCCAGGGCAAGAAGTAGCCCGGCCGCCGCGCGTCAGTGCGCCGGTGTGGTCGGTGCACCCGTGTGAACCGGCGCACGGACAGTAAACACCCGCACGGTAGTCGGGGTTAGTCGACCTCGGGGATCCAGGCGCCCGTGGCCAGGTACTGCACCTTCTTCGCGATGGACACGGCGTGGTCGGCAAAACGCTCGTGGTAGCGGGACGCGAGGGTGGCGTCCACGGTGTCGACCGTTGCACCCTTCCAGGTCTCGCCGAGCACCTTGTCGAACACGCTCAGGTGCAGCGCGTCGATCTGGTCGTCGTCGTTGCGGATCTCTTCGGCGAGGCTGACATCTTCGGTCTCGAGTAGCTTGGTGAGCTTGCGGGCGATCGCCACGTCGAGGGCACCGAGTTCGCTGAAAGTGCCGCGCAGGCTCTTCGGCACGACCTTGTCCGGGAAGCGGTAGCGGGCCAGCTGCGCGATGTGCTCGGCCATGTCGCCCATCCGTTCGAGAGAGGCGGAGATCCTGAGCGCGCTCACCACGATGCGGAGGTCGCGGGCGACCGGCTGCTGCCTGGCGAGGATGTTGATGGCCAGCTCGTCGAGGTTGACCGTCAGCTCGTCGATCTTGTCGTCGTCGGCGATGACCGTCTCGGCGAGGGAGACGTTCGACTCGTTGAAGGCCCTGGTGGCGTTGTCGATCGAGATCGCGACGAGGCCGGAGATCTCGACGAGGCGGTCCTGCACCTCGCGCAACTCCTGCTGGAATACTTCGCGCATTGCCACGTCCCTCTCGAATATCGCACTCAATAAATCGGGCACGACGATACCCGCACAATCTCCGCCATGCTGCTTCGCGAAGGTTAACGGCAGGTTATTGTCGCCTGAACAGCATCCAAAGGAGTCCCCTCCGGATGAATGGCAGCGAGCCGAGCCGAAATCTGTAACTAATCTAGTCGCTATGGACTCCGCCTGGCTGGTGCCGCTCGCGCTTGTCGTCGGTGCGATCGCGGGCGCCGCTATCGTCGCGGTGATCGTGATTTCTGCGCGCCACGGGCAGCGTGCGGCGGATGTCGTCAGCACCGCGGTCCCGGACGGGGTGGACCAGGTCGTCGAGGCGCTGGAGTCGGCCGGTGTTGTGATCGATCCGTCCAACAACGTCGTGAAGGCCTCCCCGGGTGCGCTCGCCTTCGGTCTGGTTTGGAACCAGGCACTCGTGCATCCAGAACTCGTCGCCCTGGTCGACCAGGTGCGACGCAGCGGTGAGCCGGTGACCGAGGAGATCGAGCTGTCCCGCGGGCCGTTCGGGGATGCCAACATCTACCTGTTCGTTCGGGTGGCCCGGCTGGGTGCCCGTTACATCCTGCTGTTGGCCGAGGATCGCACCGAGTCGTATCGATTGGATGCGGTGCGTCGCGACTTCGTGGCGAACATCAGCCACGAGTTGAAGACTCCGATCGGCGCGGTCGGCCTGCTGGCCGAGGCGCTCCAGGCCGCGTCCGACGAGCCTGCCCAGGTTCGCCGCTTCGCCAAGCGGCTCACCAAGGAGTCCGAGCGGCTCGCTCGCATCACCCAGGAGATCATCGAGCTGTCGCGCCTGCAGGCCGCAGACGCGCTGAGTAAGCCAGACGTCGTCGACATCGATCACGTTGTCGCGCTCGCGATCGACCAGAACAACGTCCTGGCGGACTCCAGGGGCGTGAGACTCGTTAGCGGCGGGGATGCGGGTGTCGAGGTCTACGGCGACGAGCCGCTGCTCGTTGTGGCCCTCCATAACCTCATCGCCAACGCGATCCAGTACTCGCCGAAGAACTCGAGGGTCGGGGTCGGGGTGAGCAGTGTCGAAGGGATCGTCGAGATCGCGGTGACCGACCAGGGGGTCGGTATCCCCGAGGAGGACCTCGACCGGGTGTTCGAGCGCTTCTTCCGGATCGACCCGGCCCGCTCGCGTCACACTGGCGGCTCAGGGCTTGGGCTCAGCATCGTCAAACACGTGGTGCAAAATCACGGTGGTGACGTCAGGGTCTGGTCCCAGCCCGGAAGCGGATCTACCTTCACCATCCGACTGCCGGCGGCTTCGCACGCGTCAGGGGCATCACTCAAGGAGACATCGTGACCCACATTCTGATCGTCGAGGACGAGAAGTCGCTCAGCGAACCCCTGGCATTCCTGTTGGGCCGGGAGGGATACGAAACCACGATCGTCGATGACGGCATGGCCGCTATCCGCGAATTCGACCGCGCCGGGGCAGACCTCATCCTGCTCGACCTGATGCTGCCGGGGATCTCCGGCACCGAGGTCTGCCGGGAGATCCGCACCCGATCCCAGGTGCCGATCGTCATGCTGACGGCCAAGGACAGCGAGGTGGACATCGTGGTCGGCCTCGAGCTGGGTGCCGACGATTACGTGACGAAACCGTATTCGACCAGGGAGCTCCTCGCGAGGATGCGCGCGGTGATGCGACGCAGAGCGGAACCGGATGACGACTCGACCACGATTCTCGACGCTGGCGACGTTCGCATGGACCTGGAACGCCACACCGTTGCGGTGCGGGGGGTCGAGACCGCCATGCCGCTCAAGGAGTTCGAGCTGCTTGAGCTGCTGCTGCGCAACGCGGGCAGGGTGCTCACGCGCGGGCAGCTCATCGACCGGGTCTGGGGCGCGGACTATTTCGGCGACACCAAGACCCTCGACGTGCACATCAAGAGGATCCGGTCTCGCATCGAGAAGTCACCGTCTGAGCCGGTCATGCTGGTGACGGTTCGCGGGCTCGGCTATCGCTTCGAGCCGTGATCTGGACTGCGCCCTGAGCCTTAGTTGCTCGGCGTCGGGGTAGGAGTCGGCGTCGCGGCGGGTGCCGACGGGGTTGCCGACGCAGTCGGCGATGGGGTCGCGGTCGGCAGCAGGTTGCTGTACTGCGGGAGGGTGCCATCGAGCACCGGGATCAGCATTTCTTTGCCCGTCTGCTGGCCGTACTGAACGAAGATCGGGAACAGTTGGCCAGGCTTCGTGGCGATGCCGTCGAGGATGAACTTCTTGTCCCCGTTTCCACCGAAGCTCGTGACTGCGCCAGGGTCGACGAACACATCGGTGTTGACCTTGGCGGCAGTACCGTCAACGGTGGCGTCGTACTGGAACTTGACGTTGATGCCGCTGTTGCCGTCGTTGATGAGGTTGACCAGGAGGCTGCCGGTCTTGCCGTCCTTGCTCAGAAGGAGCGCGTTGCGAACCAAGATGCTGCCGACCTGGGCACCGATCCCGTCGCTCGGGTCGTAGGGCTTGAGCGTCGTCTGCGGCGCAAAGAAGGTGCAGCCTGCTGTGCCGAGAAGCACGATCGATGCCAACACTACGGATGCCGCACGGCGTGATCTCACAGGGCCCTCCAGAACAAAGAAAACGGCTTCGACATCGCGGGGTCAGCCCGCGGAAACCTGCTGTGAGTTTAGCCTACAGACGCAGAGGGTCGCCCTCTAGGTTAGGGCACCCTTACTGGGAGAGTCCTGTGGTAAACTATAGTCCACTGAACGGAGCCCATCCATGCTTTTTGAGGTCGGCGAAACCGTCGTTTATCCCCACCACGGCGCAGCAACCATCACCGAAGTTAAGACCCGTACCATCAAGGGCGAGGAAAAGCTTTACCTCAAACTTAACGTGACTCAGGGAGACCTGACGATCGAGGTACCGGCAGAGAACGTCGACCTCGTCGGCGTGCGCGATGTTATCGGCAAAGAGGGCCTCGACAAGGTCTTCGAAGTCCTTCGTGCCCCCTTTACCGAAGAGCCGACCAACTGGTCGCGTCGGTACAAGGCCAACCTCGAGAAGCTCGCTTCCGGCGACGTGATCAAGGTCTCCGAGGTCGTCCGCGACCTCTGGCGCCGTGACCAGGATCGTGGACTCTCCGCCGGCGAGAAGCGCATGCTTGCCAAGGCTCGTCAGATCCTGATCTCCGAGCTCGCGCTGGCCGAGAAGACCGACGAAGAGAAGGCATCCAGCGTTCTCGACGAGGTTCTTGCCTCCTAAGGCCCAGGTTCCTAACCCTTAGCCACAATTATCAGCTAGCACGGCAGACAGTCGGGAGTCGAGGTGAACCCTCCGACTGTGGCGATCATTGTGGTCGCTGCCGGAAGTGGCGCGCGCCTCGGCGGACCGGAGCCGAAGGCGTTCGTCACGGTCAACGGCGTTTCGATCCTCGCGAGCGCGCTCGTCACCGTGTTCTCCCTCGCCGAGCCGGCCCAGGTGATCGTGGTCGCTCCGGCGGGCAAGCTCGACACCGCAGACCGGATCGGCCGAGATGCAGCCGGAGCCGCATCCGAATACCTGTCGGTGGTGAGCGGGGGAGCCACGCGCCAACAGTCGGTCGCTGCCGGGCTCGCGGTCCTCGGAGACAGTGTGACGACGGTGCTCGTGCACGACGCCGCTCGCTCGCTGACCCCGTCTTCGCTCTTCGATGCCGTCATCGCCGCCGTCCGCGATACCGGCTCGGGAGTCGTTCCCGGCATCGCGGTCGCGGACACGATCAAGCAGACGGATGACGCCGGCACGGTGCTGCGGACCCTCGACCGGTCGACGCTGGTGGCGGTGCAGACCCCGCAGGGGTTCCCGCGCGCACAACTGGTCGACGCCTATGCCGCGGCCGATCGGGAGTTCACCGACGACGCGGCCGTGTTCGCCGCTGCCGGGCATCCGGTCACTGTCGTCGATGGCGACCGGCTCGCGTTCAAGATCACTACGTCCTGGGACCTGCGCAGGGCAGAGTCACTCACGACCAACGACACCGGCATCCGGACCGGTGTCGGAATGGACGTCCACGCCCATGACGATGCCGCGCCGCTCTGGTTGGGCGGTCTCTACTGGCCGGATGAACCGGGGCTCGCCGGTCACAGTGACGGCGACGCACTCAGCCACGCGGTCTGCGACGCACTGCTCTCCGCCGCGGGGCTGGGGGATGTCGGCGACCGCTTCGGCACCTCCGATCCACGATTCGCCGGTGCGCACGGCGACGTCTTCATCAACGAGACGATCAGGCTCGTGAAGGGCGCGGGTTATTCCGTCGGGAACGTCGCGGTGCAGCTGATCGCGAACCGCCCGAAGCTCGCCGGCCGCCGATCGGAGCTCGAGCGCTACCTCGGCGGCCTCGTCGGGGCTCCGGTGAGCGTCGCGGCGACGACATCCGATGGTCTCGGATTCACCGGCAGGGGTGATGGCATCGCCGTCATCGCGACCGCCCTGCTGTACCGCGATCGGTAGGCTTGCCCAGTGACCGTGCGGCTTTACGACTCCAGGACCCAGACGACCGCCGACTTCACTCCGATTGTGGAGCGCGAGGTCGGCATCTACGTGTGTGGACCCACCGTCCAGTCCTCCCCACACATCGGTCACCTGCGTTCCGCCCTCGTCTACGACCAGTGGCGACGCTGGCTCGGATATCGCGGTTACCGGGTCACGCTCGTGCGCAACGTGACCGATATCGACGACAAGATTCTGGTAAATGCTGCCGGTGGCACCGAGCAGTGGTGGGCCCTCGCCTACCGTTACGAGCTCGAGTTCACGAACGCGTACAACCGACTCGGCATCCTCGCTCCGACGTATGAGCCCAGGGCGACGGCGAGCATCAGCCAGATGCAGGAGATCATCCAGCGGCTGATCGACCGAGGACACGCCTATGCGGCCGACGACAGCTCGGGCGACGTGTACTTCGATACGAAGAGCTGGCCGTCCTATGGCGAATTGACCAGGCAGAGGCTGGAGGACATGGTCGCGGCGAGCGATGCTGATCCGCGCGGCAAGCGGGATGCCCGCGACTTCGCGCTCTGGAAGGGCCACAAGTCGGATGAGCCGGAGTCCGCTTCCTGGGATTCGCCATGGGGTGCCGGGCGCCCCGGCTGGCACATCGAGTGCTCGGCTATGTCGTCCCGCTACCTCGGAGCGCGGTTCGACATCCACGGCGGCGGCCTCGACCTGCGTTTTCCGCACCACGAGAACGAACTGGCGCAGTCGACGGCGGCCGGTGACGCTTTCGCCAACTATTGGGTGCACAACGGCCTGGTCAACGTCAACGGGAAGAAGATGAGCAAGTCGCTCGGCAACTCCATCTACGCCGCGGAATTCCTCGGCCAGGCCCGTCCGCTCGTGATTCGCTACTACCTCGGAGCGGCGCACTATCGCTCGACCATCGACTACCACGACGGCTCGCTGATCGAGGCGGAAGCAGCACTGGAGCGGATCGAAGTCTTCCTCGCGAGAGCCGGTCGACGTCTCGCAGACACCCGGTTCGCGTCGAGCGGCGTCGAGATCGTCCCGGCCGAATTTGCGGCCGCGATGGATGACGACCTCGCGATTCCGCAGGCGCTCGGGGTGCTGCACGATCGGGTCAGGGCCGGAAACGCGGCGCTTGACGCGGAGGATCTCGGGGGAGCCGCCGCCATCCGCGGAGAGGTCATCGCGATGACCGAGGTGCTCGGCATCAACCCACTCGCACCCGAATGGCACGCGACATCCGCCGGCCCTGCGAACGTCGCCCTCGGCGCGCTGGTCGACAAACTCATCGAGGACCGTGAGACCGCGCGGAAGAATCGGGACTTCGCATCCGCCGATCGAATCCGTACAGAACTGACCGCCGCCGGCATCCAGATCGAGGACACCCCTACCGGGTCACATTGGAGCCTTGAACAATGACGAAAGTGCAGCAATCATGAAATCTTCCGGAGCGAACAAGCCGCGCGCTGGCGCCGTTCGAAAGGCACGAAAAGGGCCCCAGGTCGGATCGGGCGGGCAGGGCAGGCAGGCGCTGGAGGGCAAGAAGCCGACGCCGAAGGCCACCGATCGCCCGTATCACCCCGCCGGCAAGCGGAAAGCCGCCCAGGAGCGGTTCGAGGCATCCGGCGGACAACGGTCGAACCGATCGTCGTCGAGTTCCGGCGCACCGCAGCGCCCGCAGGCCCAGCGATCGAACAAGCCGAAGCAGTCGGATGACATCGAGGTCGTCACCGGGCGCAACTCTGTGTTGGAGGCGCTGCGCGCGAACATCCCGGCGACCGCTCTCTACATTGCCACCCGCATCGAGTACGACGACCGGGTCAAAGAGGTCATGACGATCGCCACCAAGCGCGGACTGCCGATCCTCGAGGTGATGCGTCCTGAACTCGACCGCCTGGCCGGTTTCGACTCAGTGCACCAGGGTCTCGCGCTGAAGGTTCCGCCGTACGAGTACGCGCACCCTGGCGAGCTCCTCGACAAGATCATCTCCCGCGGCCAGGTGCCGCTCCTGGTCGCGCTGGACGGCGTGACCGATCCGCGTAACCTCGGGGCGATCATCCGTTCGGTGGCGGCATTCGGCGGTCACGGCGTGATCGTGCCCCAGCGTCGTTCGGTCGGCCTGACCGCGGCCGCCTGGAAGACGTCGGCCGGAGCCGCCGCCCGCACCCCGGTCGCGATGGCGAGCAACCTGACCCAGACCCTGAAGTCGCTCAAGGAGCGCGGCGTGTTCGTGCTCGGGCTCGACGGTGGAGGGGATGTCGAGTTGCCGGGACTGTCCTGGGCCAAGGAGCCGCTCGTCGTCGTCGTCGGCAGCGAGGGCAAGGGCCTGTCACGCCTGGTGACTGAGACCTGCGACGCGGTCGTCTCGATTCCGATCAGTTCATCGACGGAGTCGCTCAACGCCGGAATCGCGGCAAGCGTCACCCTGTACGAGATCTCGAAGCGTCGCGCCGACAAGTAGCTCAGGGGCCAATCGGCTTAGCGGCTCCGCCGTTCGACCGGGTCAGACGTTCGCGCGCCAGTCCGCCACGTCGTCGTTCAACACCGCGATCGGTACCGTGATGGTGTCGGTCATCGGTTCGATGACCGTTGCCTCGTCACGGCGGTGGCGAAGCACAGTGTCGATGTAGGAGCTCACCGCTTCTGCCAGCGGGATGTCTCGGTTCTCGTCCTGGGACAGGTACCAGCGGTGATCGAGCAGCTGGTGGAACACCTCGGCCGGCTCGAGCTTGCGCCTGAGGTCCCTCGGAATGGCGTGGATTACCGGCTCGAACACGCGGGCGAGCCACTCGTGGGCGACCACCTCTTCGTCGAGATCCTGCTTGTTGAAGGTGGCCGTGTACGAGTCGAGGTCGTTCAACAGGCGCCTGGCCTGGTTCTCCTGGGCGTCGAGTCCGGTCAGTCGCAAAAGCCTGCGCTGGTGGTGGCCGGCGTCGACGACCTTCGGCTGGATGCGTACGGTGGTGCCGGCATCATCCGTCTTGATCGCCAGTTCGCCGATGTCGAACCCGAGGTCGTTGAGCCGCTCGACCCGCTCGTTGATTCGCCAACGCTCGGAGGAGGCGAACGACTCTGAGCCGGTGAGCTCCGTCCAGAGCGTGCGATAGGCGGCGACGATACCGTCGCTCACCGCCACGGGATCGGCCTCCTCGTCGAGGCGCCCGCCCGCGGCGAGGTCGAGCAGTTCGCCGGCGATGTTGACCCTGGCGATCTCGAGATCGTTCTCGCGCTGGCCGTTGGACAGCGCGCTGTAGAGCTTGCCCGTCTCCGCGTCAACCAGGTAGGCCGCAAAAGCGCCGGCGTCACGCCGGAAGAGTGTGTTCGACAGGGACACATCGCCCCAGAAGAAGCCGATCATGTGCAGGCGAACGAGGAGAGCCGCCAGCGCGTCGACGAGCCTCGTCGCGGTGTCCGGCCGCAGTGTTTGCGAGTACAGGGCGCGGTAGGGCAGGGAGAACTTGAGGTGGCGGGTAACGAGGACGGAGTTGAGCGGATTGCCGTTGTCGTCGGTGCGGTTGCTGATCACGGCGACCGGGTCGACGCACGGCACATCGAGCTTCTGGAGCGCCCTGAGCATGTCGTACTCGCTCTGGGCGATCTCATCCGAGGTCTCTTTGATGGCGATGATGTAGCCGCTCAGGTGCACGAATCGCACGATGTGGCGCGAGATGCCTTTCGGCAGCGCCGCGATGACATCGTCGGGCCAGTCCTCGAGGGGAAGATTCCAGGGCAGGTCCAGCAGGGCGGGATCCCCCGTTGCCGAGGTGATGTTGAGTGAACCGCTCATACTTTTGTTCGGCGTCCTTAAACGAGAACGCTGTGGGCGGCGGATGTTCCGCCACCCACAGCGTGTGACTACGTGGTGTGTCCGAGGCAGCCCGTGGTGGACAGCCCTGCTGGACTAGTCCTGTACCGGCTTGCTGAGGCGCAGGCCCGACTCGACGTCGAACACGTGGATGTGGGTCGGCTCAGGAAGGATGAAGACCTGGTCGCCGGCGTTCGGGTGAACGCGGCCATCGACGCGGGCGACGATATCGACGCGGTTGCCATCGATCTCCGTGTGACCGTACAGGTAGCCGTCGGCGCCGAGTTCTTCGACGACGTCGACGGTGACCGGGAGGCCCTCGCCGGAGGCCGAGACCCTGACATCCTCCGGACGGATACCGATGGTGACCCGCTTCTGCGTCGTACCGAGGCTGTCGCGCTCGACTCGTGCAACTGCGCTGCCGAACTTGATGCCGCCCTCGACAACGTCGGACTCGAACAGGTTCATAGCCGGCGAGCCGATGAAGCCTGCAACGAAGACGTTCTGCGGCTGTGCGTACAGGTCGCGAGGCGTTCCGACCTGCTGCAGCACGCCATCCTTGAGCACCGCGATCCGGTCACCCATGGTGAGTGCTTCGGTCTGGTCGTGGGTGACGTAGACGGTGGTGACGCCGAGACGGCGCTGGAGCGACGCGATCTGGGTGCGGGTCTGGACGCGCAGCTTGGCGTCGAGGTTCGACAGCGGCTCGTCCATCAGGAACACCTGGGGCTGGCGAACGATCGCGCGGCCCATGGCGACGCGCTGACGCTGGCCACCGGAGAGCGCCTTCGGCTTGCGCCCGAGGTATGGCTCGAGGTCGAGGAGCTTCGCGGCTTCGAGCACGCGGGTCGCACGCTCATCCTTGTTGACGCCGGCGATCTTCAACGCGAAGCCCATGTTCTCGGCGACGGTCATGTGCGGGTAGAGAGCGTAGTTCTGGAAGACCATCGCGATGTCGCGATCCTTCGGCGGAACGTCGGTGACGTTGCGTTCTCCGATGAGGATGTTGCCCTCGTTGACCTCTTCGAGGCCGGCGAGCATGCGAAGCGATGTCGACTTGCCACAGCCGGACGGGCCGACGAGGACGAGGAACTCGCCGTCAGCGACCGAGAGGTCGAGCTGATCGACGGCCGGTCGGGTTGAGCCCGGGTACAGGCGGGTGGCCTTGTCGAAAGTTACAGATGCCATAGTGCTTAGAACTCCTTCACCGGCAGGTACGTGTCGGACGATCCGTAGTGAATGGAATGATGGTGCCTCGCCATTATGTCACCGACTCGGGTCAGAGCTGAAATGGGCTGTGCTATGGCACGGATGTGGCATCCTCAGGATTTGCCGTCGGGAACTAGGCTTGTGCAGCTACCGTCTGGGCAATTCCCAGAATGGATGTCTACTATCCAAAGGGCTTGGTTAGCGGATTCAAACAGCGTCGAGCCACTAACGCAAGGTGAGGTTGAATGACGTACGGCGGTTCGGGCGACGATCGCCTCAGCAAGAACGCGAGACGCGAAGTAGCCCGCCAAAAAGCGCAGGTACTCCGCGAGACGCAGAAGAAGAGGGATCGGCGCAGCCGGTTCTTCCTGCAGGGCGGACTTGTTGTTGCCGTTCTCGCGATCTTCACGGTCGTGGCACTCATCATCACCAGCAGCTACCTGAAGCCGCCGAGCCCCGGCCCGCTCAACATGGCGAGCGACGGGATCAGGATCGGACAGAACTTCAAGGCGGCCACCACCGGGGCGTTGCAGCCGGGGGACAAGCCGGTCGCGTCGGCATCCACAAGCCCGAATGTCATCAACATCAGCGTCTACGTCGACTACCAGTGCCCCCTCTGTGGCACCTTCGAGAAGACCAACGCCCAGCAGATCGCGACCTGGGTCAAGAGCGGGGCGGCGACGATCGAGATACACCCCATT
>JAODMG010000141.1 GCA_025464895.1 Microbacteriaceae bacterium | reverse complement strand
GGCGATGGCAGCGGGGGACTCTATTCCGCAATGCCATCGTTCATCCTTCAGGATGACGAGCGGCATCAGCGACTGCTCGAGTCCTACAGTGCCCGTTTCGGGTTCATTGCGCCGCTTCCGGGCTCCTATGCCGAAAGATGCTACGACGGTGTTCATTTGCTCGCCGCCCTGTGCGCGAGTGGTTTGCTGCAATCGCACTCTGCTGTCCGCGCGGTAGATCGGCTGTTCTCGGGCGACACGGCATCAGCTCACATCCCAACGGTGGTCGGGCTGGGCGTTGAGCGCCGATCGACCAGGATGGCGCGCGCGATTGGGACCGATCTCGAGGTTGTGGGCACACTGCACTAGGTGTAGCGTCAACAACATTTCCACTTGGAAATATAATCGTTTATCAACGAGGATTGGACACTGTGTGACCACCACGACAGGCAACCGGGAGACCGAGGATTCAGGCGTCGAGCAATTCGGTTACAAACAGGAACTCAAGAGAACGCTGAAATTCAGCGATCTCATGATTTACGGCTTGATCTTCATGGTGCCGATTGCGCCGTTTGCCATCTTCGGCGGTGTGTTCCAGTCCTCGGGTGGAATGGCTCCGCTCGCCTACATCGTCGCGTTGCTGGCGATGATGTGCTCGGCCAATTCGTATTCGCAAATGGCACAGGCTTTCCCCATGTCAGGCTCCGTCTTCAGCTACGCGGGTCGGGGAATTGCGCGTCCCGTCGGCTTCGTCGCCGGCTGGATGATCTTGCTCGACTACATCCTCATTCCCGCCCTCCTGTATTTAGCTGCTGGCATCGCGATGAACGGGATCATTCCCGAGCTGCCGGTGTGGGTGTGGCTGGTCGCGTTCGTTGTGCTGAACACTGTGATCAACTATCTGGGCATCCAGCTGACCGCGCTGGTCAACAAGTACATGCTCGCGCTTGAGCTGTTGGTTCTCGCCATCTTCCTGGTCGTCGGGATTGTCGCCGTGGCGCAGGGGAAGGGACAGGGCTTCAGCTTCGACGCGTTCTTTAATCCGGGCACCTTTTCCCTGCCGTTGCTGTTCGGGGCTGCGTCGATTGCCACGCTGTCCTTCCTCGGTTTCGACGGAATTTCGACCCTGGCTGAGGAAAATAAGGGCACGAGCAAGTCACTTGGCCGTTCAATGATCGCGGCGCTGCTCATCGTTGGGGTGCTGTTCATCGTGCAGACCTGGGTCGCTTCCATGCTCGTGAGCGACCCTGCTGCCCTGATCAAAAACGGCGATCCGACGGGTGTCGCGTTCTATCAGGCAGCTGAAAATGCAGGTGGACATTTCATGTTCATCCTGACGGCCGCGTCGACCGCAATCGCCTGGGGATTCGCGAACGCGCTTGTCGCACAAGCGGCGACCTCACGTCTGCTCTTCGCGATGGCGCGCGATCGCCAGCTGCCAAAATTCCTTGGCAAAGTCAGCACGAGACACAGTGTGCCCGTCAATGCGACATTCTTGGTCGCGGGAATTTCGCTCGCCCTTGGCGTCTACCTCACGTTGCTGCCTGACGGTCTTATTGCGATTTCAGCGCTCGTCAACTTCGGCGCACTGACGGCGTTCTTGCTACTCAACGTTGCGGTCGTATGGTGGTTCATCGTCAAGCAGAAGTCACGACGCTGGTTCGTTCACCTGGTGGTTCCGGCACTCGGATTCCTGGTCCTGGCATTTGTGCTCTACAACGCGCGAGCGTCTGCACAGATCCTGGGTGTCGTGTGGCTGGTCGTCGGAATCGTCATAGCAATCGTGCTGTACAAGACTGGCCGAATGAAGAACCCCGTCCCGCTGGCTTCGGCGGCAGAAGAGTCGGTCGCCACGGAGGCAAAGTAGCCCGATGACCGTTCACTCGCTCGCCCCGAAGCCCGACCAGTATTCATATGTATTCGGCGGGCGAGAACCGCTGCTGAGCATTCGACCTGGCGACCTCGTGGAGGTGAGCACGGAGGACTGCTTCGGCGGACGGGTGATGTCGCCGAATGATCTGCCGAGCCACGTCGTCCCGTTCACCGAACTCAACCCGGTATCGGGTCCGATCGAGGTGCAGGGGGCGGAGCCCGGAGACATGCTCGCCGTGCATTTCGTTTCGATTGTTCCGGCCCGTCCGCACGCCATCTCATCCCTGTTTCCGCACTTTGGCGCGCTTACCGCCACACACGAGACGGCAATGCTGCACGAACCGCTCGAAGAGCGTGTCTGGTTCTACGACATAGACCTGGATGCCTGGACCGCCACGTTCCAGGCAAAGAACTCGGACTATGCTTTGGCGCTACCGCTCGACCCCATGCATGGCACAGTCGGCGTTGCCCCAGCTGGCGGCGAAGTGCGACTGGTCGTAACGCCGTCGACCCATGGCGGGAACATGGACACGCCGGAGGCACGAGCGGGGACCACGCTGTATCTTCCGATCAATGTTGCCGGTGCGATGCTTTCGCTCGGTGACGGCCACGCGCGACAAGGCGAGGGAGAGGTATGTGGGACCGGCCTCGAGTCGGCGATGAACTCCGTGATCGCGGTCGATTTGATCAAGGGCGGCGCTACCGTATGGCCTCGGCTCGAGAACGATGAATTCATCATGAGCACTGGATCGATTCGACCTCTGGAGGATGCGTTCCGGATTAGCCAGAAGGATCTCGTGGACTGGACATCCGATCTAACCGGTCTCGACACATTGGACGCGTACCAGCTGGTGAGTCAAATGGGGCTCGCGCCGGCGGCAAACGTCTGTGACCCGAACTACACAATGGTGGCGAAACTGCCCAAGTGGACACTGAAAGAGGTCAAGGCCTACGGCGGCGTTCACGGTCGACTACGAGGGCTCGCCGCGGAATACCTCGCCTCCCGCTGAAACAACGTCCGACCCCGACGGCTGGTTGCAGCAACTCGTCGTGGAAATTCCCGGGGCTCCGATACCGTCCTGACCCACAACGTTGCGGCCGAGTTTCGTTACCTGCGCCCGGCCAAATGGCTCGGCACTATTCCTGGGGCACTTGGTGCGACTAGACACCGTCAACAAATCCCAGGAAGGGGCTCCCGCCGCGTGAGCGGTCGGGGTTCAGAAATAGACGTGGGCAGATCTAATGGCCACCAGCGGTAGTGAAGGAAAATTCTCCGGTCTGAGAAGAAAAACAGCTTTTGAGGTGAAGCTGGATCCGCATGTTGACGGGTTCAGCGAACGGCCCACTGACGGGCTGTTCTAAGTACTGTTGAAAAAACAGCCGAAAAACGAAACGCTCCTGAGGAAATTCAGGAGCGTTTCGGTCTTTCTGGGATGCATCTGGCTTTTCGGAGGTCTCAGGCACGTGTCTCGCTGTGGCTCTCTTCTTAAAAGACGGAAGCGCCCGTTTCAGGGCGCGTCGGATTGTCATATTTGCGGTTGGTTTCACCCTCTCGGGCAGTGTTGTGAGTGCTTGAGTGAACGGCCTATGTTCGCAGCGGTGAGGTGAGCTCGTGCCTCAGTTGCAACTCGAGAACGGACTTCCTGGCCGTGGGCTTCGTGTGGGGGTTGTCCCAGACTCGGTCACGTCGGTGATCGAGTACCTCCTGCACCTGTGTGTATGTCAGGTAGAGAGCCTTCAACAATCGGCGAATCGTCCAGATGATGCGTTGGAACGCATATTCCGCGAGGCTCATAGAAAACCTAGAGTCCTCGATATGTCCGATGCAAACGCCCGTTTCCCCCTGCCCGCTGTTCCTTTCGAACAGCTCGAACGAGCTGTGGCGGCCTGGAGCGAGCCCGTTGAGTTGCGCACATACGAACCGGGTACTCCCGAGCGCCTTCCGGCATTCCTGGAAACCAGGGTGTACCAGGGCTCGTCCGGTCGGGTGTACCCGCTCCCGTTCATCGAATCGATCAGCCACGAGCCGACCCTTCGCGCGTGGCAAGCCATCCACCTGGAGAACGAGTTTGTGCGACTGGTGATTCTGCCGGAGCTTGGTGGCCGCGTCCACATCGCAATCGACAAGGTCACCGGGTTCGATTTCTTCTATCGCAACAACTTGATCAAGCCCGCGCTCGTTGGCCTCGCGGGGCCGTGGATCTCTGGCGGAATCGAGTTCAACTGGCCGCAGCACCACCGACCAGCCACCTACCTGCCGATGGACTGGACGATCGAACAGGAGGCCGATGGTTCGGTCACCGTCTGGTGCTCCGACCATGACCCCTTCTCTCGCATGAAGGGGATGCACGGCATCCGGCTGCGCCCAGGAAGCTCGGTCATCGAGGCTCGCGTACGGCTGTTCAACCGCACCGAGGTGACGCAGACATTTTTGTGGTGGGCCAACGTGGCGGTTCGGGTGCACGACGAGTACCAGTCGTTCTTCCCGGCAGACGTCCACGTCGTCGCCGACCACGCGAAACGTGCCGCCACCGCGTTTCCCGCCGCCGACCGCACGTACTACGGAATCGACTACGCGGCGCGCGCAGATGCCGGCAGCAGCGAGTATGTTGCGGAGGATGCCGACCGCCTCGACTGGTACCGGAACATCCCCGTACCCACCTCGTACATGTGTGTCGCGAGTGAAGACGACTTCTTCGGTGGGTACGACCACGCGTCTGGACTCGGCTTCGCGCACGTCGCTGATCACCGCATTGCACCGGGCAAGAAGCAGTGGACCTGGGGCAACTCGCCATTCGGCTGGGCGTGGGATGCCAACCTCAGCGACGGAGACGGACCGTATGTCGAGTTGATGGCCGGCGTCTACACCGACAATCAGCCCGACTTCTCCTATCTGACGCCAGGCGAGACGAAAACCTTTAGCCAGTACTGGTTTCCGTATCACGGTATCGGTCCGTTGAGCCAGACGACCACAGAGGTTGCGCTGAGCCTGCGCCTGGCCGAGGAAGGTGCCGACAGGATCGCCACGGTCGGCGTTGCATCGACAACCCGACGCTCCAGCGTCGGCGTCCGCCTCCTCGACGAGGCCGGCAGGCCAGTGTGGGAAAGCGTCGTGGCGCTCGAACCGGGCAGCCCACTGGTCACCCGGATCCCGGCTCCAGGCTCCGGCGAGCTCGAACTCGTGGTCGCAGACGGTGGTGCCGAGCTGGCTCGCGCAACCACGCGGCACCGGGATGCGTCGCCCGACGGATTCGAGACGGCGACTGAACCCCCAACGCCAAGCGAGATCGAGTCGGTCGAAGAGCTGTATTTAACCGGCGTGCATCTTGCCCAGTATCGCCACGCGACACGCTCGCCTGAGCCCTATTGGGACGAGGCGCTTCGTCGCGACCCCGGCGATTCCCGCACCAATGTCGCTCTCGCAGCCAGCCGTCTGACCACGGGACGCCTACGCGAGGCCGAAGCTCACCTTCGCGCCGCTTTGGCGCGGCAGACGGCGCGCAACCCCAACCCCTCCGACGGCGAAGCCTCGTATTTGCTTGGTGTCGTTCTGCAGGCACAGGGCAGAGACAACGATGCTGCAGATGCGTTCGGCAAGGCCATGTGGAACTCGGCCTGGAACTCGCCGGCGAGGCTCGCGCTCGCCCGAATCGCCGCACGCGGCGGTCGTTGGCAGGAGGCGCTGGACAACGCCGAAGCGGCATCCCGCGGCGACGCAGACCAGCTTCAGGCTATCGCAGTGCGGATCTGCGCGCTTCGCCAGCTTGGTCGGGAGGACGAGGCTGCTGGCCTCCTCACGAGTGCTTCACTGCTTGACCCGCTCGACGGCTGGATCCGCGATCTTGCGGGCGTGTATCGGAACGGGGACGCCGGAACGCTCCGCGACGTCGCGGAGGAGTACCGTTCCCTCGGGCTTTTGGACGACGCACTTCGGGTCCTCGAGGCGGCGGCCGATGCCGCCACCTGGCGACCGGTGGTCGGCGCAGGGAATCCGCTCGTGCTCATCCACTACGCGCAGGCTGAGCTGCTGGAGCGGCTGGGTCGCACCGATGCGGCGGCCGTCGCACTTGCAGCGGCGCGCGCGGCCAGTTCCGACCGATGCTTTGCTTCCGGGCTCGCGGATGCGCAACTGCTGGAACGGCGGATTGAGCAGACAGGCGACGCCAGGGCGCACGCGCTGCTCGGCCATTTGCTCTACTTTCATCGGCGCTATGACGACGCGATCGGGCACCTGCAGCGGGCGGACGCTCTGCAGCCGGGAGACCCGGTGGTTCTGCGTGGGCTGGGTCTGGCCGCCTACAACGTGCAGGGCGATCCGCAGCGGGCACTCGAGTTCTACCGGAAAGCGGTGGAGGCGGAGCCGACGGGCGCGAAACTGCGCTATGAAGCCGACCAGCTCGCTCGGCGAGTAGGCATCAGCCCGGAAGAGAGGCTTGCCGACCTGCAGGTTCACCCAGCCCACGTAGCCGAACGCGACGACCTGGCTCTTTCCTACGCCGAACTGCTCGTGCTCGTTGGCCGCGATGCTGAGGCCATACGGTTAATGGGCGAACGTCGCTTCAGCCCGTGGGAAGGTGGCGAGGGCGAAACCATTCGGGTGTGGTCGCTGGCGAAACGGGCTGCCGCGAAGCGAGCGAGCTCCGAGGGGCGACCACTCGACGCCGTCGCCGCCCTTCGCGCCGCGATCGAGGTGCCGGGCAACCTGGGCGAAGCCCGGCATCCGCTCGCCAACTATTCGGACCTGCTGCTCGCGCTGGGGGACGCGGCATCGGCCGCGGACCTCGACAGCGAAGCGACGATCGCTTGGCAGTCCGCGGCGGACAGCGCAGGGGACTTCACCACAATGCTCACCGTGCCGCACTCGCCGATGACCTACTTCTCGGTGTTGGCAGCCCTGCGGTTGGGTGACCAAGACCGGGCGAGACTCCTCACCGTCGAACTTCGGGAGTATGTCGAGGTCAAACGCCTGGAGCACCCGGCCATCGACTATTTCGCCACGTCCCTGCCATCGATGCTGATCTTCTGGGACGACCTGGCCCAATCGCACCACGACCTGGTTGCGGTGATGGATGCGCAGCTCGCTCTGCTTGACGGCGACTCCGGGCGCGCGCGCACGCTTCTGGTTCCGCTTGCCGAGCGGAACTCGACGAATACGCTCATCCGCGAGTTGCTTGCCGAGGCTGCGCCGGCTCTGGCCGGTTGAGCTTCAGCCCTTGTGCTGGTCGCGGTACTCCCGCGGCGTCATCCCGTGGATTTTCTTGAACTGCCGGGCGAAATAGAACGAGTCAGGGAAGCCGACTTCGGCCGCAATTGCCGACACCGTGCTCGTCGTCACATCGAGGAGCTCGCGCGCCCGCCCCATCCGCAGCATGGTTTGGTACTGCAGCACCGGGTATCCCACCTGGCGTTTGAACAGGGCGCTGAAGTGCGAGCTGCTGAGTGTCGCCATCGCGGCCAGCTGCGGCACGCTGACCCGGTCGGCGATGTGGGTGCGCAGGTATTCGACGGAGTGCTCGATGAGGGCGCCGGACTCGTCGGCCCGCGTCCGTTCGGAGGCGAGCAGGGTCAGGGCGTGCCAGGCAGCGCCGGACGCAGCGACGAGACTCGACGTCGTGGTGTCGCGCTCCATCCATCGCGTGATCTCCGACATGAGCGACACCACCGGGTACAGGTCACGTGGGCGGCGCACCGGGCTGCCACCGGATAGCCCCGCCACCTGCAGGAAAATGTTGATTTCCGGTCCGGCGGCGTGAAACCACCACAGCGTCCACGGGTCTACCGCGTCTGCACCGTAGGCGTGCGGCTGGCCAGGCGGGAGCACCATCACCTGCCCGCGCTGCACCGGAAATCGTCCGGCCTCGGTTTCGCACCAACCCGCGCCGTCGATGCATGCCATCACGATAGCCTGTTGGATTGGGGCGATTCGGCGGCGGCCGTGCGATTCCGCCTTCGGGAAGTATCCACAGTCGGTCACTACCAGGCGCGTGCTGCCCGGCTGTTGCAGGAACTCCCGTGCGCGCGGACGGGGGAGCACCAGCAAACGTTGACCGGGAAATCCGTCGGGGATGAGCATTGGATGATTCTGGCTCGGCGTCATCGAATTGTCCATATACACCAACGCTTTCTTCTACGTTTCGCTGGGACGGCGTCGTAGTTTAGATGTCGCTGGCCGTAGCATCGTCTTTCGGCCCGAGTAGTGCCCCTGCAATCACATCATGAAATGGAGTCAAAGATGACGCTAAAAATCTCTCGATTGCTCAGCGTGTTCGGGAGCACGGTCGCAGCAACCGTGTTGTTGGCGGGTTGTGTCTCGACCGGCAGTGCCGTGCAGGCTGCCAAGGACGGCCCCGACGCATCCGGGCCGCTTATCCTGCAATCTCGCTTCACCGATGCCGAAAAGGGCGGGATTGAAGAGCTCGTCAAGAACTTCAACGCCAAGGGCGAGGGAACGGTCAAACTCAACAGCATCCCAACGGACACCTTCAACACGCAGCTGCCCTCGTACCTGACGTCGAAGAACCCGCCGGACGTCTACACCTGGTATGCCGGGCAGGCGACCAGGGACTTCGCCGACCAGAAGTTGCTGCTGGACCTTTCCAGCGTGTGGGCCAAGAATACGAATGAGTTCCCCGGAGCGCTTCACACGCTCAGCAAAGACTCTTCTGGCTCCGAAGTCTTCGTGCCCACTGGCTATTACTGGTGGGGAATGTACTACTTCAAGAGCGACTTCGAGAAGCTCGGCGTGACGCCCCCCAAGACCTGGGATGAGTTCCTCACCGTCGCGGCGAAGATCAAGAGCCAGGGAGTGAACCCGTTCACAATGGGTCTGAGCGACAACGCCTGGCTGGCTTCAGCGTGGTTCGACTACCTTGACGTTCGCATCAACGGCGGCGACTTTCACCTCAAGCTGCTCGCGGGCAAGAAGTCGTACGACAGCCCCGAAGTGCGCAAGGTCTTTGCTGCGTTCAAGCAGGTTCTACCCGACTTCGACCCCGCCATCCTCGGCACCAGCCATAACCAGGCGGTGAGTGACTTCTCGCAGGGTAAGTCGGCGATGTACCTCCTCGGTGCGTGGGCGCAGCCGTCTGTCCCCGCTGACAAGCGCGACGACCTGGCCTTCTTCCAGTTCCCCATCGTCGACCCGAGCGTACCGATCGCCGAGGAGGCTCCGACCGATGGCCTGATCGCCAGCGCGAAGACCGACAAGCCGAAGCTCGTCAAGAGATTTCTCGCATACGTGGCAACAGCCGAGGCGCAGACCCAGCTGGCGAAGGGCCAGCAGGGAACCGCGCTGCCGGCCAACCTGAACGCCACCCTGACCCTGGATCCTCTCTCGACTCAGGGCCAGGCGATGCTGAAGTCCGCCAAGCAGATCACGCAGTTCTACAACCGTGATGCCGGCGACGCGCAGCAAACACCCGCGGACACCGCGATGACCAGTTTCATCGCGCACCCCGAGAACCTGGACCAGATCCTCAAGGACTGGGATGCGGCGGCTAAGAAGATCCGGGCAACTTCGTGACCGGTACCACCCTCGAGCGTGATCGGCGGCGGGTCAGCAGCCCGCCGCCGAGCGTCGCTTTCGAGCCCCGTCGTCGCGGGATGCGCATCCCGCCCCCGATCGTGCTCGCGCTCGTGCTTGTGCCGTTTCTCGTCGAAGCGGTCGGCGTCTTCTGGCCGGCGTTCCAGGGCGTGGCCCTCTCGTTCCTGCATTGGAACGGCATCGGCCCGGCACGCAACGTCGGGGTGCAGAACTTCGTCGATCTGTTCAGTGACCCGATCTTCATCACCGCTCTCAAAAACACGGCGATCTGGATCGTCCTGTTCGGCGGAATCTCGTTCCTCGCCGGTCTCGGAGTGGCCATGCTGTTCCAGTCTGAGCGGCGCGGGGTAGGAATCTACCGAACGGCGCTGTTCCTGCCCATCGTCTTCTCGCTGGTGGTGACCGCGCTCATTTGGGGTACGTTCTTCCAGCCGAACGGTGTGCTCAACAACGCGCTCGATGCGGTCGGCCTGCACAGCTGGACCCGGGTCTGGCTCGGGGACTCCAACACCGCGCTCTATGTCGTCATTGTCGCCGCGCTCTGGCGAGAAATCGGCTACGTGATGGTCTTGTTCATCGCCGGGTTGAAGGCGCTGGACCCGTCGGTGCAGGAGGCGGCTCGGGTCGACGGCGCGACAACCTGGCAACGCTTCTGGCACGTCACCTTCCCGCAGATGCGAAGCGTGAACCTCGTGGTGCTCTCCGTGCTCATCATCGACTCGCTGCGCTCCTTCGACATCGTCTGGGCCATGACGAAGGGCGGCCCATACCACTCCACCGAGTTGCTCAGCACCTACATGTTCTCCACCGCGTTCGAGACACACGCCCTCGGATACGCCTCGGCGATTGCCGTGGTCATCTTCATCCTGGCCATCGCGGTGATCGTCTCGTACCTCGTGCGCGCACTCTCCGAGGAGAAGGAATCATGACAATCGCCCCGGCCACAACTGCACGTGTGGCGCCACTGAAGCTCTCGTCCCGGCGGCGCGGTCGGCGGCGTATTGCCGCCACTGTGGGGTTTCACACCACCGGGATCATCATCTCCCTGGCGTGGTTCGCTCCGATTCTGGTGGTGCTCGTCACCTCGTTCCGCACATTCGACGATGTCACTGCCAACGGGATCGCCAGCCTGCCCCACACCTTCACGTTGCAGACGTACGTTCAGGCCTGGAACCAGGGGGGCCTGTTTCAGGCGCTCGTGAACAGCATGATCGTTACGATTCCGACGGTGATCATTTCCCTGGTGCTGTCAGCCGCAGCGGCGTTCGGGCTCAGCCGGTATCGCGTCCCGTTCCGGCGGACGATCCTGTTGATCATGCTTGCGGGGAACCTCCTGCCGGTGCAGATGCTCCTGATCCCGATCGCCCGGATCACCCAGCAGGCCAACATCTTTGACACGCTCGGTGCGCTCATCGCGGTGCAGGTCGCATTCGGGATCGGCTTCTACACCTTCGTTCTCTATGGATTCATGCGCACGATTCCCACTGAGCTGCAGGAGGCCGCCACGCTCGACGGCGCTGGGACAGTACGCATCTTTTTGCAGGTCATCCTCCCGCTTGCCCGGCCGGCGATCGCTGCCCTGGGGGCGCTCTCGTTCACCTGGATCTTCAATGACCTGCTCTGGTCGATCACTCTTCTGCAGACCTCGGAGAAGCTGCCGATCACGGCGGCCGTGCTCTCGCTTCAGGGCCAGTACGTGTCGAGTTGGTCGGTGATCGCCGCGGCGACGGTGGTCGCAGCTATCCCCTCAACCATCGTGTTCCTCGTGTTCCAACGCAGTTTCATTGGGGGCCTTGCCCTCGGATCGGTGAAATAGTTCACGATGAATCAACCGAACGGCACGGTGCACCTTCGCGGCGGCGGAACGAGTGTCGTCATCCTGGTGAGCGACGACCGCCTTCCCCGAATCCTCTACTGGGGCGAGGACCTCGGCGAGGTTGGCGTGGCCGAGCTGGAGACGATTGCCCTGACCGCTCTGCCAGCCATCGGGGATAGCGCGGTCACTTATCCGCAACCGGTTCCCGTGCTCGCGCAGCTCAGCGAGGGATGGCTCGGACGCCCTGGCCTCGTGGGTGACAGCGACGGACGGCGCTGGGCGGCACAGTTTCGCGCCTCTGGCGTTCGGGTTGTGGACACGGCTACTGGTTCTGCCCTGCAGGTCGACGGCATCGACACCGCGTACCGCCTCTCGGTGCGCCTGGAGATCGAGGTGCTCGCCGCGAGTGGGCTGGTTCGGCAACGGGCCACCCTGCGCAACGACGGAGCGGATCGCTTCCGCGTCGACAGCATCGAGTTAGCACTTCCGGTGCCACGTGAGGCCGACGAAATCCTCGACCTCACCGGACGATGGTCGCTCGAGCGGGTACCGCAGCGGCATCCATTCAACGTCGGAGAGTGGGTTCGCGCGTCGCGCGGCGGAAAGCCGGGACTGGAGCACACCCTGCTGCTGGCCGCAGGCCAGCGCGGATTCGGATTCCGCTCAGGGCTGGTCTGGGCCACTCATCTGGCGTGGAGTGGCAACCAGACGCTCACAGCGGAGCGGACCCCAGCCGATAGTCGTCGACTCACAGCAGCCGAGGGGATAGCCGCAGGTGAGGTGGAGTTGGAAAGCGGTGACGAACACAGCACTCCCTGGCAATACGGATCGTGGGGGAATGGGCTCGATGAGCTCGCTTCGCGCTTCCACCGCCACCTGCGATCGTCGTCGGCGCATCCATCCACTCCCCGTCCCGTCGTTATGAACACGTGGGAGGCGGTGTACTTCACGCAGGATTTCGCGACGCTGAACGCGCTGGCGGAGCAGGGCGCAGCGATCGGTGCCGAGCGATTTGTGCTCGACGACGGCTGGTTCCTCGGTCGGCGGGACGACACCTCTTCACTGGGGGACTGGGAGGTGGACCCCGCGGCCTGGCCGGCGGGACTTGAGCCGCTGGTCGCCCGGGTGCGAGAACTCGGCATGGACTTCGGCCTGTGGTTCGAGCCCGAGATGGTAAATGTCGACTCCTCACTTGCCCGTGCGCACCCCGAATGGCTTTTCGACGCTGGGCACGGGCCGGGTCTGCCGTCGCGCTACCAGCACGTTCTTGACCTCGGCCATCCTTCCGCGTACGCCTACATCCTCGAGCGCATGTCGGCGCTGATCGGCAACCTCGGAATCGACTTCGTAAAGTGGGACCACAACCGCTACCTGCTCGACGCGGGGCACTCGCCTGACGGTCGCCCGGGGCTCCGGACGCAGACACTCGCCGCCTATCGGCTCATGGCGGAGCTGTCTGCGCGACACCCCGGTCTTGAGATCGAATCCTGCGCAAGCGGGGGCGGGCGCATCGACCTCGGTGTACTGGAGTACACCCAGAGGGTGTGGCCGAGCGACTGCAACGACCCGCACGAGCGGCTCGAAATCCAGCGTTGGACCGGCCTGGTGGTGCCACCGGAACTTCAGGGGACGCACATCGGCGCCGCGGAATCGCACACGACCCACCGCACGCATCCGCTGGCATACCGGGCCGAGAAGGCGATCTGGGGGCACATGGGCGTTGAAGTGAACCTGCTCACGGCCGATGACACCACCAAGGCTGAGCTCGCCGCGTGGATCGCCTTCCACAAGGAGCACCGCGCGCTGCTGCACACCGGCACCACCGTGCACGCCGACACCGAGGATGCCGTGCGGCTGGAGGGTGTGGTGGCCAGCGACCGTCAGCAGGCGCTCTACGGGTTCTCGCTCACCGAACGCCCGCGAACCTGGCCGGTCGGCAGGCTGGCTCTGCCGGGCCTCGACGATGACGTTTCGTACCGGGTGCGGGCAGTGTTTCCGGATGGACACGTGCCGGCCGGCGCGCAACCACCGTGGCTGTTGGATGGCGTCACGCTGAGCGGACGGATTCTCCGCCTGGTCGGGCTCGAGATGCCGTCGCTGGACCCCGACCGATCGGTGCTGTTCCACGTGCGTGCTGCCTAAACTGATCTGGCTCTCTGCCGACACCGGGGGGCACCAGGTTCGGGCGGCCGTCTCGCCGCTCGGCGCCAGCATCCAGCAATTGTGGGTGGACGGTGTTTCGGTCGTGCGGGGGAGCGAAACGGCGATCCCCACCAGCGGCTCCGGAATCGTGCTTGCCCCCTGGCCCAACCGGGTGCGCGGCGGCAGCTGGATGCTCGACGGCCAGACCCAACAGCTCGAGCTCACCGAGGCGGGGCCCGGCAATGCGATCCACGGCCTCTTGGCGACCACCGAGTACGCCGTTGGCCGGGTCAGCGGGCGCTCGATCGTGCTGTCTGCGCCGATTCGTCAGCCCGCCGGCTATCCATTCGATCTCGCCACCAACGTGGAGTACCGAATCGTCGCCGACGGGATCGCGGTGCACCACCGCATCGTCAACCGGGGAAACCGGGCGGCGCCGGTGGGCCTCGGCGTGCATCCCTACGTCAGGCTCGGTGCGACGCCAGCGGAGAAGTTGAAGATCGCCATCTCCGCCGAGCGCACTCTGCTGCTCGGCGTCGACAACTTGCCGCTGGAATCGGTGGCGGTCGACGGCACGCCCTACGACCTTCGGCAGGCGGTCGGGGTACGCTCATCGCCCGCGCACGCCTGCTTCACCGACCTCGCTGCGCCGGATGGTCGGGTGCGGCTGCGACTCATCGGCGAAGTGTCGGCGGTCGAGGTCTGGGCGGACCGTCGTTTTCGCTGGGCCCAGCTTTATGTCACAGCGGACTTCCCAGGGCTGGAGCGTGGTGAGCTGGCGATCGCCCTCGAGCCGATGACCGCTCCCCCCGACGCGCTCAACAGCGGCATCGACCTGCACTGGCTACAACCGGGCCAACGCTGGTCGCGGGACTGGGGCATCAGCCTTCTCCGGCTGGAGTGACGGAAAAGGGGCGCGCGGCCAGGCCGCGCGCCCCTCGCCGATCAGGTGCAGCTGATCAGCGGATCTGCCCAGTCAGCGCGGTCGTTGTATCCGCCGTCACCGCCGTCTCCGACGTGCAGCACGAGATCCCGCGCCCCACTCAGGTCGACGTTGAATGTGACGGCGGTGCCGCGCACGACGGTTCCGCTATCCCACAGCGTCTTACCATCGGCGACGATCGAAAAACTCGCCGTTCCGCCCTCCGGCCCGACGTTGTTCACGACATCATCGATCCCGACGGTGCCGGTGAGGCTGGTGCACGTTCCGCCGACGTAGTACCGGATGTCCGACGGGCTGGCGACTCCGAGCCCGGTGGGGTGGATAGTTCCCGCCACTGCGATCGGATTCCCACCACCGACGCTCTCATCGATCGCCGGCTGCATCCACCCGCTGGTCGCAGAAACCCACGGCTGGTGCGAGAGGGGCTGGTCGGATCCGGAGGACACGGCTGGCGCAAGCGTCACCGTGAGTGGCGCCGAGACTACCGTGACGCCGGCACTGTCGCGGCCGGGGAATCGGACGCTCGCTGTGACGGCGGAGTTTCCGGTCGGCGCGCCAACCGCTACGGTGAGCTCGAAGTTCGCCGTCGCGGTGCGGCCGGGCAGAATCCCGTCCGGCAGTGTTGTTGTCGGCGAGGCGGTCCATCCCGCCGGCGCCTGAAGGCTGGCAACCGGGGACTGAACGGGCGTTGTACCGTCATTGGAAACCGTGACGCTGATGCTGAGCCGTGAGCCTGCGGGTGCGAGCAGGTTTCCCGTTGGTGCAATACTCACCCCATCGATGGCGGTGACGAGAGGCGCGCCGGCGAGCAACCGCGGGGTCTCTGGCGCTCCCTTCGCCTTCGAGACGATGAGCAGCGCGACACCATGAGCCGGCACCTCTGACCGCACATCAGCTTTCGCCTCGGTCACGGCGTGCGTCCAGGCATCCTTGACGCTCAGCCGCTGCGCCTTGACTCCGATCGCCTCGGCGGTCGTCGCAATTTCAGCCGGGGCAGCACCCCGGTTGACCAGGGCTACGGCCACCGAGTCGTCGGCGAGCGGTTTGACCCAGGTTTCCTGAGCGCCGGCTGGCCCGACCCGAACAGCCTGCTTCCCCAGCGGATCCTGGTCGATTCGCAGAACGTCGGGGTTCGTCAGGGTGTCGAGGGTGGTTTTGCTGAAGGCGCGCGGGTCGCTGCCGATCACCAGCGGTGCTGCGGAGATCGACCAGAGAGCCATTTGCGAACGGAACTCTTCGTCGGACGTTCCGAGCTCGGGGCCGAGGTAGTCAGGGTCGTTCCAGTGACCGGGACCTGCCACCTCCGGGTGGCGGGCGTTCGCGTCAAAATTGCGCAGGATGTCGCTGTATTTGATGTCGTGGACGAATCCGACATCCGTGTACGTTCGCCACGATTCCGCGATCTGCGGAGCGTAGGTCCAGGTATTCGTCGACTGCTGCGACTCCGGGTAGTTGCCCCAGTCGGGCGAGGTCACCGGATTGCAGAGATTGAAAATCATGGGGCGCCCGCTGCTGTTGTGCCGCAAGGCATTAGCGAAATCGGTGAAGGCGGTCTTCGGGTCGAGGTTGGCCGAGATTCCGCACAGGAAGTCGACCTTCACTGCGTCGTATCCCCATGAGGCGAACGTGTCGGCGTCCGTCTGGTAGTGGCCGCCGCTTCCTAATCCGCAGTGCCCGGGCATATACGGACCGGCGTCCGTGTAGATGCCAGCTTTCAGACCCTTGGCATGGATGGCGGCCGCCAGGGACGCCATCCCGTCGGCAAAGCGGGTGCTGTCGCCTCGAAGAATCCCGTCGGTGCCGCGCGGAACCGCATCCTGCCATCCGCCGTCCAGCCAAACAATGTCGTAACCGGCTTTCGCTAGTCCGCTGGACACGAGAAAGTCGGCCACGCTGAGTACCTGCGCACTGGTATAGTCCCCGCCCAGACCGAAGTATGTATTCCACCCCTGGTACGGCGTCGGGCTGAGGCTGGTGTCCGGGACGGCCAGCTGAGGTGTAGGCGTAAGCGCGGGATGCTGTGCCGCGACGGCTGGAGATGCCAAACCTGTGGCTGTTACGGCGCAGAGCACCGCGACGATTCCCAAGCTCAGCAATCGTTTGATTGCCATAAATACTCCTGACTTCGTTGTCGCCCCGGGCTACTTGCCCAAAGTGGGGTCGTAACCATAAAACCCGTATCACTTGATGCTCCGGAATGCAGGTCCGATGGTATTTCTGGACTTTTCGTTGGTTGGCGCCAGGCTCTTGCATACGGGGGCGCGGGTTCGGCGCCCACCATCAGTCCCCGCCCAGCTGAGACGTTGGCCGAGTGTCACCAACGTCATGACTCAGTACATCCAGGCCTTAAGTGGATACCCGTGAGATTGCAGGCAGGGTGAGCACGCCCATCGGTTTCACGGGATCAGCCGAGCGCCTCGACGTCGAACGGTCCGTCGAAAACGATGACGAACAGCGTTCCGACACCCGGTTGCGGGCGTGACGCATGGGCGTTCCCGCGGGGAAGTGCGCGTAGCCGCCCGGACCGAGTGGCTGCCCGTTGGCGAGCAGCTCGCCCTCGATGACGACAATCGTGTGGGCGGCAGTATGCCGGTGACGGGTGGCGACGAGCGTGGGTGGATAGCGCACGACGTAGTGCTCCGCGCGACGCCATTCGCGACGGGTGATTGGCAGGGCCATCGATGAGCACATGCGGGCGGATCTGGTCGAAGATGCCTAGCGAGGAGTTTGCTTTGTGAGGCTCACTTCCATTGGACTAAGCGGCGCCGGTCTCAAAAAGAGGAAAATCCGGAGGGTTGTGGAGGAAAACCCGATTTAGCACCCAAAATTACTCCCGTGTTTTCAAGGGA
>JAODMG010000006.1 GCA_025464895.1 Microbacteriaceae bacterium | reverse complement strand
ATCAGCTTTGGGCACTTCCTGACGGCGCATCCGTTCTCGCTGTCGCTGGCGCCGAACGGCAACCAGATGCGAATCAGCGTCGGCTCGCTCGGCGACCACACCTCGCAATTTCGTCATCTTCGCCGGGGAACGGTGGTGTTCGCCGAGGGTCCGTTCGGGGTGTTCACCGCCGCGAGGAGTGCGCGCAAGAAGATCCTGCTGGTCGCCGGAGGCGCCGGCATCGGGCCGATTCGTGCCCTGGCGGAGGATTTCGTGAAGCACGGTCGCGACGTCGTGGTGATCTACCGCAGCACGCTCACGGACGAGCTCGCCCTCGAACACGAGCTGCGAGCGCTACCCCTCAAGCTGCACACGCTGAAGGGCAGCAGGCGTAGCCTCGGACGCGATCCGCTCGATGCCAGGAGCCTTCGCAGCCTGGTGCGGGACATCGGCGAACGCGAGGTCTACTTGTGCGGCCCGGCGGGGATGGCGGACACCGTCGAGCACTCGCTCATCTCGCTCGGGCTGGCACGTCGGATGATCCATCGCGAAGAACTGAGCATGGCATGAATACCGGAGGTACACGATGAGACGACGCAACTGGCAAGGAACCACCCTCTTCCTGTCAATTTTCGCCATCCTTGGGGCGACCCTCGGGCTGAAGTTCTACTCGAGCGCGGCCCAGCCGGCCCTGACGAGCTCGCTGTCGGTCGGAACCACCGGATCGGGCACCGGGCAATCGAGCGCTCCGTCGGCAGCACCGTCGGCGAGTTCGTCCGCAGCGCCGACGCCGAGTTCTTCTGCCGCGCCGACGTCGGCACCGGCCGCGAGCACCGCATCACGGACGATAAACGGGGACACCGTGCAAACCCGGTTCGGGAACGTCCAGGTCGCCGTCTCGTTCTCCGGACACACCATCACCAAGGTCGATGTCCTCCAGGTACCGCAGGAGAGCGGTCGCGACATGGAGATCACCAGCTACTCTGTGCCGGTGCTCACCCAGGAAGTGCTGTCATCGCAGTCGGCCAAGATCGACAGCGTGAGCGGTGCGACCTACACCTCGGAGGGGTACATCCAGTCGGTCCAGTCGGCCATAGACAAACTCGGCTGATGCGGGTCCTCGAGACGGTCATGGGCATTCCGATGTCCATCGATGTCCGGGACGACGGTGACCACCGGATGATCCTGGACGATGCGTTCGGCGAGATCAGGGACGCAGACACCACATTCAGCACCTACCGGCCGAACAGCGAGATCAGCCGCCTCAACCGGGGAGAGCTGACCCTGGACTCGGTCAGCGATGACTTCAGGGGGGTGCTCGAAACCGCCGAACGATTCAGCACCGTGTCCGGTGGGACGTTCACCCTCCGCGACTCCAACGGGGACTGGGATCTGAACGGCATAGTCAAAGGTTGGGCGGCCCAGAGGGCCGCAGAGCTGCTCGTCTCCCGCGGGCTGCGCGACTTCTGTATCAACGCGGGCGGGGATGTCGTTGCCGCGGGCCATCCGGAGTCCGGCCGGCCCTGGATGGTTGGCGTACGCTCCCCCGAATCCGCCGAAACCATGCTCGCCGTGTTCGGGCTCAGCGACCGGTGCATCGCAACTTCCGGTGCCTACGAACGCGGCAATCACATCGTCGACGGGCGAACCGGACGCGAGGCGACCGGCCTGGCCAGCGTGTCGGTGATCGCGGCCGACCTCACCACCGCTGACGTGCTCGCGACGATCGTGTATGCGATGGGCGAGGACGGAGTCGGATGGGCCGCCGAGCGCTACGACTGCGGTGTACTCGCTGTCACCGACTCCGGTCGCCTGATCGACGGCGGCGACGCGCGACGCTGGTTGGCCAACGCATCCGGCCGGTGACCACGGCGGTCGCAGCTGGCTGCTGCAATCGCGGCTCAGTCCGGCAGCACGCGATATGTCGCGACGACAATCCCCGTTGGCGAGGTGAAGGACTTCACGACCTCTAACGCCGCGGGCGTCTCCGCGAACAGCCGGGTGCCCGAGCCGAGAACGACCGGGAGGATCGTGAGGATGTACTCGTCTACGAGCTTCGCGGCCGCGAGCGCACGCACGAGCTCACCGCTTCCGAGCACGACGATGTCGCCGGCCACGGCATCCTTCGTCGAGGCGACGTCGCCAAGCGAGATCCGCGTCGAGCTGGGGTGCGGCAGCGGTTCCTCGAGCGTGCTCGAGACTACGTACTTCGGCGTGTTTCTGAGGATCTCAGTGAACGGGTTGGGCTCAGGGTTGGAGAGCCAGAAACCGACCAGGTCGAGGTAGGTGCGCCGCCCGAAGAGCATGGCGGCCGTCGCTCCCTGGTCCTCCATGGGCGCCATCGCCGCCTGCGGGTCGTCGGCAAGCAGGGCCGATGCCCATCCCCCGCGATCGAATCCGCCGCGAGTGTCCTCATCCGGTCGCCCCGGCGACTGCATCACGCCGTCGAGCGAAAGGTTCTCAACGACCACAAGCTTTCCCATCGGGGTTCGCCTCCTGACTCGCGCCTCACGTCGCCTCATTCAAGCCGCAACGCGCGCAAGCCACAACCCAACGGCGATGGCCGTTGCCACGTACATATATGCATCTGCCGATTCGGATCGAGTTTTCATCGGGCGCACCGGGCAGCGCTGGAGCCAACGTGATGGTGGACGTGGACGATCGGCCCCGTTGTCATGGGCGGTCGCCGCGGTAGACTTGGGCACGAACGGGGGCTGTCCGAGCAGGGGTCAGGCCAGTATTTGCCCCGGCGGCTGCCTCTTTGAGAGGAGGCACCGTGCCATGCCACTCCACATCGAGGACTATGCACTGATCGGTGACGGCAAGACGGCTGCACTGGTCGGCCGAGACGGCTCGATCGACTGGTTGTGCGTGCCGCGCTTCGACAGCCCCGCGTGTTTCGCCGCGCTGCTCGGCACGCCGGAGCACGGCCGATGGCAGATTGCGCCGGTCGGCGAGATCCTGCGGGCGGTTCGCCGCTACCGGCCCGGTTCCCTGGTCCTGGAGACCGACTTCGAGACCGCGGAGGGGATGGTCACGGTCATCGACTGCATGCCGTGGCTGGGCGACCGGATCGGTATCGTGCGTGTTGTCGTCGGGCGCCGTGGCAGGGTGGCAATGAGTATGGACCTGACGTTGCGCTTCGATTACGGGGCACGGGTCCCATGGGTGCACCTCGAGCCGGATGGCACGCTCCTCGCCCTATCGGGGCCGGACCAGGTTGCGCTGCGCACGCCGGTCGAACTCCAGGCCGCTGGCACGCGCACCACGGCCTCATTCGAGGTGGCTGAGGGGGCGCGGGTTCCGTTCGATTTCGTCTGGACGCCATCCCACCTGCCGGCCGGCGGCGCTGTGGACGTGGAGTCGGTGATCGCCGCCACCGATGAGTACTGGCGCGACTGGCTCTCCGGCACCCGGATCGATGCCGACCAGCCGCACGGCGAGATTGTGCGTCGATCGCTGCTGACGCTGAAGGCGCTGACCTATTCACCCACCGGCGGCATCGCCGCCGCGGCCACCACCTCGCTTCCCGAGACGATCGGCGGAGAGCGAAATTGGGACTATCGGTTCTGCTGGCTCCGCGACGGCGCCTTGACACTTCGCGCGATGATCAGCGCGGGCCTGCTTGGAGAGGCCGAGGCCTGGCGACTCTGGGCGCTGAGGGCATTCGCGGGAAGTCCCACGGAGTTGCAGGCCCTCTACGGCCCGGCCGGGGAGCACCGGCTGCCGGAGACGACCCTTCCCTGGCTACCCGGCTATGAGGGCTCGGCACCGGTGCGGATCGGGAACACCGCCGGAGATCAGCTGCAACTCGATGTCCTCGGGGAGATGATGGACGCCTTCCTGACCGCCCAACACATGGGCCTGGCCTTCTCGCCCAGGGCGTGGATCATCGCGGACCCATTACTGGACCATCTCGAAGAGGTCTGGCGCCAGCCTGATGAGGGGATCTGGGAGGTGCGCGGACCTCGCCGGCACTTCGTCCATTCCAAGCTCATGGTCTGGGTCGCCTTCGACCGCGCCGTGCGCTTCGTGGAAGAGCTGGGACGGCCCGGTCCCGTGGACCACTGGCGGGACATACGGAACGAGGTGTTTGCCGAGATCTGTGCCAAGGGCTTCGATTCGGATCTGGGCAGCTTCGTGCAGTCCTATGGCTCCCGCGCGGTGGATGCGAGTCTGCTCCTCCTTCCGCTCACGGGTTTCCTGCCCCCGAACGACCCGCGAATCGTCGGCACCGTCGCCGCCATCGAGCGCGAATTGATGGTGGATGGCGGCCTGCTGTTGCGCTACCGGCCCGACGCCTCGGTCGAGGGTCTGCCCCAGAGCGATGAGGGCGCGTTCCTGGCCTGTACGGCCTGGTTGGGCGAGGTCTACGCCCTGCAGGGGCGGCGGGAAGAAGCGCTCGCCGTGCTCACCAGGCTGGTCGGCCTCGCGAACGACGTCGGCCTCCTGGCGGAGGAATACGATCCGAAGCTTCACCGTCAAGTTGGGAACTTCCCCCAAGCCTTCTCGCACCTCGCTCTTGTCGAGCTGTTTCTTGCGCTCAACAAAGAGGCCCCGTCTATGCGAAGCTGAGATCAAGTCCCTGCTTCGACTGAGGAATAGTCGGATACAATCTAATCAATCGACAATCCATTCCGCTGAATCCCTCAGCTCGACGTTTGGAACCGCGACGAAGATTTCCTCTATGACATGGCACAAGGTTTGGCGCGTAACGCGTTCCGTGGCGTCGATTTTCCTTCGAGCGCTGGCAGCGGTGTTGAGGGCGTCCAGCTCGGCCGAGGATGGCAGTCGATTGAGCGCTCCCCCGTATCTGAAGGATCCGTTGAAATCGCAGAAAGACTATCGGCCCTGAAGTCTCCCCCCTCAACCCGAGCTGTATTTATCTAGTCACTAGTAGACGGTGCACGTCATGTTCTGCGTTGACCATGCTGCAGGAGTTGTCCATCTGCACTTCACGATGTTGCCGTAGGTTTCATCGCCGAGAGGAAACGAAAAAGGCCCGGAAAACCGGGCCTCTACTGCTGGGGTACCTGGACTCGAACCAAGAACAAAAGAATCAGAATCTTCCGTGTTGCCAATTACACCATACCCCACCGCGCCTGACCGAAGCCGGGCCGACTAGCAACTCTAACCTACCGCGCAATGGTCGGCAAAATGGCCGGGCGGTGCGCGCCCTGCCAGACAAAAATGGGAGAATTCAGGGCGAACACTCGTGAACGGAGCCCATCACGCCACCCTTTCTGGCCTACCTCGACACCTGGCACTTCGATCCGGTAGCAGCGGTGATGATCATCGGCTCCGGTGTGCTTTACGCCCTCGGAATTCGCGCCCTGAAACGCCGGGGCGAACGGTGGCCGCTCCTGCCGGCACTCGGGTTCTACCTCCTCGGCCTCGGCAGTTTCGCTGTCGTCACTTTCGGTTTTCTGGGCGTCTACAGCACCGACCTTCGCTGGGCGTTCACCACCAGGATCGCGCTCCTGCTGTTCGCGGTTCCCGGTCTGATCAGCCTGGGCAAGCCGGTCACGCTCGCGCGAACAGTACTGGGCGGCCAACGCCTCGAGGTGCTGGATGCAGTGCTCGGCTCGTGGCCGATTCGCCTGTTCGGAAACGGTGTCTTCGCCCCACTGCTCGCCCTCGGGGCGTTCACGGTATTCCTCACGCCGCTCGCCGGAAGCCTGCGCGAGAGCCAGCCGGCGCAGCTCGCGATCACGGTCATCGTTCCGATCGTCGGGTTGCTGATGGTGCTTCCGATCATCGAACAGACCACCCAGCGCACCAGCTTCTTCATCACAGTCGAGTTCATGCTGGTGTTCATCGAACTTGTGATCGACGCCATCCCCGGCATCGTGCTGCGGCTGAACAACCACATCATGGACGGGGTTGGGCCGATCCTCGGCCAGCTCCCGTCCTGGTTCCCGAGCAGCTACCACGACCAGCATCTCTCCGGCGACCTGCTGTGGTTCATCGCCGAGGTCGCCGACGTCCCCGTGCTGATCCTGCTCTTCATCCGTTGGTCCCGCATCGACCGCAAGGAGGCGCGCCAGCTCGATGACCTCAGCGACGAGGAGATGGAGGAGCTGACCCGCGAACACCTGCGCTCACGGCCGCACTAGCCGGACTCGCTTGCCGGCCGCACCCAGCCAGCCACACTGGTCGAGCAGCCGCTCAACCCCGCGGAATCCCGATCAGGTCCCGGTTGATTGCGGCGGCCGTGCGTGCGCCGGCTCCGGCCGCGACGATGAGCTGCTGGGGTCCAGGCGCCGTGGAATCTCCCGCGGCATAGACGCCGGCCTCACTCGTCCGGCCCTCGGCATCCGTCTCCAACAAACCCCACCCGTCGATGTCCAGGCCGAGGGACCCCACGTAGTCGAGCGCCGCATCCCACCGCGGCCGCACGAACCCGCCATCGACCGCGATCGTCTCGCCGTCGGCAAGGAGCACGCCGGAGACAACCCCGCGCTCCCCCACTACATCGGCGATGACCCGTCTCTCCACCCTGACACCCCTGGACGCGAGCAGCGCCTCTTGCGCATCACCGATTCGAGCGACGCCGTTGGTGAACACGACGAGGTTGTGGCTCCACTGGGCGATCAGCAGCGCCCTGGATGCCAGGTCGCTGGTCTCCCCGATCAGCGCGAGAGGCCTGTCGCTGTGCTCGTAGCCGTCGCACTCGATACAGCTGAACAGGCCCATCCCATAGAAGGATCGGATGCTCGGCACCGCCGGCAGCGTCTCCCTGAGTCCGCTCGCGATCAGGACGACCGCGGCGGTGACGGTCCGGTCCGGCGATGCGTTCACTCCGCGGGCCTCGATAGCGAAGCCGGGGTCTGCGCGGTCGATCGCGGTGACGGTCGCGAGCTGGAACTCGACCTCCGGATAGGCGGCAAGCTCCTCCCTCGCGAGCCGGCGCAACTCGTGCGGCGGTATCCCGTCGCGGGTCATGAACCCGTGGGACACCAGCGTCGCCGCATTGCGCGGCCGATTGCCGTCGAGGACGAGGACGCGACGACGGGCCCTCGCGAGGTTCAGGGCGGCGGACAGGCCGGCCGGCCCCGCCCCGACGATCACGACGTCGTACGCCGCGGGGGGCCCAGATGCCTCGGCAAGTTCCGTCGCCGCGGCAGGCTCGATCGAGGATGGCCGCTGCACCGGCGCATCCGTCACAACCGGGCCCGCAACCTCTCAAGACGCGCGATCGTCGACTCCTTGCCGAGGATCTCCATCGACTCGAACAGCGGCGGGCTGATCCGCTTGCCGCTGATCGCGGTGCGCAGCGGGCCGAAGGCGACACGCGGCTTCAGTCCCGCGCCGTCCACGAGGGCCTCGCGCAGCACCCGCTCGAGTTCGGCGTGTGACCAGTCGTTGAGCTGCTCGAGGGTGCCGATCGCGGCATCGAGAACCATCGCGCCATCCGGTCCTGGGAGCGCGTCGGCGTCGAACTCGATCTCGTCATCCGGGGTGAACAGGAAGCCGAGCAGCGCAGGCGCCTCGCCGAGCAGCTGCATCCGTTCCTGGACCAGCGGTCCGGCCTCGCGCAGGATCGCGCGCTGCAACGGCGTCGGCGGCGTCGACAGGTGGTCGGACAGGTACGGAACGAGACGCTCCTCGAAGTCCTCCCGCGCCAACAGGCGGATGTGGTCGCCGTTGATCGACTCCGCCTTGCGCTGGTCGAAGCGGGCCGGGTTCGGGTTCACGTCGGCAACGTCGAACGCGGCGATCATCTCGTCGAGCGAGAAGACGTCGCGGTCATGGGTGAGGGACCAACCCAGCAGGGCCAGGTAGTTGACCAGCCCCTCCGGGATGAAACCGCGGTCGCGGTGAAGGAACAGGTTCGACTCGGGGTCGCGCTTGGACAGCTTCTTGTTGCCTTCGCCCATCACATAGGGCAGGTGTCCGAACAGCGGGATGAAGCTGGCAACGCCGATCTCGATGAGCGCGTGATACAGGGCGATCTGGCGGGGGGTGGAGGAGAGGAGGTCCTCGCCGCGCAGCACGTGGGTGATGCCCATGAGCGCATCATCCACCGGGTTCACGAAGGTGTAGAGCGGGATGCCGTTCGGGCGCACGACCACGAAGTCGACGAAGCTGCCGGCCGGGAAGGTGATCTCGCCGCGAACCAGGTCGTCGAAGGACAGGTCGGTGTCCGGCACCTTCAACCGAAGCGCCGGCTGCCGTCCCTCGGCCCGGAACGCCGCTCGCTGCTCGTCGGTGATGGTGCGTTCGAAATTGTCGTAACCCTGCTTCGGATCGCGCCCGTTCGCGATGTTCCGCGCTTCCATCTCGTCTGGCGTGACGAAACTCTCGTACAGGAATCCCGCGTTCTTCAGGCGCTCGACGATGTCGAGATAGATTTCGCCGCGCTCGGACTGGCGGTACGGTGCGTTCGGGCCGCCGATCTCGATGCCCTCGTCCCAGTCGAGGCCGAGCCAGCGGAGCGCCTCGAGAAGCTGCAGATAGCTCTCCTCGCTGTCGCGGGCGGCATCCGTGTCTTCGATCCTGAAGACCATCGTGCCACCGGTGTGCCTGGCGTAGGCCCAGTTGAACAGCGCGGTGCGGATGAGGCCGACGTGGGGGGTTCCGGTCGGCGACGGGCAGAAGCGGACGCGCACGTCGGAACCGGATGCTGTGGTGAATGAGGCAGACATTGCTCGCAATTCTACGGTGTGGCCCGGCCCCGGGGATGTGCCTGGACGCGTCAGGAAGACGACGCGTCAGGACGACGACGCCTCAGGAGACGTAGACGACCACGAGCGCAAGGGCCAGGATCACGATCCAGGAGATGAGACCGACCGCGAGCGACCTTGCGCCCGTGCGCACCAGGCGTTCGAGGCGCAACGATGCGCCGATGCCGAACAACGCGGCGGCGAGGAGCGCGGACTGCAGAACGTTGGCGAACGACACGATCTCGACCGGCAGCGGCACGAACGACCGGACCAGGACGGCGACGATGAACCCGACGATGAACAGGGGAACGATCGGCGGAAACTTTGTCGTGCTCTCGGCATCGGCGCTCGCGCGGCGACGGGTCTGGATCGACGCGATGGCGACCATCGGCGCGAGCATCAGCACGCGGGTCAGCTTCACCACCACGGCCACGGCGAGTGCGGCGGCACCGGCGGTCTGCGCCGTCGCCACCACCTGGCCGACGTCGTGCACGCTCGCTCCGACCCAGTGGCCGAACTGCTGAGTTGTCAGTCCGAGGAGGCCCGCCAGAAATGGCAGGACCACGATCGCCAGCGTTCCGTACAAGGTCACCAGGGTGATCGGTGTGCCGGTGTCCTTGTCGTCCGACCCCCGCGCGGCGGACATCGCGCCGACGGCCGAGACGCCGCAGATGGAGAAGCCGGCGGCCATCAGCACTGCCTGGTCGCCCTCCAGCCGGAAGAGCCGACCGATGAGCCAGGTGATGAAGAAGCTCACGACGACCAACGCAACGATGAGCACGATGGCCAGCCAGCCGAGCGCTGCGATATCCCCGAGGCTGAGCTGTAGGCCGAGCACGACGATGCCCAACCGCAGTAGGCGGCGAGCGGCGATGGCCAACCCCGGCTTGAACAGCCCGTCGAGGCTCGGACGCAGTTGCGGGATGCTGCCGACCAGCACGCCCAGGATGAGCGAGGCGGTCAGCCAGGGAAGTCCCGGCAACAGGAGGTGGACGCCGTAGCCCGCCGCCGCCCCGACGGCAGCGAAGAGGACACCCCAGACGGCGTTCGATTTTCTGACATTCACGCGCAACTGCCCCGACGTTCCATTCGATCGGGAAATGCGCCGCGTTGCGGCCGCACTAATCCCGGTTCCTGGCCGGGTTGCTGAGGGTGCCTATCCCCTCCACCGTGATGTCGACCGTCTGGCCGGCGACGAAGCCACCGAGCCCGGCAGGAGTTCCGGTGATGATGACGTCGCCAGGCAGGAGTGTCCAGACATCCGACGCGTACTCGAAGATCTCGGCGAAGGAGTGCAGCATGTCTTTTGTGTTGCCGTGGCGGCGGGGTTCGCCGTCGACGAAGGTCTGGATTTCCAGGGAAGTCGGGTCGATCTCGGTCTCGATCCACGGTCCGAGCGGGCAGAACGTGTCATACCCTTTCGCGCGCGCCCACTGCCCGTCGGCGAACATCTGTTCGCGGGCTGAGACGTCGTTCGCGATCGTGTAGCCGAAGACGTAGTCCGCGTAATTCTCCGCCTTCACCTGCTTCGCAATCCTGCCGACCACCATCGCCACTTCGCCCTCGTGCACGATCCGCCCCTCGACCGGCGGGAGCTGGATGTACTCGCCGGGCCCGATCACTGCGGTGTTCGGCTTCAGGAACATGAGCGGAGACGTCGGACTCGCGATACTCCCGTCCATGTCCGCCTTGTGCTCGGCGTAATTCAGCCCGACGCAGACCACCTTGGAGCGCGGGATGACCGGGGCGAGCAGTTTTGCGGCGGAAAGGGGAACCCGCTCTCCCGTCGTGCCGAAACCGCTGAACATCGGGTCGCCGGACAGCACGACCAGTTCGTCGTCATCCACGATTCCGTAGCGGGGGTCACTGTCGTTGCTGCTGAAACGTGCGATCTTCACGGGTTAAACCGTACCCTCTGCGTAGACGCCGATCCGCACGGCTAGGCGTCCAGCCGCGTCATCCAACCGTGGCGGTCCTCCGAGCGACCGTACTGGATGTCGGTGAGCTCCTTCCGCAGCGACATGGTGAGCTCCCCCGGTGCGGCGTCGGCTGACCCGATGGTGAAGTCGGCGGCCTTCAGCTGGGCGATCGGGGTGACGACTGCGGCCGTTCCGCAGGCGAATACCTCGGTGATGTCGCCGGATGCCGCTCCGTCCTTCCACTCGTCGATGCTGACCCGGCGGCGCTCCACCTTGTGGCCGCGATCCTCTGCGAGCTGCAGAATCGAATCCCGTGTAATTCCTTCGAGGATGCTGTCAGATTCCGGAGTAACGAGCGTGCCGTCCTTATGAACGAGCACGACGTTCATTCCGCCGAGCTCCTCGATGTATCGTCCCTCGCTCGAGTCGAGGAACAGCACCTGGGCACAGCCGTGCTCCTGCGCTTCCGCCTGGGCGACGAGGGACGACGCGTAGTTTCCGCCGGTCTTCGCCGCGCCGGTCCCTCCTTTGCCCGCACGGGCATAGTCGGTAGAGAGCCAGATAGACACCGGCGCGACACCCCCGGAGAAGTACGCACCAGCCGGGCTCGCGATCACGTAGTAGTTGACCTTGGCCGCAGGGCGAACACCGAGGAACGCCTCCTTCGCGAACATGAACGGCCGCAGGTACAGGCTCGTCTCGTCAGCATCCGGGGTCCAGTCTCCATCGACCGCGATGAGCTGCTTGAGCGATTCGATGAAGACCTCGCTCGGCAACTCCGGAAGCGCGAGTCGCTTCGCGGAGCGTTGCATCCTGGCCGCGTTCGCCTCTGGGCGGAAGGTCCAGATCGAGCCGTCGCTGTGACGGTAGGCCTTCAGTCCCTCGAAGATCTCCTGCGCGTAGTGCAGCACCGCCGCGGCCGGGTCGAGGGCGATCGGACCATACGGCTGCACGCGGGCCCGGTGCCATCCGCCCCGCTCCGACCAGCAGATGTCGACCATGTGGTCGGTGAAGTGCTTGCCGAAACCGGGGTTCGCGAGAATCTCGGCCCGCTCCAGCGCGGAACGGCCTTCGACATTCTTGGTCACCTGGAAGGTGAGCGGAGTCGGAGCGAGCAGGTTGGTCATTGTGGTCACGATGAGTCCTTTGTCGAAAACTTGTCTAATTCTGCGCCTGAACGAGCCTGCTAGCGATAGCGTCGCCGATCTGGGCGGTCGAGCGCGCTGACGCGGTACCGGCCCGAGCAGCGAGGTCGGCTGTTACGGCTGCGGTCACCGCGGCCGCGGCATCCGCAAGCCCAAGGTGGGCGAGCAGGAGCGCGACCGAGAGAATCGCCGCCGTTGGATCGGCAATCTGTCGACCCGCAATGTCTGGAGCGGAACCGTGAACCGGCTCGAACATGCTGGGGAAGGCTCCGTCGGGGTTGATGTTGCCCGAGGCTGCCAGTCCTATTCCTCCGCTGATCGCGGCGGCAAGATCGGTGAGGATGTCGCCAAAGAGGTTGTCCGTGACGATAACGTCGAATCTACTCGGATTCGTGACCATGAAGATAGTCGCGGCATCGACGTGCAGGTAATCGACCTCGACCTCCGGATATTCCGTGGCCAGTGCACTGACCGTGCGCTGCCACAGCGAGCCGGCGTAGACGAGCACGTTGGTCTTGTGCACCAATGTCAGCTTTTTCGCCGGCCGGCCCTGTGCGGTCTCGAAGGCGAAGCGCACGACTCGTTCGACCCCGAAAGCGGTGTTGATCGACACCTCGTTGGCGATCTCCTGCGGCGTTCCGACCCGGATGCCCCCACCGTTGCCGACGTACGGCCCCTCGGTGCCTTCCCGCACCACGACGAAGTCCACCTCTCCCGGGTTGCTGAGCGGCGACGTCACTGATGGGAAGATCTGCGTCGGCCGCAGATTCACGTAGTGGTCGAACGCGAAGCGGAGCTTCAGCAGCAGGCCGCGTTCGATGATCCCGCCGGCCAGGCGCGCGTCGCGCGGATCCCCTCCGACCGCACCGAGCAGGATCGCGTCGTGTCCCTGCAGCGCTTCGAGGTCGATTTCGGAGAGGATGTCGCCGGTCGAGAGATAGTGCCCGGCACCGAACGGATAGTGGGTCGTCTCGACCGCGACATCATCCGGAACCGCCGCGAGCAGCACCTTCACCGCCTCGGCGATGACCTCGGGACCGATCCCGTCACCCGCTATAACGGCAAGGTTGATGGTGCGCGACGGCGTACGCGACATGGTGGTCCTCCAGCGGTGAAACGGTGTGTATTGCCAGCGTACCGGCCCGTGTAGCAGGCAACCTCCGTCACCCCGTCCTCCCCAACCTTCCGAGGGTTCGCGGCCGAACCGTGACGCCACGAGAGTCACCGTGACCCCCCGTTCGAGGGCCTCGCTGGTAGCCTGATAGGTGACGCCAACAATGTCTCAATATTGATGGCCTCGTTCGATGTGTCGGCAAGACAAGTGAAAGGACACGGAAAAATGGGTATCGGAAGCGGAATCTTTCTGTTTGTTGTTGGCGCCATCCTGACCTTTGCGATCAACGTGAGCGTCAGTTGGGTCAATCTCGACCTGGTGGGCTACTTGCTCATGGGAGCCGGCGTCGTGGTATTCCTCGTCTCGCTGGTGCTCGTGCTCAGACGGCGCTCGTCGCTCGTCACCACACGGTCGGCTGTAGATCCTGCCAGCAACGAGCGGGTCGTCGAGAACGAGACCAAGAGCGACCAGCTTTGAGAAGCGCTGCGCTGGAGTAGCCGCAGCTCTCACCAGCCGGCGCGCCTCAACTGTTCGGGTCAGGGGAGGCGCGTCGCTGCCCGCTCGTAATAGCGGAGCAACGCCGCGTTGCGTTCGCCGTCCATCGCGTCGGCGAGCGCAGCGCGTGCGTCCTCCGGTCTGCCTCGCCTCTCTTCCACGTCGGCGAGCGCGGCACTCACCCTCCTGCGGAATTCCGGAAGGGCTCCATCGCGAAGCCGGGAGAGTTCATCCGCTGCCCTCTCCAGTTGCGACGGGCCACGATGACTCTCGGCGACGATGCTTCCGAGCATCACCACCGGGGCCGGCCAGACGCGTTTGAGGCCGTGATACAGGGTCGCAATGGCGGCCCAGTCGGTGTCCTGCCAGCGTGGCGCCGAGCTGTGCAGGCCGGCGATCCCCGCCTGCAGGGCAAAACGGCCGCCTCCCGGCAGGGCGCGAGCCGCAAGGTCCAGCCCCTCCATGATCCGACGCTTCCCCCAGGCCGAGCGATCGACCTCTGCGAGGCTCAGCGGCATTCCGTCCGGGGTCGTGCGTGCCGGGCTCCTCCCCTCGTGAAGCACGATCAGTGCGAGCAGCCCGAGGATCTCGGTGTCATCCGGGTACTCGGATGCGACCGCTCGCGCGAGCGTTTGCGCAAGCCCGGCGAGCCGTGCGTCAATGAGGTCACTCCCGGCTGGAGCGGTGTGACCGAGGGTGTAGACCCCGTAGATCGTCGTCAGCACCTGGTCGCGGCGTCGTTCGCGATCGGCCCGGTCTGGCCAGCGAAATTCGCGCCCAGAATGCGAAATCGCCTTCCTGGCCCTGGTCAGCCGCGCGGCCACCGTCGCCTCCTGCGCGCCGAAGAAGTCGGCGATGTCGGCCGTCGGCACGCCGCAGACGATTCGCAGTGCGAGTGCGATCTGCTGCTCCGCGGACAGCACCGGATCGCAGGCGATGAAGATCAGGCCGAGCCGGTCGTCGGTGTCCGGGTCGTTGGTGCCTGCCGCGACATCCGCCTGCCGGTCCTCCTGCTCCCGCCGGTCCTCGTCATTGATCCGCTCGGCGGCCCCACGCTCATCCGCGAGTGCGGGGAGCGTTGACCGGACGACTGCATCGTGCCGCAGTGAGTCGATGGCGATCCGGCGGGCCACCGTGGTCGCCCAGGCTCCGACATTGTCGATCCGTTCACCCGCGGCGATCCGTTCGGCCGCCCGCACGAATGCCTCCTGCGCGGACTCCTCTGCGAGGTCGATGCTTCCGAATGCGCGAAGGGTCGCCCCGACAACGCGCGGCCACTCCTCGGCGAACGAAGCGGAAAAGTCGGAGACCATCAGTCCATTGTCGGCGCGAGGCATCACATTGTCGCCGTCCTGCGACATCACAGAGGCACCATTGCGGTGCGACGTCACACGGACATGTCCCAGACGGGGCGGACCTCGATATGACCGTGCGTCGGACAGAGTGCCGCGAGCTCCCTGGCCTGGTCGAGCGTGTCGGTCTCGATCAGGTAGTACCCGCTCACGACTTCGGTCGTCTCGGTGAGCGGACCGTTGGTGTACACGGCGGGCTTGCCGTTCTGCGCCGGTGTCACGCTGAATCCGACATTCTCGCCCTGCAAGGCTTCACCGCCCAGGATCTTCGCACCGGCCGCGGCCACCGCCGCCGCGAAAGCTCCGTGCTGCCGCTGCGCCTCGGCGTGTTGCGCCTCGGTCACCGTGGCCGAATCCCATTCGTCTTCGACGATGAGAACGAGGTACTGATCTGACATGAGCACTCCTTGGTTCGGGGGACGCGATGATCCCGTGTTGTGTCAACACGACGAACGAGTGTTCGCGAAATCGACACCAGCCGAAAAGAAGTTACTCCGTAATGTCGATCTCGCGAAGCAAGTCTGCGTCGATCGCGACGCGGACCTTCTCCAGCAACCCCTCCGGAACCGGCGAATCCACCGTCAGTACGCTGAGCGCCTGCCCACCGGCCTCTCGGCGGCTGATCTGCATGCCGGCGATGTTGATGCCGGCGTCACCGAATTCCTTGCCGTAGATAGCGACGATGCCAGGGCGATCGGTGTAGATCAGGACGATCAGGTGATCCGCTATCGGAACCTCGACGTCGTAACCGTTGATCTCGACGACCTTCTCGGTCTGCTTCGTGCCGGTGAGTGTGCCAGAGACCGAGATTTGGCTTCCGTCGCTCAGTCCGCCACGAATGGTCAGCAGGTTGCGGTATTCGTCGCTGATCGGATCGGTCATCAGGCGAATCGGCAGACCGCGCTGTTCCGCTAGGAGCGGCGCGTTCACGTACGACACCGTCTCGCTGACGATGTTGGTGAAGATGCCCTTGAGTGCTGCCAGCTTGAGCACGCTGACGTCGAACTCGACGATCTCGCCACGCACCTCCACATCGACGTTGGTGACCGGGCTGTTGTGGGCGAGGCCGCTGAAGATCTGGCCGAGCTTCTCCATGAGCGGGATGCCGGGCCGCACCGTCGGGTCGATGACTCCCCCGGCGACGTTCACGGCATCCGGCACCAGCTCGCCGGAAAGCGCGAGTCGAACCGACCTCGCGACCGACACACCGGCCTTCTCCTGGGCCTCGTCCGTCGACGCGCCGAGGTGGGGCGTGACGACAACGTTGTCGAGCGCGAGCAACGGTGAATCGGTCGGCGGCTCGCTGACGAACACGTCGAGTCCCGCACCAGCGATCGTCTTCGACACGAGGGCGCGGTGCAGTGCCTCTTCGTCGATGAGGCCGCCGCGGGCCACATTAACAATGAACGAGGTCGGCTTCATCAGCGCCAACTGCCCGTCACTGATCATCCCGGTCGTCTCCGGCGTCTTCGGCATGTGGATGGTGACGAAGTCGCTCGTGGCCAGCAGTTCATCGAGGGGAACCAGCGTGACGCCGAGCTGCTGCGCGCGCGCGCTCGTGACATACGGGTCGTAGGCGATGACGTTGGTGCCGAATGCCTGCATCCTGGCGGTGATGAGCGCGCCGATGCGACCGAGGCCGATGATGCCGATGGTCTTCTCGAAGAGCTCGACCCCGGTGTACTTCGAGCGCTTCCACTGCCCACCCGACAGGGACGAATGTCCAGCCGGAATGTGACGGGCGAGGCTGAGGATGTGGCCGATCGTGAGCTCGGCAGCGGAGATGATGTTGGAGGTCGGTGCGTTCACGACCATCACACCGGCGGTGGTCGCCGACTTGATGTCGACGTTGTCGAGGCCGACACCGGCACGGGCGATGACCTTGAGCGACGGCGCGGCGGCGATGGCCTCCGCGTCGACCCTGGTCGCCGAGCGGACCAGGATGGCTGCGGCATCCGCGAGGGCCGCGAGAAGCGCGGGACGATCCGTGCCGTCGACAGACCGAACGTCGAAGTCCGGTCCGAGTGCATCGACGGTGGCTGGTGAAAGTTCTTCTGCGATCAGCACGATCGGTTTTGGCACGAAACGATTCCTTTGACTAGGGGCGGGGGCGCGAACGCCACTGTCATCGGGGCGCGGTCATTGACACTTTACTTGCTGGGGCCGGGCGAACCCACATCGTCACGCGCGCCATCCGCTGCCCCGGCGCTTCGTGCCTCCGCTGGAGCTCAGCTGAGGATGTTGATGAAATGCGGGGCGACTATGAGGGAGCTCATCACCGCGCTGACCGCGCAGAGCCCGGTGAAATAGATGAGGGCACGAACATAGAGCCGCCTGCCCCTGCCGAGCAGCAGTGCCGCGACGAAGAATGCCGGCGACGCGACGATCCCGAGGATCAGCACCACCCAACCGATCGGACTGATACCGAGGTTGAACATGGCGGCGGATGTCTGGGGAACGCCGACCGCATTTCCGATCCCGACCCAGAGCGCGTAGCTGTACAGGACGGCAAAGAGGATGGCGATCGCCCACACCGGCCACGCCGCCCGGCCGGCCGGCGTCGGTCCGGTTGTCGCGGTCTCGGAGGTCATGACAGGCTCCCGGTGACGAGGCCCCACGGAAGCAGGACGACAATGCCGACGACGAGTGCGACGACTCGCAGCCAGTTGGGACGCCCCGCGGGCAGCGCGATACTCGCGATGAACCAGGCCGGGGCGGCGGCGACAGCCAGGATCGAACTTGCCCTGGTCATGATGTCGTCCAGCGGCGATCCCGTTGCAATCGTGGTGCGAAGCGCGGTGATCAGCCAGGCGACCGTGAACAGGAGGTAGATGCCGCCGAAAACGCCATAGAGGACGAGCATGGCCGAACTGGTCCCTGCGAACTCTGGGGCGTCATCCGCGAGCGCTCCTGCGTTGACCTTGTTGGTGTCGATGTGCGTCGGATCGCTGCCACCGTCCCAGCTCAGGCCCTCGTCATCCCGATCGTCGCTCATGTCAAAACCCTATCCCGTCGTGAGAAACGACTCACGGTGCCGCGTTTGCGCTGCCCGCGCAGGCTTGCCGCAGCCGCGAACGCCCAACCGAGGATTCCGGCGATGCAGCTTCGCTCCGCGAGGCCGACCACGTGCGGCGCGAGGATGAGACTCGAGGCCAGGAACAGAAGCCCGGCACATGCGACCACGAGAAACACGGTCGCGGCGCGACGCGAACGCCGCGCCCCACTCAGCCACAGGGTCAGAAGCACGAGCGCGGCCAGCACCGTGATGAAGCCGGTGGTCGCGAAGACGACGTGCACCGTGCCGATCGCGGTGCGGGGCCGCATGCCGAACTCGCCGGGGCGATTCACGTCGGTGGCGAAGAAGACGAGAGCCGCCGAGCACAGCCCGGCGATGCCGAGCAAGACCGCTCCTGCCGTGCGGCGGCCGGACGGCGGCCCGGTGAGCAGAACGGCGACGACGACGCATCCGCTCATTACGGCGCGCGCGGCGAAGTTGACCTGCATCGCCCAGCCGAACGGGCCGACGGCGAGGTCGCTCTCGGCGTCGCTCATCACGGAGTAGTGCGGCGGAAGCAATTGGAGCACGACATCGACCACGACGTACAACACGACGAGCGCCATGGCAACCGTGCAGAACACCGCGCGAGTGGTCGCCCTGCCTTGCGCGGTCATCCGACCAGCCTGACACACGCGTCCGGCCGCCCAGACCGTCATCCACTCGACACACGCCCTGAGTCGCGCGACGTCACGCATCAAAACGGAAATTCAGGAGTTCGCGGGCTCGAGGCGCCTCAAACGACGGAAAGACGGGGCCGAAGCCCCGCCTTTCCTGAATTTCCGAAGTTGTGCGCCTGCGCCGCCAAGGACTGCGGCAACAGGTCCGAAAGCGTGCGACACCCAGAGGTGCCGCGGCACCGGACTAGCGGGCTACTTCGCCGTCCACGTAGTCGTCGTCCGAGCTGTTCCAGGCGAAGAGCTTGCGGAGCTCCCGACCGGTCTCCTCGATCGGGTGCTGCTCGCCCTTCTTGCGGAGCGCGAGGAACTCCGGTGCTCCGGCATCCTGGTCCGCGATGAAACGCTTGGCGAAAGTACCGTCCTGGATGTCGTTCAGGACCGCGCGCATGTTCTCCTTCACGCTCGGGTCGATGACGCGAGGCCCGGAGACATAGTCGCCGTACTCAGCGGTGTCGGATACCGACCAGCGCTGCTTGGCGATCCCGCCCTCCCAGATGAGGTCGACGATGAGCTTGAGCTCGTGAAGCACCTCGAAGTAGGCGATCTGCGGCTGGTAGCCGGCCTCGGTCAACGTCTCGAAACCGTACTGGATGAGCTGCGATACGCCGCCGCAGAGCACAGACTGCTCGCCGAACAGGTCGGTCTCGGTCTCTTCTGTGAATGTCGTCTTGATGCCACCGGCACGAAGCCCGCCGATGCCCTTCGAGTACGACCATGCGAGGTCCCAGGCCTGCCCGGATGCGTCCTGCTCGACCGCGACGATGACCGGGACTCCACGGCCGGCTTCGTACTCGCGGCG
>JAODMG010000235.1 GCA_025464895.1 Microbacteriaceae bacterium | reverse complement strand
GTATCACCGACGAGGTCGTCGAAGTGCGGTCGGGCATCCTGTTCCGCACCAATCGCAAGGCGAGGCTCGACCGCATCCAGGGCATCAACGTCGTGCGACCCTTCATCGCGCGCCTGTTCGGTGCCGCAAAACTCGAGATCAGCCAGGCCGGCCACGACGCCAATGTGCAGCTGTCCTACCTCGCATCCGGTGCTACGGATGACCTGCGTCGCGAAATCCTGCGCCGTGCGTCCGGTACCCGGGCCAGGGAGGCTGCGGCATCGGGCACATCGCCCGTCCAGGGCGTGCTCGATCGGCGGGTGGACGAGTTCCTCGCCCCCGAGCTGGATCCGAGAGAGGCGCCGCCGGAATCCGTCGTGAACATCCACCTGGGCAGGCTCGTGGGGTCGATCATCTTCAGCGGCAGCACGGTGTTCGCCCTTCTGCTCATCGCCGGCGCCATCGTCTGGATCTCGACCACGGGCGAGTACTACGCCCTCATCTTCGTGCTGCCGAGCATCATCGGCTTCGGCAGCTACTACGTGCGGCGCTTCACCAGGTCGCTCAGGTACACGATCGCAGGAACCTCGGACGGCGTGCGTGTCGGGTTCGGTCTGCTGTCGACGAGTAATGAGACCCTTCCGCCCGGGCGCATCCACTCCGTAGAGGTGAGCCAACCGCTGCTCTGGCGCCCGGCCGGCTGGTGGCAGATCCGGGTGAACCGGGCCAGCCGCACCTCGAACCGCGGCGCGGAGAACCAGGCCAACACGACGATCCTGCCCGTCGGCAACCACGCGGATGTCACGAAGGTGCTCGAGCTCATGCTGCCCGACTTCATCGGACCGGAGGCGGTCGCCTTCATCGAGAGCGGACTCGTGTCGAAGGGCGACGACGGCTTCACCAATTCGCCGAAGCGAGCCGCCTGGCTTCGACCCTTCTCCTGGAAGCGGAACGGTTTCCGGATCGTGCCAGGGTCGCTCGTGCTCCGCAAGGGTGCGGTCTGGCGCCGGCTCATCATCGTGCCACAGCCACGGCTGCAGAGTGTCGCCGTGAGCCAGGGTCCGCTGCTGCGCCTGCTGCGGCTCGCCGCCGTGCAGCTGCACACGGTCGCGGGCCCGATCCGCGCCGAACTGGGCGCCATCGACCAGGATGCCGCACTCGTCTTCTTCAGCGAGGTCGCCCAGGTCGCGGTGCGGGCCGGCCACAGCGACACCTCGCACCGCTGGCGTGCGGGCGAGGAACCGGCATGACCTTCCCCGCTGACGGCACGCCGCCGCGCGAACGCTCCGGACGTCTCGGCATCGGCATCGTCGGTGCCGGTCGGGTCGGGCCGGTGCTCGGGGCCGCGCTCGCCGGAGCGGGGCACGCGATCGTCGGCATCTCCGCGATCTCAGAGTCCAGCCGTGAGCGGGCGGAGGCCATGCTCCCCGGAGCACCCATCCTCGACGTGCCGGTGCTCGTCGAGCGCAGCGAACTCGTGATCCTCGCCGTGCCCGCGAGCGAATTGCCCGCACTCGTTGCTGGCCTCGCGTCCACGGGAGCCTGGCAACCCGGGCAGCTCGTGCTGCACACCGCGGCCGAATACGGCACCGCTGTGCTCGCGCCGGCCGTGGCAGCCGGGGCCATCCCGCTTGCAATCCATCCGGCCGTGTCCTTCACTGGCACCACGATCGACGTCGGCCAGCTTGTCGGCGCGTACTTCGCCGTCACCGCTCCCGCCCCGGTGCAGCCCATCGGACAGGCGCTCGTCGTCGAGATGGGGGGCGAGCCGATCATCGTCGCCGAGGACGATCGCGCCGCCTATGCCGAGGCGATCGCGACGGCCACGAGCTTCTCGAGTGCGATCGTCGACCAGGCCACGGCGCTGCTGGCGTCGATCGGCATCGAGGCGCCCGGCCAGGTGCTGGCACCCCTCGTGCGTTCCTCGGTCGAGAACGCCCTGCGCCGCGCGCCCTGACCCCCGCGTTCCGCTTCCAGGACCACCTCCTCGTTTTCGTGATGTCACTTCGCAGTGACGTCACCCTCAACTGACATCACGAAAGGGGAGGCCGCTCCGGCGGAGGACCCGTGGACGGGCCGGCGTGACGGACGACTAGCATCGAGTGGTGCCCATTGTCGTAGCCGAAACCGTGTCCGAGCTGCGATCGGGAACGGCGGATGCCCGTGCCGAGGGCAGGCACATCGCCCTCGTCCCGACGCTGGGCGCCCTGCACGACGGTCACTTCGCCCTCGTGCGGCGTGCCCATGAGGTCGCTGACCTGGTCGTGGTGTCGATCTTCGTCAATCCCCTGCAGTTCGGTCCGACCGAGGATCTTGACCGCTATCCGCGCACCCTGGAAGCGGATATCGCCCACCTCGAGCAGCTCGGCGTCGACTGGGTCTTCGCGCCGAGTGTCGCGGAGATGTATCCGAGCGGTGTGATCCAGACACGGGTTACCGCGGGAGAGGTCGGGTCGCTCTACGAGGGCCGAACGCGTGCTGGACACTTCGACGGTGTACTCACCGTCGTGTCGAAACTCCTCAATATCGCGCAGCCAGACGTCGTGGTCTTCGGTCAGAAGGATGCCCAGCAGGTCTTTCTGGTCAAACGCATGGTCGCAGACCTCAACCTCCCGGTCACCGTCGAGGTCGTGCAGATCGTGCGCGAGCAGGAGGGCCTCGCACTGTCCAGCCGCAACCGCGTCCTCGATGCCAAGGAGAAGCGCGCAGCGCTCGGACTCTCGATCGCGCTCGAGGCGGCCGAGTCATCCGCCGA
>JAODMG010000115.1 GCA_025464895.1 Microbacteriaceae bacterium | reverse complement strand
TTCCGTCCTAAGGAAACGGTTGGGGGTTCGAGTCCCTCCAGGGGCACCGTAACTATGAGGGATCGACTTGTCACGTCGCATCCATTTCTGGGTCTTTCGCACCCAATCTCGACCAGTTTCTATCTCGGTGAGTGGCGGTTCGCCCACGTTTGCCCGATTTCTGCCCACAAACCACCGTCTCACGTCGGTCCGATGCCTCGCGGACGGATGGTCTGTCGCGCGAACTGGGCGTCTGGCGTCGCTAGCGCCGACATCCCTCGCCGTCGTCTCGCAGACATCTATCGAAACCACGCGTTTCTTCTTTCGTCGTGGCTCCGGTATTAGTTCTGCTTGATGCGGTATCGGTGTTCGGGGCGACCGGCATGCCCATACTTCAATTCGAGTTTGATCGAATTGGTCTGTTCCAGTCGTGCGAGGTACCGCTGCGCGGTTCCGCGGCTGACGCCAACGATGACGGCTATTTCCGAGGCGGACAGGCCCGCGTCGCTTGCGGCAAGCGCGTCGTAGACGAGTTTTAGTGTCGGAGCGAGTCTGAGTAACTCCGGCGGAACGCTTGCGGATGGGGTTGGTCGGAGCAGGTCAAAGATCTTGTTGATGTCTTCTTGCGTCGCATCCTCTGGCCATTCTGTGATGTGCTCCTGAGCGTTTCGAAATGCGGTTAGCCGCTCCGCGAGGGAGGCAAAACTGAATGGTTTGACGAGGTAATGCACGGCACCCAACTGAACCGAACGTCGAACGGTCGCCACGTCGCTCGCTGCCGAGATGACGATAATCCCAGGGGGATCTGGCTCCGCGACCAGCGCTTGCACGACATCGATTCCGTCTCCGTCTGGCAGGTAGACGTCCATCAGGACGAGGTCCGGTGAGAGCGATCGCGATAGATTCAGAGCCTCGGTCGCAGTGTGAGCTTGGCCCACGATGCGGAAGCCTGGCACTCGCTCCACGAAGCCCACGTGTACAGCGGCAACCCGGTAATCGTCGTCGACCACCAGGACTGAGAGTTCTTCGGTGGTCGTCATTCGGATTCGACCCGCTGAAGGACGCGAGCGCGTGGCAGCAGCACGGTGAAGGTTGCGCCAGGGCCATCGGAAACGGAGACCGTTCCCCCGAGTTTGGTGACGGTACGGTGAACGAGAGACAGGCCTAAACCACTGTGGCGCACGAGTGTTCCATGTTTCGTCGTGTACCCGTTCTGGAAGATCTGCCACCTCGCGGTGGACGGCACCCCGGGCCCACTGTCTTTAACAGTGATCGTGACCGACTGCGCGGATTCGACAATGCTCACCTCCACCCGGCGGGGCGTCTGCGAACCGGCGATTGCGTCGAACGCGTTGTCGATCAGGTTGCCGAGCACGGTTGTGATCGCTTGGACACGGTCCGGGATCTCTCCCAGCACGGTGTCGGACGCGAGTGCGAGTTCGATTCCGTGTTCGCTGGCTTCGGCCGCCTTGCCTAGCATGAGTCCCACGATCTGTGGCGCCCCGATGTGGTCTCGAAGACTCTGGTCGAAATCGGCGCCGGTTCCGCGGATCTCGTTGAGGTATTCGAGGACCTCGGCGGGGCGTCCGAGTTCGAGCAGGCCGGCGATCGCGTGCATGCGATTCGAGAATTCGTGCTGTTGAGCCCGCATGGATTCGGTGAAGCTGCGCTCCCCGTCGAGCTCTCGGGTAAGACCTTCGATGTCGGTTCGATCGCGGAGCGTCACAACGGCGCCGTGAGGTCGGCCACCGAGAAGAACCGGCATCCGATTGATGACAAGGCAGTGGTCGTCGGTAATCGCGACCTCATCGGTGACGACCGTCGTGCCGACAAGGACATCTCGCAGCGGGCCGGGAGCGAGGACGTCCTCGAGGCGATGGCCGGAAGCGTTGCCTGGCAGTCGCAGGAGTCGCTGGGCTTCATCATTGACGACACTGATTCTGCCTGCGGGGTCGATCGCGATAACGCCCTCGCGGATGCCGTGCAGCGTCGCCTCGCGCTCCTGGAGCAGACGTGCGATTTCGTCAAGCTCGAGGCCGAAGGTCTTGCGCTTGAGGAAGCTCGCAAGTCCGAGCGATCCTAGCGCGCCGATCCCGAGGACGACGGCAAACCAGAGCGCATAGGACGGGAGTTCGGCGAGAATTTCACTCGACACCGAACTTTCGCGGATTCCGACGGACACCTCGCCAACGAGCGCTCCGCTTGTGCCATAAAGGGGGACTCGGGCGTTCGCGTTGAGACCCGTTGATCCGTTGTCGGTGCGCAGGTGCACCTTGCTATCGCGCGCGATAATCGGCTCACTGACCTTCTGCCCGATGAGGCTCGCATCCGGGTGGGAGTGGCGAACCCGATTCATGTCGATGAGAACGATGTAGGACGCACCAACCCGTTTGGCGGTCGACAGCGACAGGCTTTGCTCGACTGCCGCACAGCTCGGCGCGCCGACGTCCATGCACGAACGGATCGTCGGGATCTGCGCGAAGGTCAGTGCCACTTCCGCCGCCCGGGCCTCGTAGTCGTCATCGAGGTGCGCACGCAGGCTCTGGGCGATCAGCGCGAATCCGGCGACCGTCAGGACGGTCAGCAGCGCGAGCTGAGCCAGAAAGATCTGGCTGGAGAGTTTTCTGATCCGTCGTCGCATCACGCTGATTATCGCAGCTAGGCCCGCCAATCGCACCTGAGCACAATGCGCAAAAAGGCGAGCAACGTGCACAAAAAGCGCATGGCGCACAAGCGAGACGTGCCCCGAAGCGCCACCACATACTGGGTCACCACCACGCATCGAAAGACAGAGAGGTCTTCACAATGGTTGAAACCAGCCCCCCGCATGTGGCGAAGCCCGGAGCCGAGGACGCGGCACGAATCAACATCGTCGGGTTGAGCAAGCGGTACCTGACTCCTAAGGGTGAGGTCTTCACCGCGATACACGATGTCACGCTCACGGTCGAACCGGGTCAGTTCTGCGCGATCGTCGGCCCCACCGGATGCGGCAAGTCCACCACCCTGGCTCAGGTCTCGGGTTTAGAGCAGCCGAGTTCCGGGTCGGTGAGCGTGGGCAATCACATCGTCGACGGAATCACCAACGGTGTCAGCTACATGTTCCAGGCGGATGCACTGTTCCCGTGGAAGTCCGTTCTCGGCAACGTCATGATCGGCCCACTTCTGCTGGGGACGCCGAAGGTCGAAGCCACCAGGCTCGCGAAGGACTGGTTGCGCCGGGTCGGCCTGGCCGGCTTCGAGGACCGCTTCCCGCACCAGCTCTCGGGCGGCATGCGGAAGCGCGTCGCGATGGCGGCCGCGCTCATCAACAATCCGCGCATCCTGCTGATGGATGAACCGTTTGGCGCGCTTGATGTTCAGACCAAAGCCATCATGCAGACCGAGCTCCTGCAGTTGTGGGAGGAGCTTCGCCCGTCGGTGCTCTTCATCACGCACGACCTCGACGAGGCCGTCGCCCTGTCCGACCGGGTGGTGATCATGACCAGTAGCCCCGGATCGGTCAAGGACATCTTCGACATCGATCTGCCCCGACCCCGTGGCGATGTGCAGCACATTCGCCACGAGCAGCGGTTCTTGGAGCTTCAAGGCCAGATCTGGGAGTCACTGAAGGACGAGGTCACCCGTGCCTACGAGCGCTCCGCGGCGGTGGCAGCATGACCGCGGCGGCGCTCCGGCGGACTGTCACACAGGCACCGGCGACGAACCTACAACTGGCCGCGCACCGTGCGCGCGTGCGCCGGACGGTGTGGATCTGGCTCGGCCAGTTCTTCGTCGCGTTGTTCGTAATCGGGGGATGGCAGTGGTTTACCGCGGCTGGCTGGGTAGACAAGTTCTTCTTCGGCCAGCCCACGGGGATCTGGAACAGTCTGGTGCACCTCTTCACCGTGGGGACCGCATTCGGCTCGATTTGGGAAAACCTGTGGGTAACCGTGCAGGAGGCATTGCTCGGCTTCCTGCTCGGCACCGGCGCCGGTGTGGTCGCTGGCATCCTGCTCGGCTCCAATCGGTACTTGGCGTCGGTCTTTGGGCCTTACATCAAGATCGTTAACTCGGTCCCCCGAATCGTGCTCGGCTCGATTTTCATCGTGGCGTTTGGTCTCGGCGTGTTTCCGAAAGTCCTGCTCGCGGCGGTTCTCGTGTTCTTTGTCGTGTTCTTCAATGCCTTTCAGGGCGTGCGCGAGGTAGATCAGAATCTGGTCGCGAACGTGCGAGTGCTGGGAGCGTCGCCGCTGCAGGTTGCTCGCCACGTCACCATTCCGTCTGCGATGACCTGGATCATCGCGAGTCTGCATACGGCCTTTGGCTTCGCGATCATCGGCGCACTCGTTGCCGAGGTCCTGGGCGCAACGCACGGCATCGGCCTGATCATCAGCCAGGCACAGGGCAACTTCGATCCAGACACGGTGTTCGCCTGCATGGTCATCACGTCGGTCTTCACCCTTCTCGCGGAATACCTGATCACCCTGCTCGAGCGGTCCATCTTGCGCTGGCGACCGCCGAATCGATCAGAGTCTCAGGCGATCTAAACGAATCCTCCACGTTTCGCCCTTCTCTTCACCCAATAATCGCCCGGAACCCCGGGATCACGAAAGGAAAGAGTACAACCATGAAGAAACACAGCATCGTCGCTGTTGTCGCCGCCGGCGCACTCGCGCTGACCCTCGCAGCCTGCAGCAGCACGGGTGGCACCAGCTCTACCTCTACGAAATCGAGTTCCGGTCCGCTCCCCACCGTCAAGATGATGGTCGGCGGCATCGACAAGCAGATCTACCTGCCGTACCAGCTCGCTCAAAGCCTCGGATTCTACAAGAAGTACGGCATCAACATGGAGCTGTCGACGGAGCAGAACGGCGGCGTCGGCGCCGAGGATGCGATGGCGTCCGGGCAGGTCGATATGGCCGGTGCGTGGTACATCCACACGTTCGACTTTCAGTCAAAGGGCAAGGACGTCATCAACCTCGTTCAGCTCTCGGGCGCGCCCGGTGAGCGTGAGATGTGCAGCACGAAGAGCGGCGTCCACTCGGCCTCGGACTTCAAGGGCAAGACCCTCGGCGTTACCGACCTGGGTTCGGGCACGGATGAGCTGACCCAGTTCATCGCCTCCAAGGGCGGCATTAAGCGCAGCGGGTACACGACCCTGGCCGTCGGTGCAGGTACAACGGCCATCGCCGCGATCCAGCGTGGTACTGCCGACTGCGTGATGACCACGCAGCCGACCGTCGGTGCGCTCACCTCGAAGAATCTGGCCTACTCCGCGATCGACCTGGCTACCGCTACGGGAGCACAGAAGGCTCTCGGTGGTGACTGGCCGGCAGCGGGTCTTCTGGCTCGCAGCGACTGGGTGATTTCACACGAGGTCGAGGCGCAGAAGGTTGTTGACGCGCTCGTCGCAACCATGCACTGGATCAGCACCCACACGGCAGCCCAAATTGCCGACAAACTCCCTGCGGAATTTGTCTCGAACGCCACGATCACGAAGGCGCAGTACGTCGCCGGGCTGACGACCGACAAGGGACAGTTCCTCCCCGACGGCATCATGCCCGCCGGCGGACCGAAGGTTATCGCTGACATGGAGAAAGCAAACGGCGTCGACACCTCCGGCTTCACCATTGCAGATACCTTCACGAACAAGTACGCCACGGCGGCTCTCAAGCTGGAGGGTCTCACGGCGACCACGAAGCCTGCTGGCGCCAACGGTTAGTCATTCACCCGGCTTAGCCCCGATGTGGGGCTGCATTCGGAGCTGACGACCCGGTGGCCCTGTGCGGAATCTCGTACAGGGCTATCGGGATCAGCATGATCAAACGGAGATCACGATGTCTACGGACGCCCCTGCAAAGCACGTTGATCACTCCGCGCCGAAACAGGTCGGCTCAGAGGACGCACGCTCGTGGCTTCTCGTCGGGGCATCCGCGAGCGCTCCATTCAGTTTTGACGATGCCGGTCGCTCGAGGGCTGACCAGATCATCCTCGACCTCGAGGATGCGGTTGATCCGTCATACAAGGGCACTGCGCGTCTGGCTGTCATCGACTACCTCGGCCGAGGGAACCGGGCGTGGGTGCGCATCAACTCGGCGGGCTCGAAGTTCTGGGCGGACGATGTGGATGCGCTCAGCGGGGTGGCAAGTCTCGCCGGTGTGATGCTCGCGAAGACGGAATCGCAGCGAGAGGTTAGCGAGACTTTTCACCGTCTCGGTTCCGCGGTCCCGATCATCCCACTGATCGAGTCCGCCCTCGGCGTGGAGTCCGCGACCGAGATCGCAAAGGCCGATGGCTCGTTCCGACTCGCCTTCGGAAGCGGCGACTATCGTCGGGACACGGGAACCGGTAACGACAACCTCGCGATGGCGTATCCCCGATCCCGACTCGTGGTAGCGAGCCGAATCGGAAACCTCCCGGGACCTGTCGATGGTCCGACGGTGGGGAGCAGCCACCCGCAGCTCCGCGAGCAGGTGGCGGTCTCTGTGTCCCTCGGGATGACAGGCAAGCTGTGCCTTGACCTTGAACAACCCAACGTCATCAACGAATGCATGAGCCCGTCTCCAACGGACGTAGCATGGGCGCAGAAGTTCCTCGAGGATTTCGAACGGGGAGGCCGCATTATCCGCGACGGCAGCGACAAGCCACGGTTGTCTCGCGCTGAGACCATCACCGCGCGCGCTGCAACGTTTGGCGTGAGCGGTAGCTAGGCCTGGCTAGATCGCGGTGCGCCTCATTGTGTCCGACGGGTTTTCGGAGAACTGGCGTCGGTAGCTGGCCGCGAACC
>JAODMG010000203.1 GCA_025464895.1 Microbacteriaceae bacterium | reverse complement strand
GGTTGATGGGCCTGAACACGATCGAGACCTACGTCGCCTGGAACGCCCACGCACGTCGGCCAGGCGAGTTCGATACCGACGGGCAGCTCGACCTTCGCCGATTTCTCGAGTTGGTGGCGGCCGAGGGCATGTACGCCATCGTCCGTCCGGGTCCATACATCTGCGCTGAATGGGACAACGGCGGTCTTCCCGGCTGGCTGTTCACCGACCCAGAAGTCGGAGTGCGACGTGCCGAGACCCGGTTCATCGCTGCGGTCGGCGACTACTTCGACCGGCTGCTGCCGATCATCCGGCCGCTTCAGATCGAGAACGGCGGGCCGGTCATTCTCGTGCAGGTCGAGAACGAATACGGCGCGTACGGAAACGACAAGGAGTACCTCAGGGTGCTCACCGAGCTGACCAGGTCTGGCGGGATCACCGTTCCGCTGACCACCATCGACCAGCCGACCGACCAGATGCTCTCCGACGGAAGCCTCCCGGGGCTGCACCTGACCGGGTCGTTCGGATCGCGTACGAAGGAGCGACTGGCGACCCTGCGTGCACACCAGCCGACCGGGCCGCTCATGTGCGCCGAGTTCTGGGATGGCTGGTTCGACCACTGGGGTGCCCACCACCACACCACCGCAGTGGAGCAGTCGGCCGAGGAGCTGGACGACCTGCTCGCGGCCGGGGCATCCGTCAACATCTACATGTTCCACGGCGGCACGAACTTCGGGTTCACCAACGGCGCGAACGACAAAGGCGTGTATCAGCCGACCACGACTTCCTACGACTACGACGCCCCGCTATCGGAGAACGGCGACCTGACCGCGAAGTTCTTCGCCTTCCGCGACGTGATCGCGCGCTACGCGCCGGTTCCGGATGAGATTCCCGCGGCGGCTGCACCGGCGCCGGTTTTCGAGGCGGAACTCGGCCAGAGCGTCTCGCTGTGGGACGCCGCGCCGTTGCTCGGCGACGAGGTGCAGTCCGAGCACCTGCAGGCGAGTGACGATCTCGGCCACTACAGCGGATTCACCCTGTACCGCACGCCGGTCGGCGACGGGGGAGTCCTCGCGTTCACCGAGGTGCGCGACCGGGCGCAGGTCTTCCTCGATCGGGCGCCGATCGGCGTCATGCAGCGGGACCATCACGAACGGGCCATCACCCTGCCGCCGACAGACGGGAGCTCCCTCGAGCTTCTGGTCGAAGACCAGGGCCGGGTCAACTACGGCCCGCGGATCGGTGAGAAGAAGGGACTCGTCGGTCCGGCTGCTCTTGCCGGGCGCGAACTACTGGGCTGGTCCGTTCGGCCGCTGCGGCTTGAGCGGATCGACCTGGTCCGCGACCGACTTCGCGCCGCTCCCCGGTCCGTCGGGGCGTTGTCCGGTCCATCGTTCGCGCTCGCCGAGTTCGCGGTGGGGACGCAAACCGACCTGTTCCTGGATACGAGCCGCTGGGGCAAGGGGGTGGCCTGGATCAACGGATTCAACCTCGGCCGCTACTGGGGTCGCGGGCCCCAGCACACCCTCTACATCCCTGCTCCGGCCGTGCGAGTCGGGACCAACGAGTTGATCGTGTTCGAGCTGCACGGCCTGGCGAAGCCGGTCGCATCCTTCGTCGCCGGGCTCGACCTGGGGCACGAAGACCACTGAGAGCCACGGATGCGGGCGAGCTCGCATCCGTATTGCCGAGCGGCCCCGTTCTATCAGTGGCGCCGACTATCCTTGACGGGTGGTCACCGCCCTGTATCGCCGCTATCGGCCCGAAACCTTCGCCGAGTTGATCGGTCAGTCACAGGTGACCGATCCGCTCCGCACCGCCCTCCGAAACGACCGGGTCAACCACGCCTACCTGTTCAGCGGTCCGCGGGGCTGTGGCAAGACGACATCCGCCCGCATTCTGGCCCGCTGCCTGAACTGCGCAGAGGGGCCGACCGACACCCCCTGCGGCGTCTGCCCGAGTTGTGTCGAGCTGAGCCGGGACGGCAGCGGATCGCTGGACGTCGTGGAGATCGACGCTGCCAGCCACAATGGCGTCGACGACGCGCGCGATCTTCGCGAGCGTGCGGTGTTCGCGCCGGCCCGTGACCGCTACAAGATCTTCATCCTCGACGAGGCGCACATGGTGACGCCTCAGGGGTTCAACGCGTTGCTCAAGATCGTCGAAGAGCCGCCGGAGCACGTCAAGTTCATCTTCGCGACGACCGAGCCGGAGAAGGTCATCGGTACCATCCGCTCGCGCACCCACCACTATCCGTTCCGGCTGGTGCCGCCGGCGCAGATGCTCGAGTACGTGCAGAAGCTGTCCGAGAGTGAGAAGGTCGAGGTCGAGCCGGGTGTGCTGCCGCTCGTCGTTCGGGCCGGAGGTGGAAGCGTTCGCGACACCCTGTCGCTGCTCGACCAGCTGATCGCCGGATCCGAGGGGTCAACCGTGCAGTACGAGCGGGCGGTCGCCCTCCTCGGCTACACTCACGGTGCCCTCCTCGGCGAGGTCATCGACGCCCTTGGCACCGCGGATGCCGCCGCCGCATTCTCCGCGGTGGACCGCGTCATCCAGACCGGCCAGGATCCTCGCCGATTCGTCGAAGACCTGCTCGAGCGGCTCCGCGACCTCATCGTCGTCGCAGCGACCACCGATGGTGCGGCTGCGGTGCTGCGCGGGGTGCAGCAGGACGAGCTCGATCGGATGGCCAAGCAGGCCGCCCTGTTCGGAATGGCCGAGCTGTCCCGAGCCGCGGATGTCGCCAACGCGGCCCTCACCGAGATGACCGGTGCGACGTCCCCCCGTCTTCACCTCGAACTCCTGGTCGCCCGCGTGCTCATCCCGTCGAGCGACGAGTCAGAACGCGGCACTCTCGCTCGGGTCGAGCGACTCGAGCGCCGGATCGGGATGGGCGGCGCCGCAGAATCGTCGGCTGCGCCTGTACCTATTAAGAGCGCGCCTACTAAGAGCGCGCCGGTCGAGGCAGCGTCGGCGAGGAGCGGGCCAGCACCTGTCGCGCCAGCGAAGCCCGCCGAGGCCGTGCCAGTCGTGAGCGTGCCTGTCGAGACAGCTCCCGCCGAGGCCGTGCCTGTCGACATCGTGTCCGTCGAAGCCCCTGCTGCACCGGTTGCCCCGATCACCCTGCAGCAGGTGCGGGACGCCTGGCCCGAGATCCTCGAGGCGGTGGAGAACGCCAAGCGCACCGCCTGGATGGTGGTCTTCACGGCCAAGCCACTCGAATTGCGCGAGGGAAACGTGCTCGTGCTCTCCTTCCAGAGCCAGGTCGATGTCGACGCGCTCAAGCAGCAGGCCACATCGGGCGATGGCGCGGGGGACTACCTCAAGAAGGCGGTGTTCGACATTCTCGGCTTCACGCCCAAGCT
>JAODMG010000191.1 GCA_025464895.1 Microbacteriaceae bacterium | reverse complement strand
ATCATCGCGAACAGCCAACCCGCCGCTCGACCGGTGGCACCGAGCCCCACGCCCCTCCAGCGGAAGTCGGGGCGATAGCGGAGGCCCGCTCGTCTCCAGAACAGGAACAGGATCAGGGCCTGCGCCGCGACACCGAGCGTCGCGGTGCCCGCCAGCAGGACGATGCGATCCGGTCCCCACACGCCGACGGTGCTGTTGACCTGGCTGTTGCCGAAAAGCACCATGAAGGCGACGAGACCCGCGATGGCGACCACGTTGTTGAGGACAGGAGCCCAGGTGAACGGCCCGAACACGTTTCGTGCGTTCAGTACCTCGCTCAGGAGGCTGTAGAGGGCGTAGAAGAACACCTGTGGGAGGCACCAATAGGCGAACGTGGTCGCGAGCGCAAGGGCATCCGGGGTGAAACCACGGCCGCTGGTGGACTGTTGCGCATAGAGGGTGATGAGAAGCGGAGCGGCGATCGTCGCCACCAGCGTCACCCCGACGAAGAGGACGATTCCGAGCGTGACGACCCGATTGATGAACCTCTGGCCGCCATCGTCGTGAAGGCCGGCCCGCACGATCTGCGGCACAAGCACGGCACTCAGCAGGCCGCCAGCGATGAGGGCGTAGATGTTGTTCGGAAGTTGATTGGCGATGGCGAAGCTGTCCGCGCTCGAGCTGGCGACCTGGCCGATCGCCGCGGCGAGGACGACTACCTTCACGAATCCGAGGACCCTCGAGACGATGGTTCCGGATGCCAGCAGAACGCTGGCCCTGCCTAGTCCCGGCGACGCTGCCGGAACCTGTGCCTGGCTACTCATGGACGCTGTCCCCGTGGCGCGACGCGGAGGCGGTAGCCGGGGCATCCGGGCTCAGCTCGCTGTCTGCCCTGGTGCTTTCTGAAGCCTCCACCGGGGCGTCAGCCGGGCCGTCGCCTGGTGCTGCGCCGGATGCGCGGAGCTTGGCCGCTTTTCGCCGTTTGGAGATGTTGCGCCAGATACCGAAACCGAACACGCCGAGAAGAAGAACCGCGATGACCACGGTGATCGCCGTCTCCCATCCCGCCTGAACGTTGACCTCGACAAAGGACGGGCCGCCGACGGGAACACCGGTCGGACTGCTGACCGTGACCCTCACGTTGACATCGCCGTTCGCGACCGACTGCACGGCAACCCGCGCGCCAGACTGCGAATTCGGCTCGATGGTGAGTGCGACCGGGCCATTGTCGACCACCTTGAGGATTCCGTTCGGCGAACGGACGGTGACGAGCACGCTGACCGGATAGTCGAGGTCGTTCCGGACAGTCACCGGAAGATTGATCTGGTCCGCCGGTTGAAAGATCGCGCTGCTCTTGACGATCGTCACGGAATTGGTGATCGTACTGGAGGTCTTCAGGTACTGCGCCATCGCTCCATCCCACCCGGTGGGGTTCCCCACCCAGGAATTCGACAGCGTGGATAGCAGGTCGAGACGGCGGGGACCGGTGAGGAGGGTCGGATCCTTGAGCACAGACGAGAACGCTCCGACGGCGTTCTCCGACGCGAACAGCGAGGTGACCTGCTTGACTCTCGATGCATCCTCTGGCTTGTCCGAGACCGTGGCGCCGATGGCGGGAACGGCGATCGCGTCCGCCATCGTGGCCGATGCGAGCCATGGGATGCTGCCGAGGGCGGTCAACGTGTCCCTCAGTCGTGGGCTGTTCTGCGGATAGTCCCGCCCGAGGCTCGCCAGCAGCGTCCTGGCCTCACCGGGACGCTCGCGTGTGACGACAGCGGCCGAGGCCGAGAGCTCGGCCATCGCTTCCTGCCAGGCCAAAGTGGTCGGGGCCAGGATGGCCTTTTGCGCAAGCGCGGACAAGTCGCCGTCGGCGACCAGCGCCGGATGGCCGTCGATGTTCGCTGATGCGCTCGGGGTGTATCCGATGTCACCGTAGGAGACGTTCGTCGAGTTGAGGAGTGTTGTCGTGAGGCCGTTCTGCGCGAAGGTGGCGAGATCCCTGCTCACGACACTGTCGTCACGCGGCCAGGCGATGCCTTTGACCGTGTAATTCCAGTTCAGCAGCGACTGCGAGGTGGGGAGGCTCGGTGGGGTGCCGGGGGACGGCGTAGCGGTTGGGGTCGTCGTGGCTGCACCCGTCGGTGCCGGCGTCGCGCCGGTTGCTGGCGTCGGCGGTGGGCTGGCAAAGAGTGTGGGATCGATGACGAAAGTTGTCGGCACCGGGATGGTCGCCTGTCCGGCCTGACTGGACACCGCCAGGTCGGAATCGGCGTAGGACAGCGCGAACGTGTCGTTGTTTGCGAGCTTGAGCTGTTCCAGCCAGGCAACGGCAGACGGAGGGGCGGTGTCCCCGAGGATCCCGATCGACGCGATGATCATCGGGTCGATGCCGATCGCCACCGGCCGGTCGATCACCTGGTTGAGCTGGCGGGTGAGGATGCCGTCCGGCGCGGTATAGGTGGCGAGAGCGTCGGCGGTGATGAGTCCTGATGTGCTCGCCGGAACCGTGATCGGCATCGCCAGCGCGAGCTTGGTCGGCTGGAATGAGATTCCGGGATTCCAGACGAATGTACTTCGGGCCTGCGCGACCTCGTCCGTGCCGTTCGTGACATCCACGGCGAAGGCTCGAGCGCCCCAGGTCGACGACGATGTGCCGATCCCGATGGATGCCGCGGGCACCACCAACGAGATGGCCCTCGACTCGCCGGACGGAACATCCGGGGTCGCCGCCTGGAAGATCTGCGTCTTCGGGAGGGCCGGGTCTGATTTGTCTGAGGTGTCGATCCAGCTGTTGAGGGCGGCCCGTGAACTCAGGATGGAGCGATTCAGGTACACGGTCGCGGTGCCGGCGGTGATCGCCGTGGTCGTGCCATTGCTCAGGATCGCGGTCAGATGAAGGTCCTGACCGGGGGCCAGGACCCCCGCGCCATCCGGGGCGATGGTGAAGGTTACCCCGGCCGTCAGGGAGGGTGCGGTGTTGGACGGCGTTGACGCCGACGGCGTTGAGGTTGCTTTGGATGGCGCCGTTGCGGATGCCGCCGCGAGGTCGCCGAAGCCGGGGACGCCGACACCGATGACCAGGGCAAGAAGGAAGCTAGCAATTCTCATGGGCATAGGTCGGCCCGTCGAATTCGCTCGGCCACCATGATGCGATTCTAGAGCCCCGCTGCTGGGTGGGCACTCGGTGGATGGTCCTGTCGGTACTCTGGTTCTCATGGATAGCGTCGCTTCGGCAATTGAGCGACTGGCGGCGCTGGCCAGATCTCCGCACATCTCACGGCTGGCAAATTCCTTCTCAGAAGCAGGATTCGAGTTGGCACTCGTGGGCGGATCGGTGCGGGATGCCTTCCTGGACAGGCCGCTCAACGACCTCGACTTCACCACCAACGCCAATCCAGACGAGATCCTCGCACTGGTGAAGCCCGTCTCCACCGCCCACTGGGATATCGGCCGCGCTTTCGGCACGATCGGTGCGCGGATCGACGGCCACCTGGTGGAAATCACCACCTATCGCGCGGATGTCTACGACGGGGCGACCAGGAAGCCGGCGGTGAAGTTCGGCAGCACGCTGGATGGTGACCTGATCCGCCGTGACTTCACGGTGAACGCTATGGCGTTGCGCCTTCCGGAACAGGTGCTGGTCGACCCATCCGGTGGGGTGGAAGACCTCATCGCCCGCCGAATAGCGACGCCAGGATCCCCCGCCGATTCCTTCGGGGACGATCCGCTGCGGATGTTGCGTGCCGCGAGATTCGCATCGCAGCTCGGCTTCACCGTCGAGGCGTCGACCGAGCAGGCCATGCGCGACCTCGCGGACCGGATCTCCATCGTCTCGATCGAGAGGGTGAGCGACGAACTCGGCAAGCTGCTGAAGACGGATGCCCCGAGGGCCGGCCTCCAGCTGCTGGTCGACACCGGACTGGCCGCCCTGGTGCTTCCGGAACTGCCGGCGCTCCGGCTCGAAATCGACGAGCACCACCACCACAAAGACGTCTACGAGCACAGCCTCACGGTGCTCGACCAGGCCATCGATCTCGAAAAGGAGCGGAACCCCGGAGAGGCGCCCGACCTCATCCTGCGTCTGGCCGCCCTGCTGCACGACATCGGAAAGCCCGCGACCAAACGTACCGAGCCGGGCGGTGTCGTCACCTTTCACCACCACGATGTGGTCGGGGCGAAGCTCGCAGCAAAGCGGCTTCGGCAGTTGCGTTACGACAATGAGACCGTCGCGGCAGTCTCACGACTGATCGAGCTGCACCTGAGGTTCTTCGGCTACACGGAGGGCGCCTGGACGGATTCTGCGGTTCGTCGATACGTTCGGGATGCCGGCCCGCTGCTGCCTCGGCTGCACATCCTCACCCGCGCCGATGTGACCACCCGCAACCGCCGCAAAGCCGATCGGCTCGGCTTCGCCTACGACGATCTCGAGGATCGGGTGGCCGCGCTCTCCGAGGAGGAGGAGCTTGCGGCCATCCGCCCAGATCTCGATGGCGAGCAGATCATGGCCATTCTCGGGTTGACCCCGGGACGTGAGGTCGGCGAGGCGTACCGGTTCCTGCTGGAGCTGAGGCTCGAGGAGGGCCCGTTGGGTGTGGATGTCGCGACCGAACGACTGCGCGCGTGGTGGGACGCGCGCGGTTAGAACTCACTCGCGGCGGGAGAAAGTGACTCGCGGCGGGAGTCCTAACTCCCGCCACCAGCACGTATCTCCCGCCGCGACGGGATCCGAAGCCCTCAGGCGTGGTCGCGGATGAAGTGCTCGAGCATCTCGCGGGCGACCGGGTCGGGGTACTGCTTCGCCGGGGACTTCATGAAGTAGGCGGATGCCGATTCGATCGGGCGCC
>JAODMG010000182.1 GCA_025464895.1 Microbacteriaceae bacterium | reverse complement strand
CCTCGCCCATCTGGTCGGACTTCACCTTCTTCATCGTGCTCTTGCTCGTGCTCCTGGTTAGACCGCGCGGACTCTTCGGCGCCAGAACGCGAGGTGCCCTGTGAAACTCGCGATCACCCGCGCAGGGCTCATCCGAGCCGGTGTGTTTTTCCTCATCCTCATCCTTGTGCCGGTCGTTGGTGGGCCAGGTTGGCTGCTCAACACCCTGATCTTCACGATCATGTATGCCGCGCTCTCCAGCTCCTGGAACCTGCTGGGCGGCTATGCCGGCTATCCATCGCTCGGCCACGTCGCGTTCTTCGGAATAGGTGCATACGCAACTGCGATCATCTTCACTGGCAGCGTCTACGGCGGCTACGCCCCGTTCTTCGTCCTGCCGCTGATCGGCATCGCTGTGGCGCTGTTCAGCATCCCGATCGGCTGGGTTTCGATGCGAACGCGAGCGGATGTGTTCGCTATCGTCACGATCACCCTTCTGTTCATCACGCAGACGCTGGCCTTCAATCTGAAGAACTTCACCGGAGGCGCACAGGGCAAGAGCGTTGCACCAGCGCCGTTCGACGTCTCCACCTATGACTGGCCGTTCTATTACGCGATGCTGATTCTGCTGGCGATCGCGATGGGCATCTCGCTCTACTTCCGTCGGTCGAAGATCGGCCTGTCGCTCGCGACCGTGCGTGCGGACGAAGACAAGGCACACGGTGTCGGCGTGCGGGTGACCGCGGTCAAGCTGATCGCCTTCGCCGTGAGCGCAGGGCTCGTCGCGATGGTCGGCGGGGTTTGGGCATACTACGTCGGCTTCATCTACCCGCAGTTCGCGGTCGATCCACTCATCACGATCGGCATGGTTCTCATGGCCTTCCTCGGCGGACGAGGCACGCTCTGGGGACCGGTGCTCGGCGCGTTCATCCTCGTGCCGGCGCAGGAGTATTTCGCACAGGCGTTCGGGGCAAGCGAGCTTTACCTCCTTGCCTACGCGGCGGTGTTCCTTGTGATCATGCTGTTCCTGCCCCGCGGCATCCTGCCCTCAATATCTGAGCGGCTCAAGCGCCGCCGTGCGAGTGCTGCCGGCGCGGCGCGCGACAGTGCCAACGCCGCCCCCACGGCCATTCCGACCAGTGAAGTGAAGGCAGTGCGATGAGTGAGAATCTTCTCGAAATCGATCACCTGACGAAACGGTTTGGCGGCGTGACCGCCGTCGACGAGTGCTCGTTCACCGTGCAGAAGGGCACGATCACCGCCCTCATCGGGCCGAACGGATCGGGCAAGACCACCGCGTTCAACATGATCACTGGCTATCTCAAGGCAGACTCGGGCGAGATCCGCTTCAACGGTGAGACGATCGCGCGGCCCCGGCCCGCGGACCTCTACCGCCGCGGACTTTCCCGCACCTTCCAGCAGGCGCGCATCTTTCCCGAGCTGACGGTCGAAGAAAACCTCGTCGTCGCCGCCGGCTACAGCTGGCGCCAGCTCTTCGGTCGCCGAGTCTCGGAGATCGACCGCGAGCGTGCCAAGAAGATGCTCGGCGAGTTCCGGCTTGAAGCCATGGCGCAGTTGCCGTCGGCCGATCTGTCATACGGTCAGCGCAAGTTGCTCGAGTTCGCCGCCGTGCTCATGAGCGATCCGACGCTTGTGCTGCTGGACGAGCCCACCGCGGGCGTCAACCCGGTGATGATCGATGCGATGGAGCAGCACATCCGGCAGCGTCACGCCGCGGGGGTGACTTTCCTCATCGTCGAGCACGACATGCAGCTCGTGATGAGGCTCTGTGATCCCGTCATCGTGCTCGACCACGGTGCGCCGATCGCTTTCGGCTCGCCGGACCTTATCCAGAAAGACACGCGAGTCTTGGAGGCATACCTTGGAAGTTGAATCAACCGCATCCGGGACTCCAACGAAGCTTCTCCATCTCACCGGAGTAACCGCGGGCTACGGCGCCGGGCTCATTCTCAAGGGCGTCGACCTCGCGGTGACAAAGGGCGAGATCGTCTGCCTCATCGGCCCCAACGGCGCCGGCAAGTCGACCGTGCTCAAGACCGTGAGCGGGCTGCTCCGGAACGCCGGCGGTTCGGTCGTGTTCGACGGCGCGGACATCGGAAAGTTGAGCTCTCGCGAGCGACTTCACCGCGGGATCGTGCACGTGCCGCAGGAGAGGAGCCTGTTCCCGACGATGACCGTCTGGGAGAACGTTGTGATGGGCGCATTCATCCTGTCGAACCAGGGACTCGTGCGCCAGCGCGCCGAGGAGGTCGCCGAGATCTTCCCTATAGTCGCCAAACGTCGGTCGGCCGCGGCCGGATCGCTTTCCGGCGGCGAACAGAAGCAGGTCGAGCTGGCCCGTTCGCTTATGCTCGACCCCGCGCTGATCCTTCTTGACGAGCCCTCTATTGGCCTCGATCCGAAGTCGCGCACCTCGGTGTTCGCGAGCATCGCATCGCTCGCCCGCGACGGACGCACCGTGCTGCTCGTCGAGCAGAACGCGCGCTCCGGGCTCGCGGTCGCTCACATGGCGGCCGTGCTCGAGGCCGGTCGGGTGGCCCTCACCGGCACTGGCCAGTCGCTGCTCGAGGACCCTGAAGTCGCGCGCCTGTACCTTGGGGCGAGTGCGCAGGGTCCGGCCGCGGCACTGGCGACCAGGTAGTAGCGGACGTCCCCGCGCCGTGCGGTCCGCCCAGAGGCCTTCGATCTGCAACGCGCCTTCCAGCTCCATGCCGAGTTCGGTAAAGAACGCGACGGCCGCGTCGATGTCGTCAACGGTCGACGACGACATTGGCCATCCGGAGTATGGTCCGTTGTGACCGATTGAACTTTTTCCGCGGCTCGCTCGTCTCCTTAGTGAGGTCTCTACCGATAGAGGCTCGAAATCGGAAGCAGGTATGCACATGACTGAAAGCGGCCAGGGCCTTCTCAGGGTCATGCGAATCTTAAGTGCGATCGTCCTTTTCGCGATCGGCGGGATTCATCTATTCCTAGTCTTCGACGGTGTCGGAGGCCTGCTCGGCGTGCTCTTCATTCTCAACGCCGTCGCGGGCATCGTTCTGGCGATCGGGATGCTCGCGCTGCACGGCAGGCTCCTTAAGCTCGCCACTGTCCTTAGTCTGCTGTTCATCATCGCGAGCCTTCTCGCGCTCGTTCTTGCGCTGTCAGTCGGACTATTCGGCATTACCGAGACGTGGAACTTCACCCTCGTGCCGGAGACGGTCGTGATCGAGGCGATCGGCGTCGTGGTGCTCGGCGTCACCTCGGCTGTCGCGCTCCGCACGCGGCGGGCGGCATGATCGCGCGTCCACTCTATGTGTGTCGCTACGAATCCCCGTGCGAGCTATAAGAGGGCAGACCTCCCGACAACGATTCTGGCTCTGTCCGCCTGGCCGCCAACCAGACCAGGTCACGGCCAAAGGATTCGACGAGTAACGCCAGCGCAATCGCGACGAGCAGAACGTCGAGCACGGGGAGAAACCCTGTCCCGGCGATCGTCAATGCTATGCCTTGAACAGCCGTCACGACCTTGCGCCAATAACGGAAGGGAAGCTGCCGACGAAGCCAGGGAAAGATCCATCCGGCCACGACGAAGGCGTACCGCATCACGCCGATCGCCAGCACCCAGATCCCCAAGGTTTGCGAAACGTACGCGCTCAGCACGAGCAACAAGAATGCGTCGACTTCCATGTCGAACCGCGCGCCAAGCTCGCTCGCGGAGTTCGTGCGTCGGGCGACCCACCCGTCTACCGCGTCCAGGAGAAGGGCTGGCACGACCAGGGCAACCAGGAGACCGACCGGGATCGGCGCGACGAAGGATGCAACGACGATCCCACTAATCATGCCGACCAGCGTTGACCGCACCACCGTAACGACGTTCGCGGGCCCGAACCGTGTCGTGTGTCTTCGCCGCAGGCCGCGTAGAAGCAAAGCGTTCGAAATCAATAGGTAACTGAGTGCGGCAAGCCATCCCACCGCGGGCAGCCACCACTGATGCCAGTGCGCGGCTACGACGCCGAGCACCGTCACGGCTGCCGCGCCTGCGACAGCCGATGAGATCGGTGCGAATTGAACTCTGGTCATCCCTGTCTCGTTTCACTGTTAGTACATTTATTGACACGCCAGAGGCGTAGCAACGGTTCACGAAAGGGAGGGGATGTGCTCGAGGCCACTGCTTTCTGGGTCGAGATGCCGGGCGTCGGCGTCCTCCGCCACGAACCGCTCCCTCAGGCTCGTGATGGCGAAGTCCTCGTGAGGACCCTCTACACGGGGGTTAGTCGCGGGACCGAAGTCTCTGTTTTCGGCGGACACGTGCCGCAAAGCGAGCACGACCGGATGCGCGCTCCCTTCCAGCAAGGCGACTTCGCCGGGCCTGTCAAATACGGATACCTCAATGTCGGCGTCGTGGAACGTGGGCCGGAATCCCTGAAGGGACGGATCGTTTTTACGCTTTTCCCCCACCAGTCCGCATTTGTCGTCCCCGCTGACGCCGTGGTGCCGGTTCCCTATGGAATGCCGGCACGCCGCGCCGTGCTCGCCGGCGCGGTCGAAACGGCCATCAATGTGCTCTGGGATGCCGCGCCCGTCATCGGCGACCGCGTCTCGGTCGTCGGCGCGGGAATGATCGGTTGCTGCGTCGCACGCCTCCTGCGCGGCATCCCGGGTGTCGACGTCGCGCTGATCGACGTCAACCCAGCTCGAAAAGAGGTAGCCGACCAACTCGGCGTGGGCTTCGCCGATGCCGCAGACCCACCGCGCAACCGAGACATCGTGATCAATACGAGCGGTTCGGATGCCGGGTTGCAACTCGCACTCGAAACAGTGGTCACTGATGGCGAGGTGATCGAGGCGAGCTGGTACGGGGATCGCCCGGCGACGATCATGCTCGGCGCCGATTTCCACTCGCGACGACTGACGATCCGGTCGAGCCAGGTCGGTGCAGTCGCCGCGAGACGGCGTGGGAACCGGACGACGCGCGAACGCCTCGAGCTGGCCCTGCAGCTCCTGCGCGACCCGGCTTTCGATGCCCTGCTTACCGCCGAATCCTCGTGGCGCGATCTGCCCGACGTGATGGCGAGCCTCGCCGACGGATCACGCACCGACCTGTGCCACACCATCCACTGGGGAGAACCAGAATGACTTTCACGGTAACGGTCCGGGACCACCTAATGATCGCCCACAGCTTCACGGGCGAATTCTTCGGGCCTGCGCAGCGACTCCATGGCGCCACGTACATCGTCGACGCCACCTTCGGGGCAGCAGAACTCGACCAGAACGGCGTCGTCGTCGACATCGGGCGCGCGACGGCCACGCTTGCTGAGATCACCGGTTCGCTCACGTACCGCAACCTCGACGATGACCCTGAATTCATCGGCGTGAACACGACCACCGAAGTGCTCTGCAAAGTGATCGCGGATCGCCTTGCGGAACGGGTATTTGATTGGTCTCCCGCCAGCGCTCAGCACGTGGAATCCATCACTGTCACGCTTCACGAATCACACATCGCGTGGGCGAGTTACTCGAGGTCACTGTGAGCGCGTACGCGGGAATGTCGGTGTACTTTGTGGTCCCCGACGCGATCGACGACCCCGACAGAGTGAGCGGCGGCAACGTTTACGACCAGCACGTTCGCGAGGGTCTCCGAAACAGCGGGTGGGATGTGCGGATGGTCCTGATCGCGGAGGATTGTGCATCGCAGACAGCGCAAACCTTGTCTCAGCTGCCGGACGGTTCCGTCATGTTGATCGATGGGCTGATCGCTGTGCGCGAATCAGAGGCGTTGATTGCGCATTCGAACCGGCTTCGGATTGTCGTGCTGGCCCACATGGTCGCAAGTCTCACCTTCGAGGCGAGTGCCGAAGCTACTCAGGTCGCCGCGTCAGTCGATCATGAACGTGAAGCGCTCCGGGTAGCGAGACGCATCATCGCGACCAGCGGATGGACGCGCTCCGAGCTGATCGCGCGTGAATTCGTGGAACCACATCACGTCGTCGTCGCCTATCCGGGAACGGATCCGGCTGCGACGACCGTCGCTTCAGAGTCGGGCGGCCGGTTGCTGTGCATAGGTGTGGTTGCCCCGCACAAAGGCCAGGACCTTCTCATCCGCGCGTTGGCGCGCCTCACTGATATCGACGACTGGACCTGCATGCTCGTCGGATCACTCGATGCAGCCCCGGTCTTTGTCGACGACCTGACGCAAACCATTGAGCGAACCAACCTCAGCACCAGAACGACGTTTGCCGGCGTCCTTGCCGGAAGCCTGTTGGAAAGCGCGTACAGCCGGGCCGACCTTGTCGTGGTGCCATCCCGGAACGAAAGCTTCAGCATGGTGGTCGCCGAGGCAATGGCGCGAGGCATCCCGGTCGTTGCCTCCCGTGTTGGTGGAATACCCGAGGCGATGTCGAGTGCCGCGGCGGGAATCATCGTTCCCCCGGAGGATCCGTGGGCGCTCGAAGTCGTGCTGCGCCAATGGTGGACGAGTCAGGGACGTCGAACGGAGCTCAAGGCAGCGGCTGTAGAGGCTCGCGAGACAGTCCGACCATGGAGTGCAACAATCACCGTCATCGCGTCAACGCTCAACGAAGTAGCACTCAGTGGAACGGAGGTTTCCGCATGAGCGGAATTCTCGAGGTCAGCGGCGAATGGCTTGCGCTCCGCGAGCCGGAGGACGCAGACGCACGTTCACGCGACCTCGCACTCGCCGCCGCCGCGATGCTGCCCAAGGGGCCGATTGTTGTTCACGATCTGGGCAGCGGGACCGGTTCGATGATGCGCTGGCTCGCTCCCCTTCTTCCGGGACCGCAGACCTGGATTCTGCATGACTGGAATGCAGGCCTGCTCGAACGAGCCATCGACGGCGTACGCCCATCGGATCGGGACAATGCCGCTATCTCCGTCTACTCGCAAACCGGGAATCTCGCCAACTTGCGCCCCACCGATTTGGCAGGATCCTCACTCGTGACGGTATCCGCTCTACTTGACGTACTCACCTCACGCGAGACTCACGCCATCGTCAACGCCTGCGTGGGCGCCCGGTCCCCGGCCCTTTTCGCACTCAGCGTGACCGGAGACGTGCGGTTGAGCCCACGAGACGAGCGCGACGCCGCGTTCGAGCACGCGTTCAACGCACATCAACTACGCGAGGCAGACGGTCGCCAACACCTCGGCCGGTACGGCGCGCCAATCGCCCGAGGATTGTTCGCACAGGCCGGCTGGCATGTGCGCCCGAGCACCACGGTGTGGCGGCTTGACCACCGCCGCCCTCGCCTGCTTAGCGAATGGTTCCATGGAAGGGTCGACGCTGCCGTCGAGCAGGATCCCGGACTACGCGCTAATGCCACGGGCTACCGCCAACTTCGCACGTCCCAAATCGAACGCGGCGAGCTGGCCGCGCACGTCAGTCATGTGGATCTGCTGGCATGGCCGCGCAGATGATCATCCGGACCCGTCTGCGCCAGGCAATGCGATCCACCTGGCTCCGACTGACGACTCGCCTGGTCGTCGGCGTCGGCGTGCTCATCGCGGTGATCGCTCACGTGGGTACCGGCCCGTTGCTCCACGGCCTCCACAGCCTGGACGGTCGAACGATCGGCGCGGCCCTCCTTCTCGCAGCGGTCGCAACGACCGCGGCCGCGTGGCGCTGGCGACTCATCGCAACCCGCCTCGGAGTCGAACTTCGGTGGTCGACCGCGGTCGGCATGTACTACCAGTCCCAGTTCCTGAACACGGTGCTTCCCGGCGGAATCGTCGGGGATGTTCACCGCGCAGTCGCCCGCGGTCAGAGCCCCGAAATGATCAAGCAATCTGCACGCGCGGTCGCGACGGAACGCACCGCAGGGCAGGCCATTCAACTCGTCCTGGCGTTAGTGGTTCTCGCTTGTTTCGGAGCAGAGTTCGAGGGATACCTGCTCGCGACGGTTGCGATCGGACTTGGCATGATCGTCATTGCGCTTCTTGTGATGACCGGGGCGAGTGTGCGTTGGCGCGGGGCGCTGCTTCACGAGGCGCGAGAACTTCGCGCTGGCCTCGGATCGGTTCGGGCCTCCGTGCAGGTCGCGATCGCATCGATCATCGTCATCGCCTGCCATGTCGCCACCTTTGCGATCGCAACCGCAGCCGTGGGCGAGAGCGTACCGCCGCCGCAGATCCTCACCCTCGCGTTCGTCATCCTGCTCGGCGCCTCGATCCCGCTGAACATCGGCGGATGGGGACCTCGCGAGGGCATCGCCGGCTGGGCTTTCGCACTCGCTGGATTCGACGCCTCCGCGGGGGTCGCAGCGTCAACCTTGTTCGGCGTCCTCGCCATCACCTCCGTCGTGCCCGGCGCAATCGCCACGGTGGTCTTCGCTGCCCGTCGGCGCAAAGCGAACGACGCTGTGCCGAGGACGGCTCACCGATCCGGCCTGTCCGAATCGCCGGCGACGCCACGCGCGCTCACCGCACCCGTTCCCGTTCTCACCGCTAGAAATCAGGAGAAGACATCGTGACAGCCAAACCGTACGTCACTCTGAGCACTGCCATCTCGCTCGATGGGTATCTCGACACCGCGGATCCACCGCGGCTCACCCTCTCGAATGACGCAGACTTCGATCGCATCGACGACGTGCGTGCACGAAGCGACGCCATTCTGATCGGCGCTCGCACCCTGCGGCGCGACAACCCCCGATTACTGGTCCGTAGCATTGCTCGCCAGACTCGACGAGAGACCGCGGGTCAGACGCGTTCACCGTGGAAAGTAACGGTGACGGCGACGGGCGAGCTCGATCCGCACGCGGCATTCTTCACCGCTGGCGACACGACGAAGCTGGTCTACTGCCCTACGCGGGAGGCGGAACGCATTCGTCGACGGGTCGGGCACAACGCGCTTGTCGTGGGGCTGGGCAACAGCGTGACAATGACCGACCTCGTCGCGGACCTTGCGGATCGCGGAATTCGCCACCTTCTGGTCGAGGGCGGCGGAACAGTCCACACGCAGTTTCTGGCCGCGAACCTCGTCGACGAACTTCACCTCGCCGTGGCACCGCTTTTCGTCGGCGACCAGAGGGCTCCCCGCTTCGTCGGCGACGCCGTGTTCCCCTGGGATGGTGACCGGCGCGCCACACTCGCAGAGGTCCGGCAGATCGGCGACATGGTGCTGCTGCGTTACGCACTCTCAGATCGATTCACCCGGCATGAAGCCGAAGGCCACACCGGGCCGATGACGACCAAGCCTCTTATGATCGGACTGTCGTGAGAAGGACCAACCTCGTGAACTCGGTTGAGTCATCTGACCGGTACGCTCAGCTCGATCGTTCGAACGCAATTCGACGAAATGTGCGTGCGCTCATCGCCGCAGCTGTGGTCTTCCTCGTCGTCCTTGCACCCGGACTCATCAGCTCCGGATCAGCGCTAGCCCTTATTCGTATTCCTTTGGAATCAGTACTCGCCCTCCTCATTCTGGTGGCACTCCCGTGGTCTGTCGCCCGTCGGATCGTCGCGATCGTTGTCGCAATAGTCTTCGTGACAACGATCGCCAGCGCAGCTCTCGATCGTGGCTTCGCGACAGCCGTAGGTCAGCCGTTCAACGTGGTAACAGGCTGGCCGGAACTCGCGGATGCCTACGGCGTCCTACGCGACTCCACCGGACCGGTCGCCGCGATCGCGATCCTTGCGCTGCTCGTAATCGCGGCCGCGGTCGCCGCACTCGTGGTCGCCGTGGCACTCTTTCACCTCGCAAGCGTGATCCGTCGGCACTACCGCGCGGCCCTGATCGGAGGTTCCGCCATCACAGCGAGTTGGATCGTGCTCGGACTCGTCGGCGCCCAGGTCGTCCCCGGCGAACCGATCGCGGCGGCAGACACGATCAGCACGGCAGTCGCGAAAACCCACCAAGTGACCGTCGCCGCGGCCGAGCAGACGGCCCTTGACAATGCGGGCGCAACCGACGCCTTCGCCCACCTGCCGGCATCCGACCTGCTCACCGGCCTGAAGGGCAAAGACGTCATCGTCGCGTTCATCGAAAGCTATGGCCAGGTCGCCGTGCAGAACACCTCCTTCTCCAAGGGGGTCGACAACGTTCTCCGCCAAGGAAACAAGGATCTCGCGGCAAACGGCTACTCCGAACGCAGCGCATTTCTCACGTCCTCCACGTTCGGCGGAATCAGCTGGCTCGCCCACTCCACCCTGCAAACCGGACTATGGATCGACTCGCAACAGAAATACGACCAGGTCACCTCTGGAAGCCGGTTCACCCTCAGCGACGCCTTCAAAAAGGGTGGCTGGCAAACCATCAGCGACGTGCCATCCGACACCAAGCCGTGGCCGATCGGCACCTCGTTCTACCACTTCGGCACCAAACTCAACTCACAGAACGTGGGATATCAGGGCCCCAGTTTCAGCTACGCCCGCATCCCCGACCAATATACGTGGGAGTACTTCCAGAAGAACGAACTGGCAAAACCGCACAAACCGCTGATGGCAGAGATCGATTTCGTGTCCTCGCATACACCGTGGACTCCTCTACCCCACCAGGTGCCGTGGGCCTCTGTCGGGAACGGCTCAATCTACGACCCCCAGCCAGCGCAGGGGCTCCCGCCGAGCGTCGTCTGGCAGAACCCGCAGCATGTGCAGCAGCTCTACGGCCAGTCGATTGAGTACACGATGAGCACCCTCTTCTCTTTCCTCACCACTTACAACGACCCGAACCTCGTGCTGGTCGTTCTCGGTGACCACCAACCCGCGACCGAGGTCAGCGGAGCAGGCGCAAACCACAATGTGCCCATCAGCATCATCTCCAAGGACCCCAAGGTCATTAACCAAATCTCGTCCTGGCACTGGCAACCGGGAATGTTCCCCTCACCGACAGCGCCGCTGTGGCGGATGGATACCTTCCGTAACCGATTCCTCACGGCGTACAGTCAGTAGCCCCTCGGGTGGGATGTTCCCGAGATAGCTCTAAAAGAGCCACTATTTGGTGCGCCCGGAGGGATTTGAACCCCCGGCCTATTGATCCGTAGTCAATTGCTCTATCCGCTGAGCTACGGGCGCATCATGCTGGGCCGAAACCCAACCGTATGACTATACCAGCGGTTCGGAGTGGCGCGAATCGAGGGCGGTCAGCTGCCGCTTCAGAGCGACCTGTCGATAGGAGGTATCGATGAGTTCGGCCAACTCGGTCCAGTCGGTCGACGGCGAGTCGATGTCGATGGCCAACCAGCCGCCGGGGCCCCAGTAGGCGGGGATGAAGAAACGGGGGTCGCCCAGGTAGGCGAGCCGTTCATCCGATTCCGGCTTGAAGACGATCGAATACGGGCGATCCATTGCCGAGCCGACGAGCAGGAAGACTTTCTTGCCGGCGCGAAACGTCGGCCGACCCCACGCCTCGACTTCGGCAGCCTCGGGGTAGGCGAGGCAGAGAGCGCGCACCTTCTCGACGAGTGGATGCCGAGGCTCGACGACCTGCGGATGCGGTTCAGCCATGCGCCGAGCGTAGCTCCCACCGCAGACTCGCATCGCCCATCGGAGGAGCCACTCCCGCTGCAGGATGCCCCGGGGGCACCGAGTGTGGTGGCGAAGACAGGGCAATTCACAGGAAGCCGGATGCGATCGCGGGTATCGACGCGCGCCATCCGCGAGTTAAGTGAAGAGGGACGATCGCATGCACGATACCTCCCATAGCGCTGCCATTTGCGTGTGCGTGAATGGTTGAAAATCGGAATCGGTTCGGGCCCCCATCAGGCAACAAAAGCGGAAGGAAACGAAAATGACATTCATTACAGTTGGCCAGGAGAATTCGACCAACATCGACCTCTACTACGAAGACCACGGCTCCGGCCAGCCGGTCGTGCTGATCCACGGCTATCCGCTCGACGGGCGCTCCTGGGAGCGCCAAACCTCTGCCCTGCTGAAGGCCGGCTACCGTGTCATCAGCTACGACCGCCGCGGGTTCGGCCTGTCGAGCCAGCCGACGATCGGCTACGACTACGACACGTTCGCCGCGGACCTCAATACTCTGGTCGAAGCACTCGACTTGAAGGATGCCGTGCTGGTCGGCTTCTCGATGGGAACCGGCGAGATCGCCCGCTACGTGTCCACCTACGGCTCTGCCCGCCTGGCCAAGGTCGCGTTCCTGGGTTCACTCGAGCCGTACCTTCTTCAGACCGTGCCCCAGGAGGTCTTCGACGGGATCGAGTCCGCGGCGCTTGCCGACCGCTTCGCCTGGTACGAAGGTTTCTTCGCGAACTTCTACAACACGGATGACTATCTCGGTTCGAAGATCAGCGAAGCCGCTCTTCGCAACAGCTGGAACGTCGCCGCCGGGTCGTCCTGGTTCGCGGCAGCGGCCGTCGTGCCGACCTGGTTGACCGACTTCAGCGCGGACATCCCGAAGATCGACGTTCCCGCACTGATCGTGCACGGCACGGCCGACCGGATCCTGCCGATTGACTCCACCGGTCGCCTGTTCGCGAAGGCACTGCCGAGCGCTGACTACGTCGAGATCGAGGGCGGACCGCACGGGCTGCTCTGGACCCACGCAGAAGAGGTCAACGAGGCACTGCTCGCGTTCCTCGCCAAGTAACGCAGAGACCAAACCCACGAAAAAGGGGAGCCGCACCGCGGCTCCCCTTTTCTTGTCGATCCGAACTCAGGCGATGCGCGCCTGCTCGACCTCGTCGTAGTCCTGCTTGGTGAGGGTGAGCGTCGCAGCCGCGAGCCATCCGTCGATCTGGGCGGCACTGCGGGCGCCGACGATCGCGCCGGTGACACCGCGGAAGCCGAGGGTCCAGGCGACAGCCGCGGCAGGCGTTGGAACGTCGTGGCGCTCTGCGATGCGCTTCATCGCCTCGACGATGCGCAGGTTCTGCTCCAGCTCGGTCGTGAACTGCGGGCTCGAACGGCGCCAATCGTCGTCGGGGAGGCCGGCGACCCGCTCGGCGGTGAATGCACCGGTGAGGAGGCCGGAACCCATCGGGCTGTAGACGATCACACCGGTCTCGTGGTCGGCGCTCCATGGGAGGACATCCTCGGCAGCACCGGTCTCGATGGCCGAGAACGGAGGCTGCAGTGAGTCGACGTGGCCGAGTGCCTCGGCGGCGTCGAGCTGCGCGACGTCATGGTTCGAGAGCCCGACCGCTCCGACCTTGCCCTCTGCCTTAAGGTCGAGAAACGTCTGCCAGTATTCCTCGATCGGCGTTCCATCGGCGGCCGGCCAGTGCATCTGGTACAGGTCGATCTTCTCGACGCCGAGACGGGTCAGGGATGCCTCGACCTCGCCCCGCAGGGATGCTGCCGCGCCGGAACGCACCGGATGCTTGCGGCGATCCGCGTCATCCCAGACGAGCCCGCCCTTGGTGAAAACGTAAGGCCGGTCGGCAGCCGGCATGTCGCGAAGCGCGCGAGCAACGACCTCCTCCGAGTGCCCGAGGCCATAGACGGCGGCGGTGTCGATCCAGTTGATGCCCGACTCGATCGCGTATCGGATTCCGGCAACGGACTGCTCGTCATCCTGCGCACCCCAGGCAAATGCCCAGTCGCCGCCGCCGATCGCCCAGGCACCGAAGCCGACTCGGGTGATCTCCATTCCGGTGCGTCCGAACGGCACCTTCGGAAGAATCTCTGACATCTCTACCAACCTTTCGTCGTGCCGGGCGACCTCGAAATGGATGGAGGTGAATCGCCACAGCTCCGCCGATAATCGTACGAATAGCCGATGGGAATCGTCCAACAGTCGGCTCCGATGCGACTGAGAAGGCGGATCGATTATTGCTGCACTCTGGGACGTTGGCCCCTAGCGGCGACCCGTGCTGCACCGGAAATATTGCCGCATGACTTACCCCACGCCTCCAGCTCCCGCCGCCCGCAACGAACCGGTGCCCGCATACCCGGCCCGACTAACAGGGATGCCTGCTGCGACACTGTCCCGATGGCTCTGGTTGGTCAAGTGGGTTCTGGCCATACCGCACTATGTTGTGCTGTTCTTTCTCGCCATTGCGATGATCTTCGTGACGATCTTCGCCTTCTTCGCGATCCTCTTCACCGCGCGGTATCCGCGATCGCTGTTTGACTTTTCGGTGGGGGTGCTCCGCTGGAACTGGCGGGTGGCGTTCTACTCGTACTCCGCGCTCGGGACGGACGTGTATCCGCCCTTTACCCTCAAAGCGGGAGGCTATCCGGCCGACTTCGAGGTCGACTATCCCGACCGGCTGTCGCGAGGACTCGTACTCGTGAAGTGGTGGCTACTTGTGATTCCGCACCTCCTGGTGGTCGGCGCACTGGTGGGTGGCGGCTGGTCCATGGCGACCAGCACCGGCTATATGGGCAGCGATGGACGAGGATTCGGCATCTCGCTCCTCGGCGCACTGGTGATCATCGCGGCGGTCATGCTCCTGTTCACCGGCAGATACGCGCGCGGCCTCTTCGACTTCATCCTCGGGATCAACCGCTGGACCTACCGGGTGATCGCATACACGGCACTGCTTCGCGACGAATACCCGCCATTCCGTCTCGATC
>JAODMG010000165.1 GCA_025464895.1 Microbacteriaceae bacterium | reverse complement strand
CCGGGCGATAGAGTCGTACGCCGATCGCATCCGGCACCTCGCGCCGACGCCGGAATCGATCGCCAGCCGCGCCTAATACGCATGCCTAGATGTTTGCGGGCCGTCGCGCGCTGAACCGCTCGATCCGGGTGGCGACCGCTTTCGACGCTGCGCGCGCGAGGCGATGGGACGGGCGCTCGACCACCCGGTGGAATCCCCAGGCGACCAGCAGGGCGATCGGGATGGTCAGCAGCGCGACCAGCCACCAGTTCGCGTCGCCGAGCAGGAAGGCGAGCGTCGCGATGATCGGCACGTGAACGAGATAGAGGCTGAACGAGACGGTACCGAGCCACTGCGCTGCGCGGGAGTCCAGTGCCCGGCGGAGCGGCGGCGCGCCGATTGCGGCCAGGACCAGTCCGGCGGCGCCGAGCAGCGCGAGTTGGCCGAGAAGGGTTCCCGCGACAGATCCGGATGGAGCGATCGGGAGGGCGAGCGCCGAGGCGATCACGAAGAGAAGCGAGACGGTAATGATTCCCGCCGACCAGAGGCGCGCTCGCGACCGCTGCTGGCGTCGTGCTGTCCACTCGCGGATGGCATCGAGCCGAACCGCCATCATCGTGCCGATGAAGAATGCCGGCAGATAACGCAGGGCGTCGACATGGGTGAAGGCACCGACGATGGTCATCGCGAAGGCGACACCGATGGCGATCGCCCACCAGCGCCTGGTGACGATGGCGATGGCGACGAACAGGGGGAGGAGCACGGAGAAGAGGAGTTCCCAGCGCAGCGACCAGAGCACGTTGTTGATGTCGTAGGACGCCGTGGTGAGACTCGCCTGATTGAGAATCGCCCCGAGCGCGGTCGAGGTGGCGTTCGAGGTGTCCACCCAGGCGCCGCTGGTCACGGATGCGTCGTTGCGCGGCAACACCCAGATGAGCACGGTGCCGACGATGAGCGAAGCCCAGACCGGAAGGTAGAGGCGCAGCATCCGTCCAGTCAGGAAGCTCGCCCAGGAGAATTTCTTGCCGAGGGTGGGCAGGCAGACCACCAGTCCGCTGAGGACGAAGAAGACGAGGACGGCTTCTGTGCCGGCGCTCAGCAGTTTTAATGGGGTCTCAGAGATCCACCAGTAGAGGCTTCCTGGCCCGGTTCCCGACTGCCTGAGGAAGGGTCCGGCGACGAGATCGAGGTGGTGAAAAACGACCACGAGGGCCGCGACGCCGCGGAGCCCGTCGAGGGCGGTGAGGCGCGTCTTTGCCCTGGGTTGCGTCGGTACAGCTACCCGTGTTTCACGTTCGGCTTGTAAGGTCACCCGTTCTACCGTAGGAAAACACCCTGGGAATTCCATCCGTATCGCCACAGAAGAGGCACGGTCTCTCGGGCCTCGCCATACGGATTCCTGGTCAGACGACGCAGACTGGAACGATGCAGATCGGATCGCCGAAGCCGGCCGCCCGCCACCGCTGGCGCGCGGCGGTGTTGACCATGTTCTCCGGTGCCCCCGACGGTCAACCGGACTGGGTGCAGGCGATGGAGGATGGCGAGGACGCCGGGCTCTTCGGTCCGGGAAGCGCCGTCTGGGCGGTGAACGGAGCCACTCCGACGCTCGTCGCCGGCATCCGTGCCCTCCTGATGCAGACCCTTCACCCCGGCGCGATGGCCGGTGTCCACGACTGGTCGCGCTACCGCGAGGACCCCATGGGTCGACTCAGCGGAACCGTGCGCTGGGTGCTGACGACGACCTTCGGCGACACCGCTGCCGCGCGGGCGAGTTCTGCCTGGGTCGGCCGGCTGCACGACCACGTGTCCGGGAGCTACAACGACTCCGGCGGGGCGGATGTGGCGTACTCGGCGCACGACCCCGAGCTGCTCAGCTGGGTGCACCTGGCTTTCACCGAGGCATTCCTCGGCGCCCATCTCGCCTGGGGCGGTGCGATCCCGGGCGGCGCAGACCGGTACGTGTTCGAGTGGGCGAGGGCGGGGCGGCTGATGGGCGTGCAGTCTCCGCCGGAGTCGGCCGCGGAACTCCGAGAGCAGTTGCTCGAGTTCGCGCCCCGTCTGAAGCCGGATCGGCGAGTACTCGACGCGGTCAGGTTTCTCCGCAACCCGCCACTGGTTCCCGGCGCCCGGTTCGGCTATCGGGTCTTTTTCGCGGGGGCGGTGGCATCCCTGCCGGCCGACTATCGCAGGATGCTCGGACTCCGCCGACCATGGTGGCCGGCGATGACAGCGACGCGAATCGGGCTCCGGGCGATAGCGGCACTCCTCGGGCGTCCGTCGTCGAGCGAGGAAGCAGCGCGGATGCGCATCGCCAGGCTCGGCGCTTCTGCGCGCTGAGCTTCGCCGGGGCGACCGCAAACGCATGGAACAATCGGGGGTATGGCTAGTTCGGTGAATCCGCCCCGCGGGATGCGTGACTTTCTCCCCCAGGAGAAGGCGCGGCGTGAGCGGGTGCTGTCGGTCATCCGCTCGGTCTATCGCGCCCACGGTTTCGACGAGATCGAGACCCCGGTGATGGAGGACAGTTCGAGGCTGCACGCCGGGCTCGGCGGCGACAACGAGAAGCTCGCGTTCGGAGTGTTGAAGCGGGGACTGACCGCGGAGGAGCTGCACGCGGCATCCGACCCGCTGGAACTCGCGGACCTCGGCCTGAGGTTCGACCTCACCGTACCGCTCACCCGGTTCTACGCGAGCCACCGTGCCGAGCTTCCCACCGTGTTCCGCGCCATCCAGATCGCGCCGGTCTGGCGGGCCGAACGACCGCAGAAGGGTCGCTACCGGCAGTTCATGCAGTGCGACATCGACATCATCGGCGATGCCGGTCCGCTCGCGGAGCTGGAGTTGTTGTCCGCGACGGCCGCCGTAATGCGTTCGCTCGGGATCGACGGCTGGAGCTTTCGCATCAACGACCGGCGCATCCTGCACTCGCTGCTGCGGTACTGGAAGGTCCCTCTTGACGCGTCGGAGCGGGTGCTGATCGCCCTCGACAAGGAGGACAAGATCGGTGTCGAGGGCGTTGTGGCCGAACTGCACGCCCTCGGGCTCGGCGATCCTGACCTGGTCTCGAGCGTTCTGCTCGGCAAGCAGCTCACGTCGCTCGCCGACGACGGCTGGTCGCTGCTCGACGGCGAACCGCCCGCGTGGCTCGACGCGGAAGGCCAGGACGTCTACCGCGAGCTGTCGGCCATTCGAGCCGCGATCCCGGATGCGCGAGTCGTGTTCTCGCCGGTGCTGGTGCGCGGCATGGGCTACTACACCGGCACGATCTTCGAGATCTCGCACCCCTCGTCGACGAGTTCGCTCGGCGGCGGCGGACGCTACGACGGCATGATCGGCCGCTTCCTCGGCACCGACGTTCCGGCGACCGGGTTCTCGATCGGATTCGAGCGGATCCTCGACCTGGTCAGCCTCCCGGACGACGAGGCCGCGGATGCCGTGGCACTGCTCCACGACGCGGCGGTGGCGGAGTCGACGCTCGTTGCGCTGAAAGCATCGCTCATCGCCATGGGCGGGCGGGTGCGATTGGAGCGCACACCGAAGAATCTGAAGCCGCTGCTCGAGCAGTTGGCGGCATCCGGATTTCGGAGGGTGGCCACGGTCACCGCGACGACCGAGAGCATCGACGACCTCGAGTTCCGCGTGCTCGAGACGCCCTGAGCCGTTCATACCTGCCGAACGGGCCGTTTATTCCTTCCGAGTAGGATACGAACGGCTTAGTGAGCGACCGAAAACAGATAGCTAGAACAACAAGGAGAACACCCCGTGGCTTTGATCGAAGCAGTTGGCGCCCGTGAAATTCTTGATTCGAGGGGCAACCCGACCATCGAGGTCGAGGTGCTGCTCGAAGACGGAATCGTGGCGAGGGCGGATGTTCCGTCCGGCGCTTCCACCGGTGCGTTCGAGGCGTACGAACTGCGCGATGGCGACAAGGAGCGCTTCGGCGGAAAGGGAGTCCTGAAGGCCGTCGCCGCCGTCATCGACGAGATCGGGCCGGCAATCGAGGGCTTCGAGGCCAGCGACCAGCGCCTGATCGACGCGGCGCTGATCGAGCTCGACGGCACCGAGAACAAGAGTCGCCTCGGCGCGAACGCCATCCTCGGCGTTTCCCTCGCGGTGGCGAAGGCGGCCGCGGATTCCGCCGACCTGCCGCTGTTCCGTTACGTCGGAGGGCCGAACGCGCACACGCTGCCGGTTCCGCTGCTCAACATCATCAACGGCGGCTCGCACGCCGACAATGACATCGACGTGCAGGAGTTCATGATCGTCCCGCTCGGAGCGGCAAGCTTCAGCGAGGCGCTGCGCTGGGGCGTCGAGACCTACCACTCGCTCAAGTCGCTGCTTCACAGCAAGGGACTGTCCACCGGTCTCGGCGACGAGGGCGGCTTCGCGCCGAACCTGTCGAGCAACCGCGAGGCGCTCGACCTCATCGCGGAGGCGATCGGCCAGGCCGGGTTCACCCTCGGCACCGACATCGCGCTGGCGACCGACGTCGCGGCATCCGAGTTCTACAGGGACGGCTCGTACCACTTCGAGGGCAAGCAGCTCTCCGCACTCGAGTTGACCGCCTACTTCGCCGACCTGGCCGCGAACTACCCGCTCGTCTCGATCGAAGACCCACTGCAGGAAGATGACTGGGAGGGCTACCAGCACTTCACCGCCGAACTCGGCAGCAAGCTTCAGATCGTCGGAGACGACCTGTTCGTAACCAACCCGGTTCGCCTCGCGAAGGGCCTCGAGCTCGGCGCTGCCAACTCGATCCTGGTCAAGGTGAACCAGATCGGCACCCTGACCGAGACGCTGGATGCCGTGGCTCTCGCCCAGCGCGCCGGCTACACGGCCATCCTCTCGCATCGCTCCGGCGAGACCGAGGACACCACGATCGCCGACCTCGCCGTCGCCACGGATGCCGGACAGATCAAGACCGGTGCGCCGGCACGAAGCGAGCGGGTCGCCAAGTACAACCAGCTGCTGCGTATCGAGGAGGAACTCGCCGAGGCCGCCGTCTACGCCGGCCGCAGCGCGTTCCCGCGTTTCAAGGGCTGAGCGGAACCACACGCCGACGGCGGGCGCCCAGCTTAATTGCGGGCGCCCGCTTAAGCTCTTGATATGACCAAGCCGCCCCGCAGACCGGACGCGCCGCGCAAAAACCCGACGACGGAGCGGGTCGCCGTGCAGCTCCCGCCAGAGCGCGCATCGGCAGGCTGGCTTCGCAGCATCCGCTTCTCCGGGTTCACCATCGCGGCCCTCAGCCTGATCGTGCTGTTCGTCGTCGTCCTGGCTCCGTCGCTGAAGATCCTGGTCGAACAGAACCAGCAGATCGCGGCGCTCCAGGCGAGCGTCAAAGACCAGAAGGCCGCGGTCAAGGGATTGCAGAGTGAGCGCGCTCGCTGGAACGACCCGAGCTATGTCGAGACACTCGCGCGGGAGCGGCTGAATTACGTCTACCCCGGCGAATACAGCTACCTGGTGATCAACGACAGCAAGGCTCCGGCGACGCCGAACGGGCAGCCGATCAGCGACAAACTGCAGACCACCGAGGTGGACTGGGTGCGCACGATGCTGTCATCCGTGCTCACAGCCGGACTGACGGATGCCCCGGCGAACAAGATCGTCGCCCCGGTGCTTAGCGGACAAAACCAGAAATGACCCGACCACCATTCGATTCGCCGAGTGCCGCGGATGTGGCAACCGTGTCGCACCAGCTCGGTCGCCCGGCGCGCAACGTGATCGGTATCGCCGCCCGCTGCGCCTGTGGGGCACCGACGGTGGTCGCCACTCGGCCGCGGCTCGACGACGGAACGCCGTTCCCCACCCTTTACTACCTGAGCCACCCGGCCGCGACGGCAGCCATCTCCGCGCTCGAGGCGACGGGGGTGATGGCTGAGCTCGCCACCCTCCTGGACGAGCCGGAGCTCGCGGCTGCCTACCTCGCCGCCCACGAGAGCTATCTGGCCGACCGGGAGAGCATCGAGTCCGTGCCCGAGATCGCCGGAATCTCGGCCGGTGGAATGCCGAACCGGGTGAAGTGCCTGCACGCGCTCGCCGGCCACGCGCTCGCCGCGGGCCCCGGCGTGAATCCGATCGGCGATCGAGCGCTCGAACGCGCAGGGTGGTCGCCGGATGTCTGCGAGTGCGAGGACTACGAGGCCATGGGGTGAGGCGCCTCGTTGCGGGTTTTGCGGCGGTCGCCGTCGCCGCGTCGGTGATTCTCGTCGCCCAATCCGCCTCAGCCGACGACATCCGTGCCCGAGAATACTGGCTCACGAACTACGGCATCACCAAGGCCTGGAACACCACAAAGGGCGCCGGCGTCACGATCGCCGTGATCGACACCGGCGTGGACGGAACTCACCCGGACCTCACCGGCACTGTTGTCGGTGGCACGGATGTCTCGGGGGCCGGTGCCCCGAACGGCCAGAAGCCGATCAGCAGCGAGCCGGAACACGGCACGATGGTCGCGTCCCTGCTGGCAGGACACGGACATGGCGCCGGAGCCGGCGTGATCGGCGTCGCACCAGAGGCGAAGATCCTGTCGGTGTCCGTCGGGTTCGGGGTCGGATCCGTCAGCTCGGATGATCAGATCGCCACGGCCATCCGCTGGGCCGTGGATCACGGCGCCGATGTCATCAACATGTCGCTGACCCGCAACACCCTGGAGTGGCCGACCAGTTGGGACGACGCGTTCCTCTATGCGATGGAGCACAACGTGATCGTGGTCGCCGCGGCCGGAAACCGGGGCAGCGGCACGACGGAGATCGGTGCACCGGCGACGATGCCCGGCGTTCTCGTCGTCGCCGGCGTCGACCGCAACGGCAAGACCAGTTTCGACGCGTCATCCCAGGGCATCACCATCGCCGTGTCCGCACCGAGCGAGGAACTGGTCGGTGCGGTGCCCGGCGGCGGGTACTACCAGTGGGCGGGAACCAGCGGGGCGACACCGATCGTTGCCGGGATCGTCGCCCTGGTGAAGGCGGCCCATCCCGGACTGGATGCTGGGAATATCATCCATAGACTCACGGCAACGGCGACGGCTGTCGGCAAAGTCCCGAACGCCAGCTATGGTTACGGGCTGGTAAACGCTGCCGCGGCCGTGACGGCGAATGTGGCCTCGGTGAAGGCGAATCCGGCAGACGATTTGAAGGCATGGATCCGTCTGCATCGGCGCGCGGCATCCACTCCTGCCCCGCAAACAACGAATACGGGGAGCCCCGTGCCGGTGCAGCAGCGCGCCGCCGCGCCGCTGAATCCGCTCGGTTCGGTGCTGCCGTCGATCGAGTCGCTTCGCAACGCGGGCATCCCGCTGCTCGTCTATCTGGTCTTCGGTTCGCTGCTGGTATTGCTGCTTCGGCGAGTGGTTCTCAAGTTCAGGGGAGCCCGGCGCAAGTAGTAGATTATTCCCCGTGCCTAAAATCCTAATCGTCGGCGGCGGCTACGCCGGGTTCTACACAGCGCTCAAAATGGAGAAGAAGCTCAGGGCGGGTGAGGCCGAAGTCATCATCGTCGACCCGCTTCCCTATATGACCTACCAGCCCTTCCTTCCGGAGGTCGCGGCCGGCTCCATCGAACCCCGTCACGCTGTCGTTTCCCTTCGCAGGCACCTCGAGAAGACGCAGGTGATCACCGCCAAGGTCACCGCGATCGACCACGCGAGCAAGACGGCCACCATCACGCCGGAGGTCGGCGAACCGTGGAATATCGACTACGACATCATCGTCGTCACCGCAGGATCCGTCTCCCGCACCTTCCCGATTCCGGGCGTCGCGGATGAAGCGATCGGCCTGAAGAACATCGAGGAGGCGATGGCCGTGCGCGACCGCGTCCTCACCAACTTCGACAAGGCATCCAACCTGCCTGCCGGCCCGGAGCGTGAGCGTCTGCTCACCTTTACCGTCATCGGCGGCGGCTTCGCCGGCATCGAGATCTTCGGTGAGCTGCGCAGCCTCGCGAGTTCGCTTCTGCGTTACTACCCGACGCTGAGTTTCGACGACACGCACTTCCACCTCATCGAGGCCATGGGACGCATCATGCCAGAGGTGTCGCTGAAGACCAGCCACTGGGTTCTCAAGAACCTGGCCCAGCGCGGAGCCGAGGTCCACCTCGACACCCAGCTGAGCTCCGCCGTCGGCGGCAAGATCGAGCTGTCTACCGGCGAGTCGTTCGAGTCGGACCTCATCGTCTGGACCGCTGGCGTCATGGCCAATCCGGTCATCCGCAACACCGACCTGCCGGTCGAAGAACGCGGTCGCCTGCGCGTCGGAGCCGACCTCCGCGTCATCAACGACGACGGCGTTGTCGACGACGCATGGGGCGCCGGAGACGTGTGCGCCGTGCCGGATCTCACCGGTGGTGGGGTCGGCGGATTCTGCGTCCCGAACGCCCAGCATGCCGTTCGCCAGGGCAAGACGCTCGCCAAGAACCTGGTCGGCCACCTGCGCGGCGATGCGCCTCGCGAATACATCCACAAGAACCAGGGTGCCGTTGCCGGCATCGGTCTCGGTGAAGGCGTGTTCCAGTCCGGCAGGTTCGCGGTCAAGGGCGTCACGGCCTGGCTGATGCACCGCGGCTACCACGGTCTCGCCGTTCCGTCCTGGGAGCGCAAGATTCGCGTCTTCGGCAACTGGATCTTCAACTTCTTCCTGCGCCGCGACATCGTCTCGCTGTCGGCTCGCGAGAACCCGCGTGCCTCGTTCGAGGCATTCGCTTCGCGCCCGAGGCCGGCGGCCGCCACCGCCCCGGCACCTGCGAAGGCACCGGCGAAGAGTCTGGCCGGCGCGAAGAAGTAGTACCGGGGCTTCGCCGCCCGTACGCACCTTCGCTGTGCGGGCGAACGGTGTATACCCACGGTTCGCGGGCACATACGGACTGCTTCGCGGCGGGGCGTACGGTATTGCGAATACTCTTGTTAGGCATCCCGCTGGTATACCCCGTCGCTTCGCGGCGGGGGCAAACTGGGGATTGCGAATACTCTTGTTAGGCATCCCGCTGGTATACCCCGTCGCTTCGCGTCGGGGGGCAAACCTGCGGTTTGCCCCCGTAGCCC
>JAODMG010000126.1 GCA_025464895.1 Microbacteriaceae bacterium | reverse complement strand
GCGGGGCACACGAGGCGGATGGATGAACTCGGGCTGACCGCCTAGCCATCGGCACCGTGAGCGCCTGATGTTGTGGCCGAAGCCTAGGAGTGACTGAGCCGCTCGAGCATGCTCTCGTCCGCGGCGGTGCGGGTTCTGGCGATGACGATGGCCGCGACGATCGCGCCGGCGCCGGCGATCACCAGGGTGACGGCCCAGATCCAGCCGCCGTCGTATTTCCAACCCGCCCAGGTGAGGGCGGCCCAGACCGCGGCCGCGATCGAGGCGCCGAGGGACGGCAGCAGGAGGACGCCATAGCTGTGGCGTCCGGGGAATGCGTAGCGAAATCCGAGGCCGAGCGTGGCACCACCGAGGGTGACGAACAGCAACTCCATGGCTAGGCCACGAATCCGACCCGGCGGGAGGCCTCAGAGCCGATCTCGATGTAGGCGAACGCATCGATCGGAACGATGTAGACGCTGCCCTTGTTGTCGCTCAGCTTGAAGAATTTCGCAGAGGATTCCAGTGCAGCAGCGACCACCTTTTCGATTTCGCCTGCGCTCTGCGCTGACTCAAAGCTGATCTCACGGGGGCTGTTGGTGATGCCGATTCGAATGTCCACCTGCCCAGATTACGACACTCGCTCCCGAGCGCTCCGCCACGTTCGCTGTCAGCGCTAGACGGTACGTTTGGGGCCATGACGGTGACCGGGTTCCTGCGCGCGAGTGGCGAGGCTTCATCCGTCGCCAGACCGAGCCTCGATACCGACCAACTGGCAGTGCTCGCGCTGCCGGATGACGCATCCGCCGCCGTCATCGGAGCGCCAGGCACCGGCAAGACGAGAACACTGGTCGAGCTCGTCGCCGACCGGGTGGAACGTCCCGGTTTCCTGCCGGAACAGGTGCTCGCGCTCACCGCTTCGCGCACGACGGCGACACGGTTGCGAGACATCCTGGCGCTGCGTCTCGGAGTGCCGACGAACGGGCCGCTCGCTCGCACCGTCAATTCGCTCGCCTTCGACATCGTCGGTCACGCCGCTCGGGTGGCCGGTACCGAGCCGCCGCGGCTGGTCACCGGCGGTGAGCAGGACAGCGACCTGAGCCAATTGCTGGATGGCCAATTGCTGGATGGCCAGCTTGGCGACGGAACCGCCCCGGCCTGGCCGGAGCATCTCGGGCCCCAGGTGCGACGCCTGCGCGGGTTCAGGACGGAGCTTCGCGAACTGATGGCCCGGGCGACAGAATACGGTGTTTCGCCGGAGCAGCTCCGGCAGCTCGGACTGCGGAACGACCGACCGGAGTGGGTCGCCGCGAGCGAGTTCATTTCCGAATACCTTGGCGTGATCAGCAGCTCTCGGCCGCACCAACTCGATTCGGCCGAGCTCGTGCAGTTCGCGGTCGCCGCTCTTACCGGCGACGATCCGGGCCTCACCGTCTCCCGCCTGCGGCTCGTCGTAGTCGACGACCTGCAGGAGGCCACCGCCTCGACCCTGTCACTTCTCAGGGCGCTCGCGGCCAGGGGCATCGCGGTTGTCGCTTTCGGCAATCCGGATGTCGCGGCGAATGCGTTCCGCGGAGGGGAACCGGATGCGCTCGGACGCCTGGCGACGGTGCTGAACGTTCCGGGGCTCGCCACCATCGCTCTCCGCACCAACCACCGCTCCGGCCACGTGCTGACCGCGCTGACCAGTCGGGTGACCGAGCGTATCGGCACCGCCGGCGCGGTCGGTCATCGTGACGTGGTCGCGGTCGGCAACGACGGCGCTGGCAACGCTGGCGCCGGCAACGACGGCGATCGGCCGATCCTGTCGATTCTGGCGCCTGCCCCCGCCCGCGAGTGGGCGGCAATCGCCCGCCAGCTGCGCGAGTGGCACCTGGCCAGGGGCCTCGACTGGAACAGCATGGTCGTCGTCGTGCGCAGCGGCGCCCAGGTTCCCGTCATCTCGCGTGCGCTCGCACTTGCCGAAGTCCCCACCAGGACCTCGGTCGGCGGCCGGGCGCTGCGAGACGATCACGCCGCCCGCAGCCTTCTGACGGTCGTCGACGTCGGACTGGGGCGCTCACCTTTGACGGCGGATGTCGCATCCGAAATCCTGCTCGGACCGTTCGGGGGCTTCGATCGGCTCGCCCTGCGCAGGCTCAGGCTCGCGCTCAGGGCCGAGGAGCTCGCCGGCGGCGGCAATCGAGCCAGCGACGAGCTGCTGACCGAGGCGCTTTCGGCTCCAGGACGCTTCGCGACCATCGACTCCCGCCTGGGCCGCGGCGCCGAGCGAGTCGCCACCACTCTCGCCGCCGTGAGATCGACCGCCGTCGATGGGGCGACGATCGAGGAACTGCTCTGGCTGGTCTGGGAGAAGAGCGGCCTGGCGAAGTCCTGGCGAGACCAGGCGCTGAGTGCCGGCATCACCGCGTCAGAGGCTAACCGCAACCTCGATGGAGTGCTCGCCCTGTTCACCGCGGCCAAGCGGTTCGTCGAGCGTCAGCCGGGAACGGGGCCCGCCGTGTTTCTCGAGGGCGTGCTCGACGCGGAGGTTCCGGAGGACACCCTGTCGCCGCAGTCGGTCGCCGACTCCGTGCTGGTGACCACGCCATCCGGTGTCGTCGGCCTCGAGTTCGATGTCGTGGTGGTCGCCGCCCTGCAGGAGGGAAGCTGGCCGAACCTGCGCATCCGCGGCTCGCTTCTCTACCCCCAGCAGCTGGTGCGGGCGGTAACCGGACTCGGCGACGCGCACATCGACGAGCGGCGCCAGGTGCGGGACGACGAGCTGCGGATGTTCGCGCTCGCGGTCTCGCGGGCCAGGCGGCAGGTAATCCTCGCCGCGGTCGCCAACGACGACGAGGCGGCCAGCGTGTTGTTCGCGCTCGCCCCGGATGCGGTGGAGATCGATGCGGCGACCGTGCGTCCGCTGTCCCTCCGCGCGCTCACCGGCCGCCTACGGCGCGAGCTCGTGCAGGGTCGGCGCTCGCTCGCGGACCGGGAGGCCGCGGCATCCGCCCTGGTGACTCTCGCGGCGGAGGGTCTGCCCGGCGCGGACCCGGCGGAGTGGCACGGGCTGCTCGAGCCGTCGACGGTCGAGCCGCTGTTCGCCGAAGACGAAGAGGTGCGGGTGTCGCCGTCGAGGCTCGAGGCGTTCGAGAAGTCCGCACTCGACTGGTTCATCGACACCGTCTCCGGCACCCGGGCCAGCACGGCGATGGGCCTCGGCACGATCGTGCACTGGGCGATGGAGACGGCCACCGATCCGAGCGTCGAAGCCGTCTGGGCGTCGATCGAGAGTCGGTGGAGCGAGCTGCTGTTCGAGTCACCGTGGCTCGCAGAACAGCAGAAGCGGGCCGCGCGAATCCTGGCAGCCGGCGTCGCGGAATACCTGGCCGATTTTGAGCGGGACGGCAAGACGCTGGTGGCGGCCGAGGGCCGGTTCGAGCTGAGCATCGGCCGAGCGAAGGTCAACGGTTCGATCGACCGGGTCGAGCGCGGGCCGGACGGATCGGTCGTCATCGTCGACCTGAAGACCGGCAGCCCGATCACCAGGCAAGACGCGATCGACGCCCATCCGCAGCTCGGCGCCTATCAACTGGCGTACGCGGAGGGCGTTCTCAACGAGTTTCTCGACGAGCTCGGCCAGCACTCCAGCGGCGGCGCGAAACTGCTCTACGTGAAGAAGGGACTGCGCTCGAAGCTCTATCGCGAGGGGGTCCAGGCCACCCTCGGCGATGAACAGCTCGAGGGTTTCCGAACCAGGATCAGGCAGTCGGCGATCGGGATGACGCAGGCCGCGTTCGACGGCGAGCTGGAGCTTGACCAGTGGGCGTCGTTCGACTCGGCGACGCGCAAACTTCACCGGGTGAGGGCGGTCAGCAGTGATTGATCTGCAGATCGACGCGAACCAGATTGCGGATGCTCTCGGCCAGCCACGTCCCACCGAAGAGCAGCGCGCGATCATCGAATCCCCGCTCGAACCGGCGCTGGTGGTGGCCGGGGCGGGCAGCGGCAAGACCGAGACCATGGCCAACCGCGTGCTCTGGCTGCTCGCGAACGGCAAGGTAACGGCGGGGGAGATCCTCGGCCTGACCTTCACCAGGAAGGCGGCCGGCGAGCTCTCCGCGCGCATCCGCACGCGGATCGGCCAACTGCACGCTGCGGGGCTCCTGCCCGGCAATTACGACGAATTCGATCCGCCTGTCGTCGCGACCTACAACTCCTTCTCGAACACCATCTACCGCGACAACGCGATCTTGCTCGGGAGGGAGAGCGACGGAGCCGTTCTCGGCGAGGCATCCGCCTGGCAGCTGGCCCGCTCGGTCGTTGTTGCCTCGACCGACGATCGGCTTCCGGCTCTCGACAAGAACGTCGACACCGTCACCCGAGCGGTGCTGTCGCTGAGCCGCGCTCTCAGCGAGAACGTCACCGATGCGGCGGATGTTCGCGCCATGGCCACGGGCTTCGGCACCGTCACCGAGCTGCCGGCTGGCGGATCCGGGCGGTACGAGGATGTCGCCTCCCTCGCCCGCACGATCGGGGCGCTCCCGGTGCTGCTCGACCTCGCCGAGCGTTTTACCGAGCTGAAGGCGAGCCGCGGATTCATCGAGTACTCCGACCAGGTGGCGCTCGCGCTGCGGATCGTGCGCGAGGTTCCCCGGGTCGCCGACGAGTTCCGTTCCCGCTTCCGGGTCGTGCTGCTCGACGAATACCAGGACACCAGTGTCGTGCAGACCTGGCTGCTGTCCGAGCTGTTCTCCGGGCATCCGGTCATGGCGGTCGGCGACCCGAACCAGTCGATCTACGGATGGCGCGGAGCGAGCGCGGCCAACCTGGAGGGCTTCGCGCGCCAGTTCGGGGGCGGCCGGGTTCTCGCCTTCGCGCTGTCGACGAGCTGGCGAAACGGCCACGACATCCTCGCGGTGGCGAACGCCATCGTCGAACCGCTCGCGGGCGTGACCACCGTCGGGGTCGAAAGGCTTCTCGCCGGACCGTCGGCAACAAGCGTGCCGGTGCGGGTCGTTGTCGAGGAGACCCTGCCGGAGGAGGCGGAGGCAGCCGCGCTGTGGCTGAAGGCGCGACTCGATCTGCCTCGTGGAGAGGAGCCACCGACCGCGGCGATGCTGTTCCGGGCGCGCAAGACGCAGGGCGCCTTCATCGATGCGCTGCGGAAGAACGGGGTGCCGTTCCACATCCTGGGCATCGGCGGCCTGATGGCCGAGCCGGAGATTGCCGACCTGGTGAGTGCGCTCGCGGTCGTCAACGATCCGACCGCCGGCTCCGAGTTGGTGCGGCTGCTGGCCGGTTCTCGCTGGCGCATCGGGGTGCGGGATCTGCACGCGCTCAGCAGGCTCGCCTCCTGGCTGCGCGATCGCGACTACGCCCAGCAGCCGCTCGACGATGAACTTCGCGAGCGGATGCGCGCATCCGTCGCCGATGGGGAGGGCGGCTCGGTCGTCGACGCCCTCGATTTTCTCGCCACCGCCAGGCCAGGACACGGTGCGCTATCGCAGTTCAGCGAGGTCGGGCTCGACCGCCTGCGCGAGGCCGGTGCCCTGTTCGCTCGTCTCCGCTCCCGCGCGAGCCTCGACCTGCTCGACTTCGTCACCTTCGTCGAACAGGAACTTCTGCTCGATATCGAGGTGGCGGCCAACGAGACCCGGTCGCTCGGTTCCGCGAACTTCGAGGCGTTCTTCGACGCGCTCGCCGGGTATCTTTCGGTCGACGACTCGGCCAATCTCGGAGGTTTCCTCAGCTGGCTGCGCGAAGCCGAGTGGCGGGATGGCCTCGCCCCGCGCCCAGAGGATGCCGAACCAGGCACGGTGCAGCTCCTCACAATCCACGGGGCGAAGGGTCTCGAATGGGACCTGGTCGTCGTTCCGAGACTGGTCGAGGGTGAGCTGCCGGCCGTCCCGGTCGAGGGATCGAACGGATGGCTCGCCTTCGGCTCGCTGCCGTATGAGTTCCGCGGGGATGCCGCCGAGCTGCCGGTATTCGGCTGGAGGTCCGCGGGCTCTCGCAAGGAATTGATCGACTTGCAGAAGGACTTCAAGGCCGAAGTCAAGGCTCGTTACGAGCTCGAGGAGCGACGGCTCGCCTACGTCGCCGTCACCAGGGCAAAGCATTCGCTGCTGTTGACCGGGGCGTTCTGGGGCACGCAGACCGCCCAGCGTCGCCCGAGTCCATTCCTCCGCGAGCTCGAGGGGGCCGGGGTCATCGGCCCGTTGCCCACCGAGAGCGAGCACGACGAGAATCCGCTCGGGGACAGCGCCAACCTGTTCTCCTGGCCGCTCGATCCGCTGGGGGCGAGGCGGGAGGCGGTCGAGAGGGCCGCAGAGATGGTGCGCTCCGCTTCCGCCGGATCGGCCGGCCCGTGGGCGGGCGACCTCGAGCTGCTGCTCGAGGAACGACGGAGGCGACTCGAGGCAAGCCACACGATCGCGCTGCCCCGCCGAGTGCCCGCATCACGGTTCAAGGACTATGTGACCGATCCGGCAGCCGTCGCGGCAGCACTGCGCAGGCCGATGCCGGAGAAGCCGTATCGGGCGACCCGCCTCGGCACCCTGTTCCACAGCTGGGTCGAGGAGCGATACGGGATCGGCGGTCTGTCCAGCACCATCGAGGCGATCGACGCCCTCGCGACAGAACTCGATTTCGACGAGCCCCCGGTGGAGCAGGCAGAGCTGGCCCGCCTGCAGCAGACCTTTGAACGCTCAGAGTTCGCCGCCCTGAGACCGGTCGAGGTGGAAATCGAAATCCACCTGATCCTGGATGGCGAGATCATCGTCTGCAAGCTCGATGCGGTCTATGAGGTCGACGGTCGCTATCGCATCGTCGACTGGAAGACCGGGAAGGCGCCCAAGGACGCGAAAGACCTGGAGGACAAGCAGCTGCAGCTCGCGCTCTACCGGCAGGCATTCGCGGAGTGGAAGCGAATTGCGCCGGAACAGATCGACGCCGTCTTCTATTACGTGAGCGACGACACGGTGATCCGCCCGGAGCGCATCTACTCCCGCGACGAACTGGTCGCGCTGTGGCGGGGCGTAAGCGGCTAAGCGGCGCCCGACGGACGTGCCGCCTGACAGAAGCGCCGCCTGACAGAAGCGCCGCCTGACAGAAGCGTCGCCTGCGCCGCTACTGTACGCTCGCCACCGCGCTCTGCCTGCCGAGGATCGCGGAGCTGAGCGCGTCGATCGGCCCCCTGGCGGATGCCGGATTGTCGAGCAGGGCGAAGTCGACATCGCCGAGCTCCGGCAGCTCAGCCGAGGCGGGCAGCTGGACCAGGTCCGGCGGAATCAGGCTCTGCGGAAACGGTGCGATGCCGATGCCGGCCCGTGCGGCCGCGAGGACACCGTTCACCTCACGCACGTTGCAGGTGATCCGCCAGGTGCGACCGACCGATTCGAGAGCGCGAATCGCCAGCATCCTGGTCAGGCTCGGCGCCTGGTAGGTGATCAGCGGAACCGGTTGGTCCTGGTCGAGCCGCAGGCTCTTGTGCCCGACCCAGGCGAGGCGATC
>JAODMG010000088.1 GCA_025464895.1 Microbacteriaceae bacterium | reverse complement strand
GACGAGCTGATCAGGGGGATCGTCACCGGCTACGAGATCCAGATCGACCTGGCCAAGGCGATCAGCCTGCACGCGCACAAGATCGACCATGTGGCACACCTCGGCCCGAGCGCCGCCGCGGGAATCGGCACCATGCTCGGACTCGACACCGCGACGGTGTTCCAGGCCATCGGCCAGGCGCTGCACACGACCACGGCGACCAGGCAGTCCCGTAAGGGCGAGATCTCCAGCTGGAAGGCCTACGCGCCGGCCTTCGCCGGAAAGATGGCGGTCGAGGCCGTCGACCGGGCGCTGCGCGGACAGACCAGCCCGACCCCGATCTACGAGGGAGAGGACGGCGTGATCGCCTGGCTCCTGGACGGACCGGATGCCCGCTATGAGGTTCCGCTGCCGGCGAGCGGCGAGGTGAAAACCGCGATCCTCGACAGCTACACGAAGGAACACTCGGCCGAATACCAGGCGCAGGCCTGGATCGACCTGGCCCGCAGGCTCGGCGCGGAGCGGCCTGAGTTGAGGGACCCGGCGAACATCCGGCGGATCGTGCTGCACACCAGCCATCACACCCACTACGTGATCGGCTCGGGCGCCGGCGATCCGCAGAAGTACGACCCGACGGCGAGCCGGGAAACCCTGGATCACTCGATTCCCTACATCTTCACGGTCGCCCTGCAGGACGGTGCATGGCACCACGGCCGCTCATACGCCCCGGAACGTGCCGCCCGCCAGGACACCGTCGAGCTGTGGCAGAAGGTCACCACGAGCGAGGACGCGGAGTGGACCAGGCGCTATCACTCGATCGATCCGCGGGAGAAGGCGTTCGGCGGGCGGGTAGAGATCGAGCTGACGGACGGGGGCCGCCTGGTCGAGGAGATCGCCGTCGCCGACGCGCATCCGCTCGGGGCACGTCCGTTCGCCCGGGAGCAGTACCTGGCCAAGTTCCGCACTCTCGCCGACGGTGTCCTGGAGCCTGGCGAGATCGAGCGGTTCCTGGACGCGGCACAGCGACTTCCCGAACTGACCGCCGACGAACTCGGCGGCCTCACGGTCACGCCGGCGACACCGTTCCCGGCCACCACGAAGGGAATCTTCTAATGCTCTACGCCACCACCAGTCCTGCGGACAAGCGGGCGGCTTTTCGTGCGGCGCTTGGGTCCGGGGAGTTGTTGCGGTTTCCTGGCGCGTTCAATCCGCTCAGCGCGCGACTGATCCAGGAGAAGGGTTTCGAGGGGGTGTATATCTCCGGTGCGGTCGTCTCGGCCGATCTAGGTTTGCCGGATATTGGCTTGACTTCGGTGACGGAGGTGGCGGGGCGGGCGCAGCAGATCAGTCGGATGATCGATCTTCCGTCGATCGTCGATGCGGATACCGGGTTCGGCGAGCCGATGAACGTCGCAAGAACGGTGCAGAGTCTCGAGGATGCGGGGGTGTCCGGCCTGCATATCGAGGATCAGGTCAATCCGAAGCGGTGCGGTCACCTCGACGGGAAGGCGGTGGTCGACACGGATACGGCGGTCAAGCGGATTCGGGCGGCGGTGGACGCGCGGCGTGATCCGAATCTGTTGATCATGGCGCGCACCGACATCCGTGCCGTCGATGGGTTGCGTGCGGCGATCGATCGGGCGAAGCAGTTGGTGGATGCTGGTGCGGACGCTATTTTCCCGGAGGCGATGGTCGACCTCGCCGAGTTCGAGGCGGTTCGGACGGCGGTGGATGTTCCGATCCTGGCGAACATGACCGAGTTCGGTAAGAGCGAGTTGTTCACCACGGCGCAGTTGGCCGGGGTCGGGGTCAACATTGTGATTTACCCGGTCACGCTGTTGCGCAGTGCGATGGGGGCGGCGGAGCGCACCCTGGATGTGATTGTGGAGGAGGGGACCCAGCAGTCCGCCGTCGCCGCGATGCAGACCCGCGCCCGCTTGTACGAGTTGCTGGACTACGAGGCGTACAACTCGTTCGACTCCTCCGTCTACAACTTCACCCTGGACGGCCATGGAGCGTGACCATATTCCGCGGACGTAGGATTTTGACATCGATACGTACGGCCGATGAGGGAGCACAGTGACCGACCCAGCCAGCACCGACCCAGCCACCACAGAACCGACCCTCCACAAGGGGCTCGCGGGAGTCGTCGTCGACTACACCGCGATCTCGAAGGTCAACCCGGACACGAACTCGCTGCTCTACCGGGGATATCCGGTGCAGGAGCTCGCCGCCAACTGCACCTTTGAGGAGGTGGCCTACCTGCTCTGGCACGGCGAGTTGCCGAGCCCGACCCAACTGGAGGAATTCGAGACTCTCGAACGCTCGCTGCGTCCGCTCGACCCGCGCACCAAGCGCATCATCGACGAGTTGCCGCTGACGGCGCATCCGATGGACGTCGTGCGAACCGCGGTCAGCGTGATCGGAGCGACCGACCCGACCCTGAACCAGCCCGGTGGCACCATCGACCGGAAACTCAATGAGGGACGGGCGATCTACCTGCTGGCCCAGCTGCCGTCGATCGTGGCCTACGATCAGCGTCGCCGCAGGGGGGAGCAGCTCATCGAGCCACGAGACGACCTCGGCTTTTCGGCAAACCTGCTGCACATGACCTTCGGCGAAGTGCCTGACCTGGTCGTCGTGAACGCGTTCGACATCTCGATGATCCTGTACGCCGAGCACTCCTTCAACGCGTCCACCTTCGCAGCCAGGGTGATCACGAGCACCCTCGCCGACCTGTATTCGGCGGTCACCGGTGCCGTCGGTGCGCTCAAGGGCCCACTGCACGGTGGGGCGAACGAGGCGGTGATGCACGCGTTCGAGGAGATCGGGAGTGCCGACAAGACGGAGGCCTGGCTCGAGACCGCGCTCGCCGAAAAGCGAAAGATCATGGGTTTCGGCCATCGGGTGTACAAGAACGGCGACTCTCGCGTTCCGACCATGAAGGCGGCTCTCGACACGCTGGTTGCCGAATACGACCGCCCCGACATCGGCGAGCTGTACGACGCCCTCGAAACGGCGATGCGCGAGCGCAAGAACATCAAGCCGAACCTCGACTATCCGAGCGGGCCGGCCTACCACCTGATCGGGTTCGACACCGGAACGTTCACGCCACTGTTCGTGGTGTCGAGGATCACCGGCTGGACCGCGCACATCATGGAGCAGCTCGACTCCAACTCCCTCATTCGTCCACTCAGTCTGTACAACGGTCCCAACGAAAGGCACATTGAATGACAGTCCCCACCATCGCTCTCAACGACGGTACCCGGATACCCCAGCTCGGCTTCGGCGTGTTCCTGGTCGATCCTGCCGAGACGGAGCGGATCGTGTCCGACGCCCTCGAGGCGGGCTACCGTCACATCGACACGGCCGCGGGATACTTCAACGAGGAGGGTGTCGGGCGAGCGATCGCGGCATCCGGTCTCTCCCGTGACGAGATCTACGTCACGACCAAGCTGAAGAACGACGACCAGGGCGCGAAGACCGCCCCGATCGCTTTGCAGCGTAGCCTCGACAACCTCGGCCTCGAGCAGGTCGACCTGTACCTGATCCACTGGCCGACCCCGGCCAAGGACCTGTACGTCGAGACCTGGAAGGCGCTCGAGGAGCTGCGTGCGGCGGGCAAGACCCGCAGCATCGGCGTCTCGAACTTCATGGTGCCTCACCTGGAGCGGCTGCTCGCCGAGACGGATACCGTCCCAGCGGTGAACCAGATCGAACTGCACCCGTACCACCAGCAGCCCGAGGTCACCGCCTTCGGCCAGGCGCACGGCATCGCGACAGAGGCGTGGGGCCCGCTCGGCCAGGCCAAGTACCCACTGCTCGAACTGCCGGAGATCACCGCCGTCGCCGCGGCGCACGGCAAGTCGCCGGCACAGGTGGTGCTGCGCTGGCACATCCAGCAGGGCTACATCGTGTTCCCGAAGTCGAACAGCCGCGCGCGGATCGCGGAGAACTTCGACCTGTTCGACTTCGAGCTCAGCGACGCAGAGCAGTTGTCGATCACCGCACTCGAGCGGGCCGGCCGCGTCGGCGGCGACCCGTTCGAGATCAACTAGCGCAGACTCCAGGCGTTAGAGCTCTACCCGCACTCCGCGGGGCACGTCCACCAGCAGGTGGCCGAGCCCCGCGGCGTCGAACGCTTCCGTGAGGTCTTGCCTCGTCTCGGAGAAGTGCGTCCAGTCCTCCGTGTGCAGCCCGACCACGCGGTTGGCTCCGAGCACCCTGGCGGCCACCGCGGCATCCTCCGAACGGAGGGTGAGCGGAGCATCCACCGCGGCGATCCTGGCGGCCCCGGCGAAGAGGATGGCGATGCCGACCGGGGCGAAACGCTCCGCGATCTGTTCGACCAGCGGCACAGAGGCGTTGTCCCCGCTCACGTAGACGCTCGGCTCACCATCGGCCTCGAGCAGGAAACCGATCACCGGGCCGGTTCTCGACTCCGATCCGGGAGGGCCGTGGAGTGCCGGCATCGCCGTGACGGCGACGGCACCGACCTGGTGGGTCTCCCAGGCATCCATCCCGATCACATTTCCGCCGAACAGGTCGGCTCCTGCCTTCATCGAGCTGAGGGTGAGCACGCCGGTGGCCAGCAGTTCGAGGCCCTCGTAGTCGAGGTTGTCCTTGTGCTCGTGGTGGCTGAGCAGGACGAGGTCGACCGCGCCGAGTTCCGCACGGGTGATGGCCGGTCCGACGGTCTTCACGAGCGGTGTTCGTCCCGGATCCGCATAGGACCCTGGCGGGTCGAAGGTCGGATCGGTGACTATGCGGAGCCCGGCATATTCGAGGAGGGCAGTTGGTCCGCCGATGTAGGTCACGGCTGTCGTCGAAGGCACCCTCCGAGCCTACGCTTGACACATGTCAAACCGCCTCGCGAGCGCCGTCAGCCCCTACCTCCGCTCGCACGCGGACAATCCGGTCGACTGGCAGCAGTGGGGAGCCGGACCGTTCGAGGAGGCCGCCCGCCGCGGAGTTCCCGTCCTCGTCTCGATCGGCTACTCCACCTGCCACTGGTGCCATGTCATGGCGCGGGAGAGTTTCAGCGATCCGGTGTTGGCAGGCTACCTCAACGAGAACTTCGTCTCGATCAAGGTGGACCGCGAGGAGTATCCGGATGTCGACTCAAGCTACCTGGCCGCGGCCGGCGTGTTCACCGAGAACCTGGGCTGGCCTCTCAACGTGTTCGTGACGCCGGAGGGCAAGGCCTTCTTCGCCGGAACCTACTGGCCGCCGCAGCCGATTCCGGGGCATCCTTCTGTTCGTCAGGTGCTCGAATCGGTCGTCGACGCCTGGACCGGCCGACGCGACCAGGTCGAACACGACGCGTCACAGGTGGCGGTGGCGCTCGCCGCGCTGGCGGATGCCGGCGGGCAGGTCGGGTCAGAGCTGCCGGATGCCGATGCCCTCTCCCGTGTGGTCGGCGAGTTGGTCGACTACGAGGACGACCGATTCGGCGGCTTCGGCGGCGCTCCCAAGTTTCCGGTCGCACCGGTTGTGCTGTTCCTGCTCGATCGAGGCGCGGCGGGCGATGCGGATGCCGCGGCGCTGGCCGAGCGCACGCTCGTGTCGATCGCCGGAAGCGACCTGCGGGACGCCGTCGACGGCGGGTTCTTCCGCTACGCGACCAGGCGCGACTGGAGCGAGCCGCACTACGAGCGGATGCTCTATGACAACGCGCTGCTGCTCTCCGCATACACGCGCCTCGCCCAGTTGGGTGAGCAGCTGGGCGGCGAGCACACCGACACGGCGACCACGATCGCGGCGGGAATCGCGACCTTCCTGATCGAGCGGATGCGGCTTCCCGGCGGTGCATTCGCCTCGGCCCAGGACAGCGAGAGCACCGTCGCCGGATCCAGGGTCGAGGGAGGGTACTACCTCCTGGATGCGGCAGCGCGGGAGGCCGAAGTCGCGCCCGCCCTCGACGACAAGGTGCTGACCGGCTGGAACGGCCTCGCGATCGGCGCGCTGGCATCCGCCGGTTTCGCGTTCGATCGGCCGGACTGGACCGAGGCAGCGGCGACCGCGGCCGACTACCTCATCGAGCATCATCTGCTGCCGGACGGTACCCTCGTCCGCACCTCGGTCGGGCCGCGGGTCTCCGCCGCATCCGCCACCCTCGAGGACTACGGGATGTTCGCCGACGGGCTGCTCCAGCTCGCCGCCGTCAGCGGCGATGTGCGCTACGCCGTGATCGCTCGGCAGCTGGTGGACGCCTGCCTGGCCGCGGCGGTCCCGCTGGGCGTCGGCCCGTTTGCGGTGCCCGGCGGAGCGGATCCGGTACTCGCCGGCCAGGGGCTGACGCTCTCGGCCGACCCGTCGGAGGGTGCATACCCGTCCGGGTCGAGCGCTGCGGCATCCGCGGCCCGCCGGCTCTACCTGCTCGGTGCCGACGGGCCCAGCGCCGACCAACACAGCGCCGACCAACACGATGGCGCCGCCGGCTACCTGGAGGCGAGTCGCGCCGCAATGGGGGCGATCGCCTCGCTCGTGGTGACGCGGCCGGTGTCGTTCGGTGCGGCGCTCGAGGTGATGTCAGGGCTCCTGGCGCCGGCGAGCCAGCTGGTGATCGTTGGCGACGATCCGCGATCGTCGATCGTCGCCGTATCGCGCCGCTGGGTGCGGAGCGGGGCGATGGTCGCGGTCGTGGCGGATGCCGCCGCCGTCTCGTTCGCGGACGCCGGCTTCGAGCTCTTCCGGGCTCGCAACTCGCTGCACGGAATACCGACCGCGTACCTGTGCCACGATTTCGTCTGCAGGCTGCCGCTGACCGATCCGACCGAGCTGGACAGCGCACTCGCCCGTTGAGAGCGCAGGCCGAACCGGCAGCCGCCCGAACGCTAGTCCAAAGGCCGAGTCAGGCCCCGACGACCAGCTCCAGCTCCGGATCCGCCGCCCATTCGTTCAGCGATCCGTCGTAGACGGCAATGTTGTTGTGCCCGAGCAGCGTGAGCGCCAGGGCATCCGCGGTCGCCGCGATTCCGCCACCGCAGTAGACCACTATCCGTTCGCCATCGAGCACCGGAGCGAATTTCTCCCGCAGATCGTCGTCGCCGAGGAGCGCGTTGCTGCCCCGGTCGACCAGCCGGCCGGCCGGAACATTGATGCTGCCGGGGATGTGGCCAGCCCTGCCGCGCCCGGGCTCCTCGCCGCTGAAGTCTTTCGGAGGAGAACCACAGACGAGCCCCGCCGTGACCTCGCCGGTCAGGATCTGCCCGACCAGTTCCTTGTCGGCCCAGAGCTCAGGCCGCTCGACCGCGGTGAAGGACGCGGGGTTCCCGGGGATGTGGCCGATCTCGGACAGCCGGCCCTCTGCCTTCCACTTCGTGAATCCACCGTCGAGCACGGCCACGTTGTCGTAGCCCCAGGTGCGGAACAGCCACCAGATCCTGGACGCCCACTGGCCGACCGAGGAGTCGTAGACGATCACCGTGGTCTGGTTGTCGATCCCGACGGAACTGGCCGCGGCCTCGAACTGCGCCTGGCCCGGCTTGGTGAACGGGAACCGCCCCTCAGGGTCGGAGAATTCATCGAGCAGATCGGCGAACCGCGCGCCGGGAATGTGGCCGTTCAGCACGAACTGTTCGTGACCGCTGACGTAGCCGGAGTGCGGAGCAGAGGCCGCATTCACCGTGGCATCGAGGATCACCAGTTTGTCAGCGCCGAGATGGTCGGCGAGCCATTGGGTCGAGACGATCGGGGAAACGAGCGGAGGTCCTGAGGTCATGAATCCACGCTATCGACGGACACTGGCCGGGCGGTGTGAAAAAGACATGAATTGTCATCTGCCACAGCGAAAGCTACCGAAAGTTACGACGCACCAACTGGAGCCGTCACCGGGGTACCGCGAATTGTTGCGTCAGCTACCGAACGGTCTTCCGCGCGGTGATCACCCCGGTGTCGAAGCCGAGAAGGTGGAGGCCGCCGTTGAAGCGAGCGTGCTCGACCTTGATGCAGCGGTCCATGACCACGGTGAGGCCTTTGCTCTCGCCGTAGATCGCGGCATCCTGGTTCCAGATCCCGAGCTGCACCCAGACGGTCTTCGCCCCGATGGCGAGCACGTCGTCGATTACCGACGGGATGTCGCTCGCCTTGCGGAACACGTCGACGATGTCGGGAACCTCCGGGAGGGATCCGAGATCCGGATACGCCTTCTGGCCGAGGATCGTCTCGGCGTTCGGGTTGACGAAGTAGATGCGGTAGTCGCTCGACTGCTGCAGGTAGGTTCCGACGAAATAGCTGGAGCGGGCGGCATTGGGGGATGCACCGACAATCGCGATCGACTTTGCGGCGCGAAGGATTCCCAGGCGTTCCTTGGCGGACGGCCCGATCCAGGTGCGCTGGGACTTGAGCAGCTTGGCGAGCGGTGAGTCCGCGGGCAGGTCGCAACTGAGCCCGTTGGCCAGCTGGGTGGTCACAGTGGTCGGCGCGACGTCGGTCAGTGTCTCAGCCATGGGGTGCTCCTTCGTGAGATGTCGACACGCTCAGCTGGCCGCGGTCGCTGCGGTCAGAGCACGGTCAAGGTCGTAAACAATGTCCTCTGGGTCTTCTATTCCGACGCTGATGCGGACGACCCCTGGAAGCACGCCGGCCTCGATGAGCTGCTGCTCGGTGAGCTGGGCGTGGGTGGTCGATGCCGGATGAATGACCAGCGTCTTCGCGTCGCCGATGTTGGCGAGGTGGCTGGCCAGGTTCACCGACTCGATGAATTTGTGTCCAACTTCCCTGCCGCCCTTGACCACGAAGCTGAAGACCGAACCGGCCCCTTTCGGAAGGTACTTGAGCGCCCGGTCGTGGTGCGGATGTTCCGGTAGTCCGGCCCAGTACACCTTCTCGATGCGCGGGTCGGCATCCAACCACTCGGCGACGATTCGCGCGTTGTCGACGTGGGCCTGCAGGCGGAACGGAAGCGTCTCGACGCCCTGGGCGAGCAGCCAGGCGGAGTGCGGAGACAGCGACGGTCCGATGTCGCGAAGCTGCTCGGCGCGGAGGCGGGTGAGGAAGGCGTACTCGCCGAAGTTGCCGTGCCAGTTGAGGCCGCCATACGACGGCACCGGCTGGTCGAACAGCGGGAAGTGCTCGTTCGCCCAGTGGAATCGGCCGGATTCCACCACGACGCCACCGAGGGTCGTGCCGTGTCCGCCGAGGAATTTCGTGGCCGAGTGGATGACGACATCCGCGCCCCACTCGATCGGCCGGCTCAGGTACGGGGTCGCGATCGTCGAGTCGACGATGAACGGGAGGCCGTGGGCGTGGGCGACCTCGGCGAGGCCTTCTAGGTCGGCGATCTCGCCTGACGGGTTCGAGATCGTCTCGGCGAACACGATCTTGGTCTTGTCGGTGATCGCGGCGGCGTAGTCTGCCGGGTCCGAGCTCTGCACGAAGGTCGTTTCGACACCGAACCGGCGCAGCGTGACGTCGAGCTGGGTGATCGATCCGCCATAGAGGTTCGCGGATGCGACGATGTGATCGCCCGCTCCGGCGAGCGATGCGAAGGTGATGAATTGTGCACTCAGGCCGCTGGCGGTGGCGACCGCTCCGAGGCCACCCTCGAGGGAGGCGACGCGCTCCTCGAACGAGGCCACCGTCGGGTTGCCGAGACGGGAGTAGATGTTGCCGTACTTCTGCAGGGCGAAACGGGCCGCGGCATCCGCGGTGTCGTCGAAGACGAACGCGGTGGTCTGGTAGATCGGAAGGGCGCGGGCGCCGGTCACCGCATCCGGAATGTTTCCGGCGTGGATCGCCCTCGTCCGAAAGCCCCACTCATGGTCTGTGTTGTCGCGTTCTGCCATGCGTTTACGCTACCGGAGCCGCCGGTCGGTCGCGTACGCGCCGGTAACACAACGCCATGCTGTCGACGGAAGCTGGAGGCCTAGATCCAGCTCCTGAACCAGTAATGCAGGCTGGTGAACCACTGCGGAATTTGGATGGCCGTCCACATCGGATACCAGAATGCGCTCAGCACCACGGCGCAGACCAGGAAGATCGTGACCACCCGGATGCCGCTGAGCCGTCGCCAGGCCGGGTCCAACCTATCGCCGATAATCAGGCCGATCACGGCGGTGATGGCGAGGATCAGGTACGGCTCGAACGCGATCGTATAGAACTGGAATACCGTGCGGTCGAGGTACATCAGCCAGGGCAGGTATCCGACGGCGATGCCGCTGAGGATGAGGCCGGCCTTCCAGTCCCGGAAGCGGATCAGCCGGTACAGCAGGTAGAACGCGGCGGCGACGGCGGCCCACCAGATGAGCGGATTCGCGATCTCGGTTATCGCCTGCGAGCAGCCACCGGAGGAGGTGCATCCGAGCTGGCCGAAGGTCGACCCGACGTAGTACATGCTGGTCGGGCGGATCAGGAACAGCCAGCCGAGCGGATTGGCGGCATACGGATGCGCGGCGTGCTCGTTGAGGTGGAAGTTGTAGACCGCCGACTGGTAGTACCAGAAGCTCTGGATCGCGTGCGGGATCCAGGAGAATGCGCCGGTGATGGCATTGCCCGGCACATCCGCCCAGTGCCGGTAGTACCCGCCGTTTGTCACGAACCAACCGGTCCAGCTCGCGAGGTAGACCGCCACCGCGATCGGAACGGTCAGCAGGAAGCTCGCGGGAGCCTGCTTGACCAGCGTGCCGGTTCCCCAGAAAGCGACCCCGGCCCGGCGCCTGGCCACGGCGTCCACGATGAGGGTGTAGACGGCGAACCCGGCGAGAAAGTACAGGCCGTTCCACTTGACGGCGGTGGCGAGTCCGAACATCGTTGCGGCGGTGAACAGCCATGGGCGGTACCAGATGGCTGGCCCCCAGTCGACCGGGCGTCCGGCCGCGGTCCTCGCCGAGATCCACCGATCGAGTCGAGCCGCACTCTGTTTTCGGTCGAGCAGGATCGCCCAGAATCCGAGCAGGGCGAAGAACATCACGAAGTTGTCGAGGAGACTGACCCGCGACATCACGATCGCGTTGCCGTCGATGGCCATCAGGCCGCCGGCGATGGTCGCGAGCAGCGTCGAGTTGAACAGCGCCCGCGCGATCATCGCGATCACGAAGACGGCGATGATGCCGGCGATCGCGGTGCTGATCCGCCACCCCGCGCTGTTCTCGCCGCTGCCGAAGGCCTCCATCCCGAGTCCGATGAGCCACTTGCCGAGAGGCGGATGCACGACGTACGACGCGGTCGAGGTGAAGATGTCGACCTGGCCAGCCGCGAATCTCGGGTCGGCGTCGGATGGCCAGCTGCCCTCATAGCCGAGGTGGATGAGGCTCCAGGCGTCCTTGACGTAGTAGGTCTCGTCGAACACGAGTGCCTTCGGGCGTCCGAGATCCCACAGCCTCAGCACCGCGGCGAGCAGCGTGACCGCGAGCGGGCCACCCCAGTACCACAGCCGCATCCTGCCGGGGGTGGACAGCATCCGGCCCCACCAGCGGTCGATTCGCAACTCGGCTCTGTCGACGGTGGTGTCGTCATCGTCGCCGTCGATGCTCGCCGAGTCGTCTATCGCGACGATCGTCGGCGAATCCGGATCTCCCGCGACCACGTGGTCGAAGTCGCTGTCGGCTCGGTTGGTCACAGAGGCAATGCTAACCAGCGATTCGAAGCGCGAGCGCGTCGGCATGCCATTGTCGCGGTTGAGTTGTCGGCTGGTGGGCGATCGCCGCGCCGGCTCGCAGTGGGAGGATGGTCGGATGATCATCCTCGCAGCGACGCCGATCGGCAATCTCGGGGATGCGTCCAAGCGGCTCATCGACGCACTGGCCGGCGCTGAGGTGATCGCATCGGAAGACACCAGGGTGACGATCCACCTGATGCGCGCCCTTGGCATCGAGAACCGTCCGCGGCTGATCGCGCTGCACGAGCACAACGAGGTCGCCAAGGCGGCCGAGATCGTCGAGCTCGCCAGGGACTCGGATGTGCTGGTGCTGACCGATGCCGGGATGCCGGCCATCAGCGACCCCGGCTTCTCCCTCGTGAGCGCCGCCGCCGCCGCAGGGGTGCGAGTCACCGCCCTGCCCGGTCCATCGGCTGTGCTGACGGCGCTCGCCGTTTCAGGGCTCCCGACCGATCGCTTCTGCTTCGAGGGTTTCCTTCCGCGAAAGGGTGGGGACCGGCGCAAGGCGCTTCGCTCCCTGGAGCGTGAAGAGCGCACGATGGTGTTCTTCGAATCGCCGAACCGGCTGGCCGCCAGCCTGGCCGATCTCGCGACGGCTTTCGGTGCGACGCGCCGGGTGGTCGTGGTCAGGGAGCTGACCAAGCTGTTCGAGGAGGTCAAGCGCGGAACGGCGGCCGAACTCGCGGAGTGGGCCGCCGGTGGTGTGAAGGGCGAGATCTGCGTCGTGGTCGAGGGCGCGGCGGCCCGCGAGATCGACCTGGAGACCGGGGTGGCCCAGGTGCTCAGGCTGGTCGCGGACGGCATCCGTCTGAAGGATGCCTCAGCGGAGGTTTCCGAGGTGACAGGGCTCGGCAGGCGCGAACTCTACGAGGGCGCGCTCGCCGCCAGAAGCTAGACCGCCAGAAGCTCGCCGCCAGAAGCTAGACAGTTCGAAGCTAGACCGCTCGGAGCTGCGCCACGCGGTTAGGCGGCCGCGGTGCGGAATCGCCGCTGGTACGCGGCGGGGGTCACACCGTAGTTGGCGCTGAACAGTCGGCGCAGGGTCTCGTCGCTGCCGAGTCCGCTCGACATCGCCGATTCGGTCACAGTGCGGCCGGCCTCGAGCAGATTGCGTGCGGCCTCGAGCCGGACCAGGTCGACATAGCGGGCCGGCGAGATGCCGAATTCGCTCTGGAACCTGCGGTTGAGGTGCCGCGTGCTCATCCCGGCGTACCTGGCGATGGCGGCAACGCTGAGGTCGCCCGTCGGGTTCGAATTGATCCGGTTCACCGCCTTGCGGATCGCGGGCACGGCACTCGGCGGCACGCTGGTGGGAACCGAGAATTGGGACTGGCCACCGGGGCGCTGGAGGAAGACGACCAGTTCCCGGGCGACGTCGCGGGCGATCTCCTGGCCGTAGTCATTCTCGACGAGCGCGAGCGCGAGGTCGATCCCGGCGGTGACCCCGGCGCTCGTGAAGGTGGAGTCGCTGCGCACGAAGATCGCGTCGGGCTGCACGTCGACCAGGGGATACCGATCGCGCAGGGTCGTCGCGTGTCGCCAGTGGGTGGTGGCCCTCCGATTGTCCAGGTAGCCGGCATCGGCGAGCAGGAATGCACCGGTGCAGACGGATGCGACCCGATCGCTTCGCTCGGCGAGCAGGCGAACGCTAGGTCGCAACGACTCGCGCACCGCGACGTCGCGGGGGAGCGCGTCCGAACCGGCGACGACGAGCAGGTCGAGCGACGCCGCGTCGGTCACCACGCCGTCGACGGCGAGGCGGACGCCGGACGAGCTGAGCACAGAGCCGCCATCCGGTGAGTAGAGCTTCACGTCGTAGCCGGCTCCGAACCGGGCGGCCGCCGTGAAGACCTCGACCGGGCCGGACACGTCCAGCAGCTGGACGCCGTCGAAGACGAGGACTCCGACCGCTCGACGGGGTGGCGTGGCATCCATTCGATCCTCCTGGTCCGACTGTGCGTGTCTCAAACTGTGGGTTACCTGTCCGAAAGGACATGGCCTCGCCATTCTAGAACGCGGAATATGGAATCCGAAACAACGACGAGGTCATCCTCGACACGACAGAACGGACCAAGAAAAATGATTGAGACCATCGCGGGAATCACCATCCCGGACACGGCACTCGTGGCCGACGCCACCTCGCTCGTGCGCGAGACGACCGATGACTTGCTCTTCCACCACTCCCGCAGGGTCTTCCTGTTCGGGGCACTCCAGGGCAAGCGACTCGGCCTCCAGCCCGACCTCGAGCTGCTCTACGTCGGCGCGATGTTCCACGACCTCGGCCTGACCGGTCACTACGGATCCGATCACCTTCGCTTCGAGGTGGACGGTGCCAATGCTGCCCGGGAGTTCCTGCTCGACCACGGAATCTCCGCGGACGACGCCTACAACGTCTGGACTGCGGTCGCGCTGCACACGACCCCCGCCATCCCCGAGTTCATGACCCCGGAGGTCGCGTTGGTCACCGCGGGGGTCGAGACCGATGTGCTCGGCATCCAATACGAAGCGCTCGCACTGTCCGATGTCGCGGCAGTCGTCTCCGCCCACCCGCGTCCGGACTTCAAGCGCCGCATCCTCGCCGCATTCACCGAGGGCAACATTCGCCGCCCGGAGACCACATTCGGCAATGTCAATGCCGACGTCCTCGCTCGCTTCCACCCGGGCTTCCAGCGCACCGACTTCGTCGACATCATCGAGAACTCCGCCTGGGCTGAATAGCCGCGATCAGTCCGCGATAGTTGCAGCCGTACCGCCCGGGCCGGTTGGTTGGGCGGGTGTGACGGCTCGCTGGTTCAAATCCCAGCGGGGGTACCGCCAATTCGTCAGTGAGCCGTTTTGTTGTCAGTGCGCGGGTTGTAAACGCCGCATTGATGACAAACCGGCGCATTGTTGCGCAGCCAAGCCGCGGCGGACGTTCCGGCCAGGCGAATCGCGTCGTCTTGATCGACGCTCGGGTTTTGCTCGAGTTGAACACACACAACCCAGCTCCCAGCTTCCGTCAGGGTCATCGCCCAAATGCAGGACCGCAGCCGATTTCACTCGCGGCAATTGCCGGAATTCGGGGCTTTCGCAGAGCGCTCGTAGGCTGCGGTCCTGCATTTGAGCACGGGAGAACCGGCGGAGTGAGTCCGATCCGCTAGCCGTTGCCCTTCGTGCAGGTCTGCTCGGCCGCGGTCTGGCCGGTCACGCTGGACGGAAGGGCGACGGCGTCGCTCGCCACGGTGTCAGGGGCACCCGAGGTGCCGGCGGATGGCGTCGCCGGGGTCGTCGTTCCCGAGGCGACCGTGGCGGCACGTCCGAGCGTTCCGGTCAACTGGATCGGATGGTCGGCGATGAGTGCCGCGTTCAGGACGGATGCGGCGGACTTCTGCGCGACCACCCGGTTCGGGTTCGCCGGGTCCGAGATCGTCGGGTACTGCAGGAAGACCATGTTGCCGAGTCCGACGTCCTTCAGAGCCAGGGCGATCGAGACAAGAGTCGTCGGGTTGGTCAGGGTGTCCGACGGCGTCATGTTGTGCACCGCGGCCTGCGCCAGCGAGTACAGGGTGAGCGGATTGCTCAGCACTCCGCCGCTCGTCACCTTGCGGGCCAACGCGGAGAGGAAGACCTGCTGGTTGCTGATCCTGGCCAGGTCGCTGCCGTCGTCCACGCCGTGCCTGGTTCGGAGGAAGGCCAGTGCCTGGGCGCCGACGAGTGTCTGTTGGCCAGCGGCGAGGTTCAGCCCGGTGTACTTGTCGTTGATGGGCGTCGCGATGCAGACAGAGACGCCGCCGACGGCATCCGACATCGCGGTCACGCCGTCGAAGCTGATTTCCGCCGCGTAGTTGATCTGCAGGCCGGTCAGGGATTCCGCGGTCAGCACGACACACGAGAGACCTCCGCGAGCCAGGGTCGAGTTGATCATCGCCGAGCTCGTCGCGGACCTGGTGCCACACTTCGGGATGGCCACCATCATGTCGCGGGGGAAGCTGACGACCGTGACGCTCTTATGGTCCTGCGCGATGTGCATGAGCATTGTCACGTCGTTGTTGCCGGCTCCGGAACTGCCGGCCAATTCTGCCTTCGTCGAGAAGCTGCCACCCTGGTTGGTGCGGGTGTCCGTGCCGGTGAGCAGCAGGTTGACCCCGCCCTCAATGGCCCCGACGCTCGTGAACGGCGCGGCAGTCTTGCCGCCGACATGGGTCAGATGGATGCCGGTCTTCACTTCGCTGGCGACGTTCAGGACCGCGACGGCGGCAACCGAGCCTCCGCTGACCACCACAATGGCGAAGACGATGGCCAAAAACGCGGCGATCCCCGCGAGCGGACCGACCGTTTTCAGGCGTCCGTGGCGAATCGGCTTGGATGCTGTGCCGCGAGCTGACAAATGAAGACCCCCCTGTGCGCGGTTCCCGTCCGCGGCCCAGGACGACCCGGCATCAACAAAACCCCCTTGCACATTTTAGTGAGGGAATTCTAGGTAACGGCTGGGAACGCGGCGTGTGGCGCTATTGGACTGAACCGGGCACCCCCCTTGTGGGAGCAGAACGATCGGTCTAGGGTCCGAACTATGCGCCATTTCGCGCGCGGGTTGTCGTCAAGGAGGATCTACATGTCGTCTCGGATTCACATTTGGTCACTAGCGAGGAAGTCCGCGGTGCTTGTCGTCAGCGCGGCGAGTGTTGTGGCGTTGTCGATCACCGGAGTGTCCACCGCCTCCGCCGCCGATCGGGTGGAGTTCGCCGGGTCTGTGCCGTCGTGGGCGACCTCGGCGAACGACCAGGGGGTCGCGGCTGCGGACACCTCGGTCGAAGGCGAGGTCTACCTGCCGCTGCGAAACGCCGCAGCCGCGGCCGCTCTCGCCACGGCGGCGTCGACTCCCGGCGACCGCGGATACCGCAAGACCCTGTCTCCCGACCAGTGGATCAAGACGTTCTCTCCCACCCAGGCCGACCTCGATTCCGTGGTCGCCTACCTGAAGTCGCAGGGCCTCACGATCAGCGCCGTGCCGGCCAGCCGCCAGTACGTCGTCTTCCGCGGAACCGCGGCCCAGCTGGGTTCCGCGTTCTCGACATCGCTGCACGGCTACGCGTATGCCGGTCACCGACTGGTCGCGCCATCCGTCGCCCCGTCGCTGCCAACCGCAACGGCGGGCAAGGTCTCCGGGGTGAGCATCGACCAGTCGCGCCTGCTGACCAAACCGAACTCGATCAAACAGGGAGACCTGGGCGCCCAGGGTGGACCGCAGATCACCAGGAAGGCCACCGCCGCGGTGCCGGTCGTGCCCGCCCCGTGCTCGAACTACACCGGTGAGCACCTGGCGACCGTTCCGGCGAGCTACGGCGGCCAGACCCAATACAGCACCAACGCCTGCGGCTACACGCCGGCCCAGCTGCGATCGGCCTACGGGCTCACGAGCCTCTCGAAGGCCGGCCTGACCGGAACCGGCCAGACCGTCGCGATCATCGACGCGTACGCGTCGCCGTCGATCGTGGACGACGTGAACACCTATTCTGCAAGCCTCGGCGAGCCAGGTCTCACCTCGGCGACCTACCAGCAGATCGTTCCGGCGCCGAGCGAATTCGTGGACCAGGCGGCCTGCCAGTTCCCGAGCGGATGGCAGGGCGAGCAGACCCTGGATGTCGAGGCCGTCCATGGCATCGCGCCCGGGGCCAAGGTCCTCTACGTCGGCGGGTTCAACTGCGGCGGGGGACTGGATGTCGCACTGTCGACAATTCTCGACGGCAAGCTCGCGAACATCGTCAGCAACAGCTACGGCAACGTCGGTGAGGCGATCCCCGCCGACGTGCTGAAGGGCGAGCAGAACCTGCACATCCAGGCGGCCGGCGAGGGAATCGGACTCTACTTCTCGAGCGGCGACAGCGGAGACGAAGCGGCGAGGCTCGGCTATCCTTCCCCCGATTTCCCGGCATCCTCACCGTTCGTGACTTCGGTCGGCGGAACCAGCATCGGTATCGACCAGAGCGGCAAGCTCGCTTACGAGACCGGATGGGGCAACACCATCGACCAGATCACGAAGGACTCGACCGGCGCGCTCAGCTACACCGAGCCGCTTCCAGGAACCCGGTTCATCGGGGGAGCCGGTGGCGGCACGAGTTCGGTGTTCGCCGAGCCCGACTATCAGAAGCACGTCGTTCCGTCCTCGCTCGCGAAGGGGCACCGGGTGTCGCCGGATATCTCGGCGCTGGCCGATCCGTACACCGGGTTCCTGATCGGCATTCGACCGATCATCGACGACACCACGCTCGCGACCGGGGCCTTCATCAACCAGACCTATGGCGGAACCTCGCTCGCATCGCCGTTGGTTGCCGCACAGATCGCGCTGGTCCAACAACAGACGAAAACCGTGATCGGCTTCGCGAACCCCACCCTGTACGGCATCGATCGCGTGCTGCCGTCGGCCTTCAGGGATGTCGTTCCGCAGAGCCCGCCTCAGGCCGTCGCCTACACGAGCAAGAACAGCGGCAACAGTTACCTGGTCAGTTTCGACCGGGACACGTCGCTGACGACCGCGAAAGGCTACGACAACGTGACAGGGCTCGGAGGAGTCTCGTTCCCGCTGCTGTCGCTGATCGCCCAAGGCAAGCACTAGGCACGCACGCTCCGTAACGCGGCGGGGGAGACGAGCATCCGCAATTAGGATGTTCACCATGGCCGCCGGAGATTCCTTCTATATCGCGACGCCCATCTTCTACGTGAACGACGTGCCGCACATCGGCCATGCGTACACAGAAGTTGCGGCTGATGTTCTTGCTCGCTGGCATCGCCAGAACGGGGATGACACCTGGCTCCTCACTGGAACCGACGAGCACGGCCAGAAGATCCTGCGCACGGCCGTCGCGAACGACACCACTCCGAAGGCGTGGGCGGACAAGCTGGTAAAGGATGCCTGGCTTCCGCTGCTCGAGACCATCAACATCCAGAACGACGACTTCATCCGCACGACGGACGAGCGACACGAGAGTGCCGTCACGATCTTCCTGCAGAAGCTGCACGACGACGGGTTCATCTACTCGGGTGAGTACGAGGGCTACTACTGCGTCGGCTGCGAGGAGTACAAGCAGCTCGACGACCTGATGGAGACCGCCGACGGCGACTACGCGGGCCAGCTGCTCTGCAAGATCCACTCGATCCCGGTGGAGGTGCTCAAGGAGCGCAACTACTTCTTCAGGATGAGCGAGTTCCAGCAGCGGCTGCTCGACCTCTACGAGGCGCGACCGCACTTCGTGCAGCCGGAGAGCGTTCGGAACGAGATCATCCAGTTCGTCAAGCAGGGACTGGACGACCTCTCCATCTCGCGCTCGAGCTTCGACTGGGGCATCAAGATCCCGTGGGACGACACCCACGTCGTCTACGTCTGGTTCGAGGCGTTGCTCAACTACATCACCGCGATCGGCTACGGAACGGATGACGCGAACTTCGCCCGTCGCTGGCCCGCGACCCAGCTCGTCGGCAAAGACATCGCGCGCGGCCACGCGGTGATCTGGCCGGCCATGCTGATGGCGGCGGACCTCGAACCACCGAAGCAGGTCTTCGGCCACGGCTGGCTGTTGGTCGGCGGCGAGAAGATGTCGAAGTCGAAACTGACCGGTATCGCCCCGTCCCAGATCACCGACACGTTCGGCGTCGACGCCTTCCGCTATTACTTCATGAGCGCCATCCACTTCGGGCAGGACGGCTCATTCAGCTGGGAAGACCTGTCCGCGAGGTACCAGGCCGAGCTCGCCAACGGTTTCGGCAACCTCGCCTCCCGGGTGGTCGCGATGGTCAACCGCTACTACGCCGGCGTGGTTCCCGCTCCGTCCGACGACACCGAGGCCGAGACGCGGGTGCAGAACGTGGTCGCGCTCGCGGTCACCCATGCCGATGCCGCGATCGGTCGACTCGCGATCGATGAGGCGATCTCGTCGATTTGGACCATCGTCGACGAGCTGAACGGGTACATCACGGTGCAGGAGCCGTGGGTGCTCGCCAAGAGCGACGAGACGCGCGTACGGCTCGGGACGGTGCTGTACACCGCAGCGGAGGGACTGCGCGCCCTCGCTGTACTGCTTTCCCCGGTCATCCCGGATGCCACCGCAAAGCTGTGGGAGGCGCTCGGGGCGGCGCCCGCACTCGGGCAGCTGCTCGACCAGCCGCTGACGGATGCCGGACGCTGGGCACAACTCGCCGTCGGCAGCACGGTGAGCCCGCTCGAGGCGCTGTTCCCCCGGATCGAGACGCCGGAACCATGACAGACAGGTCCATGACCGACCGCGACACGAGTTACCCACCGTTGCCGGAGGCGCTGGTCGTGCCGGTCTACGACAACCACACGCACCTTGATCCGAGCGATGCCGATGGGGCGCTCGACTACCTGGAACAGCTCGACCGGGCGAGCAGCGTCGGAATCCGCGGGGTGGTGCAGGTCGGAGGCGACCTCGAGTCCTCGCGCTGGTCGGCGGAAATGGCCAGTCGCGAGCCGCGGATGCTCGCGGCCGTCGCCATCCATCCGAACGAGGCACCGCGCTACGACGCGGCCGGAGAATTGGATGCCGCGCTCGCCGAGATCGACGAGCTCGCCGCCCGCCCCAGGGTGCGGGCCATCGGCGAGACCGGCCTCGATTTCTTCCGTACGGACGAGTCTGGACGTGAGGCCCAGTTCCGGTCGTTCGAAGCGCACATCGAGATCGCGAAGAACCACGACCTCGCGCTTCAGATCCACGACCGTGACGCCCACGACGATGTGCTCGCGACCCTGCGTCGGGTCGGAGCGCCGGAGCGCACCGTGTTCCACTGCTTCTCTGGCGACGCTGAACTCGCGAAGATCTGTGCGGACAACGGCTGGTACCTGTCCTTCTCCGGCACGGTCACCTTCAAGAATGCCGGGCAGCTGCGGGAGGCCCTCGAGGTCGTGCCGCGCAGCCAGTTGCTGGTCGAGACGGATGCCCCATATCTCACACCGACGCCGTTTCGGGGGCGTCGCAACTCCCCGTACCTGATCCCGCACACCCTTCGCGCCATGGCCGATCACCTCGGAACGGACGTGTCGATGCTCGCCGCGCAGATCTCCTCGAACACCGAGCTGGTCTACGGGAGCTGGAACGCGGAAGCGGTCAGCCAGGACGCCGGGTCGCCGTACGACGAGGCGATCGATCCGGCAGACCTCGCCTGATGGCGGGCCTCCTCGGTCCAGCCGAGATCCGCGACCTCGCCGAGCTCCTCGGCATCCAGCCCACCAAGAAGCTCGGACAGAACTTCGTGATCGACGCGAACACCGTCCGCCGGATCGTGCGGGTGGCCGGTGTCGAGGCAGGCGGCAGCGTCGTGGAGGTCGGCCCGGGACTCGGATCGCTCACCCTCGGACTGCTCGAAACCGGGGCATCCGTCGTCGCCGTCGAGATCGACAAACGTCTCGCGGCCCAGCTGCCGCTCACCGTGTCGCTCTTCCAGCCGGATGCTGCACTGACGGTCGTCGCGGAGGACGCGATGAAAATCACCGAGCTGCCCGGCAACCCGACCACCCTGGTCGCGAACCTGCCGTACAACATCTCGGTACCGGTTCTGCTTCACTTCCTCGAGCATTTCCCGTTCATCGATAACGGACTGGTGATGGTGCAGTCCGAGGTGGGCCAGCGCCTCGCCGCGCCTCCCGGCTCGAAGATCTACGGCAGCCCGAGCGTCAAGGCGGCCTGGTACGGCAGCTGGCGGCTGGCCGGCCAGGTGAGCAGGCAGGTGTTCTGGCCGGTGCCGAACGTGGACTCGATCCTGGTGTCCTTCGCCTTGCGGGAGGCCGTGATCGGAACGGAAGCCGAACGGGTTGCCACCTTCGCCCTGGTGGATGCCGCGTTCCAGCAGCGCAGGAAGATGCTGCGGCAGGCGCTCGCAGTCGTTCTCGGGGGCAGCGCCGCTGCATCCGAGCAACTCGAACGGGCCGGAATCGCCCCGACCGCGCGCGGAGAAGAACTCACGGTGGACGACTTCGTCGCACTCGCGAGAGCGGGCGCGTAGCCCGTATTCCTAACAGTCGGCTAGGTTGGACCTATGACCACCTCGGCCGCACCACGGGTGGTGCACGCACGAGCACCGGGCAAGATCAATGTCTTCCTCAAAGTGGGGGCCCTGCTCGAAGACGGGTACCACGACGTTGCGACCGCCTACCAGGCGGTGTCCCTGGCTGAGGATGTCCGGGCCCATCCCGCCGACGATTTCTCGGTGTCATTCAGTGGAACCGTGGACGTGTCGAACCTGGCGACCGACGGCTCGAACCTGGCGATCAAGGCCGCGACGCTCCTCGCTCGCAAGGCAGGCTATCGAAGCGGGGTCAGGCTCGAGATCGAGAAGCACGTGCCGATCGCGGGCGGCATGGGCGGAGGATCCGCGGATGCCGCGGCCACGCTCCTCGCCTGTGACGCGCTCTGGGGCACCGACCTCAGCAGGGAGGACCTGCTCGAGCTCGCGACCCAGCTCGGCTCTGACGTCCCGTTCGCATTCACCGGTGGTACCGCCGTCGGTATGGGACGGGGCGACCAGCTGAGTCCCGCGCTGGCCAAGGGGCAGTTCCAGTGGGTCTTCGCCTTCGCGGACTTCGGGATGAGCACGCCGGAGGTATACCGCGAGCTCGACCGGCACCGCGACCGCCACTCGCAGGACATCTTCCCCGCGGAGGTGCAGCCACACGTCGATGCCATCGTGCTGCAGGCGCTCCGCGCTGGCGATCCGCACATGCTCGCAGAGGTCCTGCACAACGACCTCCAGGCCCCGGCCCTGCACCTCGAGCCGGAACTCGGCGCCGTCATCGAGCTGGGCGAATCGAACGGTGCACTTGCCGGGATGATTTCCGGTTCTGGCCCAACCGTCGCGTTCCTGGTCGCTGACCTCGATCACGCACTGGAGCTGCAGATCGCGCTCAGCGCCGCCCGCCTCAACGTCGTGCGGGCCACCGGGCCGGTCCACGGCGCGCGCCTGATCAGCGACTAGCGCCGCGCGTCCGCCCTCCCCGCGCCGCAGCCCGCGCGGAGCGAACGTCCTCGAGCCTCGGCTAGTCTCGGACGAATGGCCCACTTGCTTGGAGCGGAATCGCTCCACCTCGAATATCCGACTCGCGTTATCTTCGACAAGGTCACCATCGGCCTCGACGAGGGGGATCGGATCGGGATCGTCGGGCGCAACGGCGACGGAAAATCCACCCTGTTACGGATGCTCGCCGGTCGGCTCGAGCCCGACGCCGGACGGGTCACCAGGAGGGGCGGCGTCACGCTCGCGATGCTCGACCAGGCCGATGACCTGGACGACGAACTCACCGTCCACCAGACCATCATCGGCGACATCGACGAGCACGTGTGGGCCGGGGACCCTCAGGTGCGCGATGTCATCGCAGGTCTCGCAGCCGACATCCCATGGGAGTCGCGGATCGCCGATCTCTCCGGAGGCCAGCGGCGCAGGGTCGCCCTCGCCGCGCTGCTCATCGGCGATCACGACGTGATCTTCCTCGACGAACCGACCAACCACCTCGACGTCGAGGGCATCGCCTGGTTGGCCAGGCACCTCAAGCAGCGCTGGTCGACGAACTCGGGCGGGCTCGTGGTCGTCACCCACGATCGCTGGTTCCTCGATGAGATCTGCACGGCCACCTGGGAGGTGCACGATCGACTGATCGAGCCGTTCGAGGGAGGATACGCGGCCTACGTGCTGCAGCGGGTCGAGCGCGACAAGATGGCCGCGGCATCCGAATCCAAGCGGCAGAACCTGATGCGCAAGGAGCTCGCCTGGCTCAGGCGCGGTGCACCCGCCCGCAGCACCAAGCCGAAGTTTCGCATCGACGCGGCCAACGAGCTGATCGCCAACGAGCCGCCGGCCAGGGACAGCGTCTCGCTGGCGTCGATGGCGATGCAGCGTCTCGGCAAGGATGTCGTCGACCTCGAGAACGTGTCAGTGTCGTACGAGGCGGTCGGACCGGATGCCGCAGCCGGCGCCGCGGTCAAGGAGGTCTTGCGGGACGTCACCTGGCGTATCGCGCCGGGCGAGCGCACGGGGATCCTCGGAGTCAACGGCGCGGGTAAGAGCACGCTGCTCAGCCTCGTCGCAGGCTCCCTGTTGCCGACGACCGGACGGGTCAAGCGCGGCAAGACGATCAGGGTCGCGACGCTGACCCAGCAGCTGTTCGAGTTGGAGGAGATCTGGAACGACCGGGTGAGCGAGGTGCTCGGCCGGCAGAAGAGCACCTACGTGACCGGCGGGAAGGAGATGACCCCGAGCCAGCTGCTCGAGCGGGTCGGTTTCTCGAGCGCCCAACTCAGCACTCCGGTGAAGGACCTCTCCGGAGGGCAGAAGCGACGGCTGCAACTCCTGCTCATCCTGCTCTCTGAGCCGAATGTGCTGATCCTCGACGAACCGACCAACGATCTCGACACCGACATGCTCGCGGCGATCGAGGACCTGCTCGACTCCTTCCCGGGAACCCTGCTCGTCGTCTCGCACGATCGATACCTGGTCGAGCGAGTGACCGACCAGCAGTACGCGGTGATCGACGGGGGCCTGCGGCATCTGCCCCGTGGAGTCGACCAGTACCTGGAGCTGCGGGCAGAACAGCAGCGCGGCGGCACCGGGACGAAAGCCGCGCCGAAAGCGGCGCAGTCCCAGAATCGCGCGCAGCCGAAGCTCGGCGGCGCCGAGCTTCGAACTGCCGAGAAGGAGTTCGCGGCGGGCGGACGCAAGATCGAGAAGCTGAACGCGCAAATCTCGAGCCTTCATCTGGCGATGGCCGAACACGATCAGGGCGACTATGCCGGATTGGCCGAGCTATCCGCGCAGCTCGGTGCGCTCGAGGCATCCCTGTCCACCGTCGAGACCCGCTGGCTGGAGCTGTCCGAACTGCTCGGCTGAGCCAGGAGCAGACGCCGCGCTAAAGCCGCACTAAATAGGCGCCGAATGCAGAAGGGCCGGAACAGAAGTTCCGGCCCTTCGCTAAACCCCGGGTCAGAACGATAACCCGAATATCGTCCTGACCCGCCCCCAATTCATTAGCCCGCTTACCCTAGTCGGCTAATAAATGGTGGGTGTAACTCAAAGAGAGACACCTAGCACTAGTTATTCTGCCGTCTGGGACTTGCGCCGCAAAGTCGTCTCTTTAGGGGACAACCGGGGGACATTTTTGGGTCTTTCGACAACTTTACCCCCAGAACGTGCGGAAATCGTTGGCGATGCGCAACGAAATCCGGGGTACATCCGCTGAACCAAGGAGCATATCGACGGCCGAATTCCCATGGTCCGGCGGATTCCATCGTAATAGCAACGGATTTCGTTGATTTTCACCCGGATCCACATTCTTTTCGTGGAATCGACCCTCGTCCGGGCGTCAGCCGCCGAAAGTTCGCCAGGCGCCGAAGCCGGGTGCGAGGGTCTGCCGGATGGGCTGCTGGCTTCGCTGCCACGCGCTCTGTCCGCGACGGGCGGACTGCCGCCGGCTGCTCTCGGCTTCCTCGATCATCGCGCTGAGCACCGCGGTGATCGCGGCGAGTTCGCTCGGTGTGGGGTCGCCGGAGATGATCCTGAGTTCCGCCGCGTCGCTGCTCGTATGAGGGGTCGCCGCGGGAACCGCGGGGGATGGCGCCGCGTAAGAATTCGCCGCGTGAGGATTCGCCGCATGAGAATTCGCCGCATGAGAATTCGCCGCATGAGAATTCACAGGGGAATGTTCCCGTGCTTCTTCGGTGGCACGGTCGCCCGCTTCGTCTTCAGCGTGCGCAGTGCCTTGATGACGGCGACCCGGGTGGCCGCTGGCTCGATCACGCCGTCCAGCTCGCCACGTTCCGCGGCCAGGAAGGGACTCGCGACGTTGTAGGTGTACTCGTTGGCGAGCTTGGTGCGAACGGCCGCGACATCCTCCCCTGCTGCCTCCGCCGTCTTGATCTCGCTGCGGTAGAGGATCTGCACGGCACCCTGGCCGCCCATGACAGCGATCTCCGCTGTCGGCCAGGCATAGTTGAGGTCGGCGCCGAGCTGCTTGGATCCCATGACGATGTACGCCCCGCCATAGGCCTTGCGCACGATGACAGTGACGAGCGGCACCGTCGCCTCGGCGTAGGCGTAGAGCAGCTTCGCGCCGCGACGGATGACGCCGGTCCACTCTTGGTCGGTACCGGGGAGGTATCCGGGCGTGTCGACGAGCGTCAGGATCGGGATCGAGAACGCGTCGCAGAATCGCACGAACCGCGCCGCTTTCTCCCCAGCGTCGATGTTGAGCGTGCCAGCCATCGTGGACGGCTGGTTGGCGATGATGCCGACCGATCGGCCCTCGACCCGGCCGAAACCGATCACGATGTTGGGCGCAAACAGGGGCTGCACCTCGAGGAAGTCCGCGTTGTCGACAATGTGCTCGATCACCGTGGTGATGTCGTAGGGCTGGTTCGGGCTGTCCGGCACCAGCGTGTTGAGCTTGCGGTCCTCGTCGGTGATCTCGAGTTCCACCTCGTTCTCATAGACCGGATGCTCGGCCAGGTTGTTGTCCGGCAGAAAGCCGATCAGCGTGCGCGCGTAGTCCAGCGCGTCATCCTCGTCGCTCGCGAGCCAGTGGGCGACACCGGAGATCTTGTTGTGGGTGAGGGCCCCGCCGAGCTCCTCCATGCCGACATCCTCGCCGGTGACGGTCTTGATGACGTCGGGGCCGGTGACGAACATCTGGCTGGTCTTGTCGACCATGATCACGAAGTCGGTGAGGGCGGGAGAGTAGACGGCACCGCCCGCCGCTGGACCCATGATGATGGAGATCTGCGGGATGACGCCGGAGGCCTGGGTGTTGCGGCGGAAGATCTCACCGTACTTTCCGAGCGCGACGACACCCTCCTGGATGCGGGCCCCGCCGGAGTCCAGCATGCCGATGATCGGGATGCCGAGACGAAGCGCCAGGTCCATCACCTTGATGATCTTCTCGCCGGCGACCTCACCGAGCGAACCGCCGAAGATGGTGAAGTCCTGCGAGTAGACGGCGACCTGGCGCCCGTGGATGGTGCCGGTTCCGGTGACGACGGCGTCCCCGTACGGCCGCTTCTTCTCCATCCCGAACGCGTGGGTGCGGTGGCGGACGAACTCGTCCAGCTCGACGAAAGAGCCGTGGTCGAGCAGCTGGTCGATCCGCTCCCTCGCGGTCTTCTTGCCCTTGGCGTGCTGCTTCTCGACCGCGGCCTCTCCGCTCGCCGTCACCGCCTCGTGATAGCGCACCTTCAGATCGGCGAGCTTGCCCGCGGTCGTGTAGAGGTCTGGCCCGGCGTTCTCGTCAGCAGTCACGGCTTCACTTTACCGGTCGGCTCGTAGCGGGGCGGTGTGACGAATGCCACACAATTCCGCCGACGACCCGGTGGATGACGAGCGGTATGAGTGTTCTCGCGGCGATCCCGGCTCGCGGCTGGCTTCTCCGCTGTGCAGTCCGCTGTGCACTCCTGTGCACGGCGGATGCTCCGGAGCCTGCGCTTAGTCTGGATGGATGGAACTCCCGCAGAGCATCGAACAGGCGGCGACCCTGTCCGTGCTGGCCACGATCGGGTCGACGAACGATGAACTCGTGCGTCGTGCCGACGCGAGCGAGCTTCCGGAATTCTCCGTCCTGCTGACCACAGACCAGACCGCGGGACGAGGGCGCCTCGGACGGGTCTGGGAGGCACCGGCCGGCAAGACGATCGCTGTGTCCGTCCTGTTGCGGCCCCGGCTCGCGCAGTTGGCGGGAACGGGAAAGACAGGACCAGAGGGGGCGGGAGACGCCGTCGCGCTCGGGGTCGAGCATTTCGGATGGCTGCCGCTGCTCGCCGGTATTGCGATGACCCGGTCGGTCGCCGAGCGGGTGCCGGAGCACCGGGTGACCCTCAAGTGGCCGAACGACGTGCTGATCGACGGTGCGAAGGTGGCCGGGATCCTCGCGGAACTGCTTCCCGGTGGGGACGCCGTCGTGATCGGTGTCGGGGTGAACCTGACGATCGAGCGGGCGGAACTGCCGACCGCGACATCCACCTCCCTGCTGCTGAACGGCGCCGACCCGGGCGGCGACGATCTGACCATTGACACGCTTGCGGATGCGGTGCTCTCGGCCTTCCTGCGCGAGCTGAAGTCGCTCTACCGCGACTTCCTCGACCATGGGGCGGACCCGGAAACGAGCGGCGTCCGGGCTGCCCTGCTCGAACTGTGCAGCACCATCGGCCAGCGGGTCAAGGTGCAGCTGCCAGGCGACCACACCATCTTCGGCACGGCGATCGATGTCGATCGGGCCGGCCGGCTGATGGTTCGCGATGCCACGAATGACCTGGTTCAGGCTGTCGCCGCCGGCGACGTGACGCATCTGCGGTATGAATAAGACATGTCAAGCCAGGACCAGGAGAGTGAGCGCGTCGTGGCGCGTCTTCGACCTCACGGTCGAGCCCTGTTCTGGCCTTCGCTGGTGCTGATCGCGGCGGTCGGTGTCCTCGGTTATTTCCAGAACGGCTTCCTCCTCGGCTGGCAGAACGCCATCGTGACGGCCGCCGCAGCGCTGGCGATCGTGCTGCTCTGGTTACTGCCACTGCTCTCCTGGCTGGGCAGGAGATACATCATCACCACTCGCCGAATCATCCTGAGAAGCGGGTTCTTCATCCGGGTGCGCCAGGAGCTCCTTCACAGCAAGGGATATGACGTCACCGTGCGGAAGAACTCGTTGCAGAGCATCTTCGGCAGCGGCAATGTGCAGATCAACACGGGCCTCGATCACCCGGTGGTGTTGCGCGACATCCCGAACGCAGACCTCGTGCAAAGCGCGCTTCACGATCTGATGGAGGGCAGCCTGAATCCCATCGCCGCCCGCCGCCAGGCCGAGGCCTCACGGGCACAGGACGAGACTTCGGTGTGGGGTACACGCTGATCGTCGACTGCCCCCTCGCATCCGTATTCTGCATAGTTGGAGAAAGTTCATGAAAATTTCCGTCATCGGATGCGGCTACCTCGGTACCGTCCACGCCGCCTGCCTGGCAGAGCTCGGCCACGATGTGATCGGTATCGACGTCGACCAGGCGAAGGTCGACCTGCTGTCGGCGGGGCGGCCACCGTTCTACGAGCCGGGGCTCCCGGAACTTCTCCGTTCGGCGATGGCGAGCGGGCGGCTCGCCTTCAGCTCCGACATCGCCGCCGTCGCGGGGTCCAGGGTGCATTTCGTCGCCGTCGGCACACCTCAGCTTGCGAACAGCAATGCGGCGGACGTCGGCTACGTCGATGCCGCGGTGGAGTCCCTGCTGCCACACCTGGCGCCCGGCGACCTGGTGGTCGGCAAGTCGACTGTGCCGGTCGGCACGGCGGAGAGGCTCGCCGACGTGGTGACTGAAGGCGCACCAGGGGCGCGGCTGGCCTGGAATCCGGAGTTCCTGCGGGAGGGATTCGCCGTCAAAGACACGGTGGCCCCCGACCGGCTGGTCTACGGGATCGCGGCCGGAGACTCCACGGCGGAAGCCCTACTCGACGAGGTCTACGCGACCGCGGTCGGAAACGGCACGCCGAGAGTCGTCACCAACTACGCGACGGCGGAGCTGGTGAAGGTGTCGGCGAACGCGTTCCTCGCCACCAAGATCTCCTTCATCAATGCCATGGCCGAAGTCGCTGAGGCCACCGGCGCGGACGTCACCCAGCTGGCCGACGCGATCGGTTACGATGCCAGGATCGGGCGGCGCTTCCTGAACGCCGGACTCGGCTTCGGTGGAGGGTGCCTGCCGAAAGACATCCGCGGCTTCATGGCAAGGGCTGAGGAGTTGGGGGTCGACCAGGCGCTGAGCTTCCTGCACGAGGTCGACGCGATCAACCTGCGCCGGCGGGAACGAATGGTCGATCTCACCCGCGAGGTGCTCGGCGGCCAGCTCGACGGCAAGCGGATCACCGTCCTCGGGCTCGCGTTCAAACCCGACTCCGACGATGTGCGCGACTCGCCGGCACTGGATGTCGCGGTGCGACTGGCCGAGCTCGGCGCAGAGGTCGTGGCATCCGATCCCCAGGCGGTCGAGACAGCACGCAGGCGCTACCCGCAGCTTCGCTACCTTGCGGATGTCGAGGATGCCGTGCGCGGTGCGGATGCCGTCCTGCTGCTCACCGAGTGGAAGGAGTATCGCGACCTCGACCCGGATCGGGTCGGGTCACTTGTTGCGCGGAAATCGATTCTGGACGGCCGCAACTGCCTTGATCCGGTCCAGTGGCGCGCGGCCGGATGGCAGTACCGGGCCCTCGGCCGACCCTGACCGCGCCGCGTCTGTTCGCCTGGCCCCCGGGCCGCGAAACACCCATACCCGGTAGAGCCAGAACCGGAATGCCGTCCCCAGGGCCAGGCCGACGACGTTCGACGACAGGTTGTCCGCGAGCAGCGAGGTGAACCCGAGCGCGTAGTGCGACACCCAGAGGCAGGCCAGGCCGATCATCATCCCGCCGACGCTCACGACGGCGAACTCGAGGCCTTCTCGTACCAATTGCGGGCGGCGGGCAGCGCCGAAGGTCCAGTAGCGGTTGCCGAGCCAGTTGGCGAGAATCGCGAGCGAGGTGGAGACGAGCTTCGCGTAGATCGGGCCGTGTTGCATCGCTTCCGGCGCGAGAACGGTGATGCGCAGGAGGTTGAAGACTCCGACATCGATCACCAGGCCGACGGCGCCGACGAGCCCAAAACGGACGAACTGGGCAAGCAACGCGCGCATGAATCTCTCCCGCGAATAGGCAAAGATAGAAGGTAGCGGTTGGCAGTCTAATCGGATGCGTCGCGACCGTCCTGGGTTCTTCCGCCTGGTCGAGCGTCCACAACGGTTTCGGGAGAAACAATGGCCATCACAGTTGGCGTAGTCGGAGGCGGGCAACTCGCGCGCATGATGATCCCCGCGGCGATCAACCTCGGAATCGACTTGCGGGTGCTCGCCGAAAACGCAGGAGATGCTGCCGGATTGGCCGCGACGACCATCGGCGATTACCGGAATCGCGACGATGTCCTGCGTTTTGCAAAAGACCTCGACGTCATCACCTTCGACCATGAGCACGTTCCGCAGGCGATCCTGCGCGAGCTGGTGGAATCAGGGGTGGCGGTGCATCCAGGACCGGATGCCCTGCTCTACGCCCAGGACAAACTCCTGATGCGCCAGCGCCTGTCCGAGCTCGGGCTGCCCGTTCCGAGCTGGGCGCGGGTGTCGACCACGGAAGAACTCGCCGTCTTCCTCGAGGCGAACGATGGCAAGGCCGTGGTGAAGACCGCTCGCGGCGGGTACGACGGCAAGGGCGTCCGCGTGATCGGGGACGCGGCTGAGGCCGCCGACTGGATCGACGCGCTCGGCGATGGCGAGGCGCTGCTGGCCGAGGAGCTCGTCGAATTCCGCCGGGAGCTCGCCCAGCTGGTGGCGAGGCGACCGTCCGGCGAGATCGTGGCCTGGCCGGTCGTCGAAAGC
>JAODMG010000041.1 GCA_025464895.1 Microbacteriaceae bacterium | reverse complement strand
GTCGTCGTTCGCTGCCGCCTGGCGAGCGGTCGGTTTTCGTGCCGCGGGCTGCCGGGCGGGGGTCTTCGGAGCGGCCGGCTTGCGAGCTGCGGGTTTGCGCGGCTGGGTGGATTTTCCGGTGGCGCCGGTCGCATCATCCCCGGCTTTCGAAGGTGATGATTCGTTCCCAGAAGTGGGAGAATCGGCTCGGACAGGCTGCGCGTTTTGCGTCTCTTTACCGGGTTCTGGATCCACAGCACAACCGTACCAAGCCCCCGCCCAACCCTGGCTGAAAGGACCGCTTCCATCACAAATTGGACACAAGAACCTGTGAATTCCGGGTTTGACCGCCAGCCCCCCGGTAATGTTGCGGGTGCACAACGAAGTGTCTACGTAAAAGCTATGCGGTAAACGGCGGGGTGACTCGTCGGGGCAATTTCCGCCGCATTGGCCGAGCAGGGCAACTTGAGGAGACCAATTCGTGAGCACGCAGATCGTCATTCTGGCAGCGGGCATGGGCAGTCGTCTCGGTCGCACCCTCCCGAAGCCACTCACCGAACTCAGCGATGGTCGCACGATCATGCAGCAGCAGTTCGACAACATCCACCAGGCGTTCGGCAAGAGCGCCCAGGTGACGATCGTCGTCGGGTACAAACTCGAGCACATCATCGAAGCCTTCCCCAACGCATCCTTCGTCTACAACGAGGAATACGACCAGACCAACACCTCGAAGAGCCTGATGCGCGCACTGCGTGCATCCAGCACAGGCGGCGTGCTGTGGATGAACGGAGACGTTGTCTTCGACCCTGAGGCGCTCGTGCGTGCGGCGAAGATGGTCGCCCGCGACCAGTCATTCGTCTCAGTCAACACGGCGAAGGTCTCAGACGAAGAGGTCAAGTACACGGTCGGCGCGGAGGGCTATATCAACGAGCTATCCAAGTCGGTGAAGAACGGCCTCGGCGAAGCGGTCGGCATCAACTACGTCGCCCGCGACGACAAAGCAGCGCTGCTCCGCCAGCTCGGTCGCGTCGGCGACCAGGACTACTTCGAACGCGGGATTGAACTGGCCATCGAGCAGGACAAGCTACGATTTGAGCCGGTAGACATCTCCGACCTCTACGCCGTAGAGATTGACTTCGCCGAAGACCTGGAGCGGGCAAACCTCTTCGTCTAACGCGGGCGCGCGGGGGTGCGTAACTTGTAAGGACGCCGACCCGTGAGCGCAGCAATCGATGTTCGTCAGGCCAGAACGCCTGCCGCACGCTATCGACACTCGCTTTGGTTGTTGACCGCGCGCGATCTCAAGGTGCGGTATTCGACCTCGTTCCTCGGGTACTTCTGGTCGATTCTCGATCCCCTGGTCATGGCGGGGATCTACTGGTTCGTATTCACGGTGATTTTCCAGCGTGGGGTGGGACACGAGCCATACATCGTGTTTCTGATCAGCGCGCTGCTTCCCTGGACCTGGTTCAACGGCAGCATCTCGGATGCGACACGCGCCTTCACCCGCGAGGCGAAGCTCATCCGCTCGACAAAGATTCCCCGCACGATCTGGGTCGCTCGCCTGGTCCTGTCGAAAGGCATCGAGTTCCTCGCGAGCATTCCGGTGATTGCGGTCTTCGCCATCATTTCGGAGTTCACCGCGACACCGGCAAAGCTGCAATGGGGGGCCCTCCTCTTTCCGCTGGCGATCATCATGCAGGCCGTGTTGACCCTCGGGGTCGGCCTGATCGTCGCGCCGCTCGTGGTCTTCTTCCGGGACCTCGAACGCGCCGTGAAGCTCGCCCTTCGCTTCCTGTTCTACGCATCGCCGATCGTGTACGGGATCGCCGATCTTCACAAGCATCCGAGCCTCGAATTCTGGGCGGCGTTCAATCCGCTGTCCGGCATCTTCTCGCTGTACCGGGCGGCATTCTTTCCGCAGGAACTGCGTTGGTTCGATGTCGGCGTCAGCGCTGTGCTGTGCCTGGTCGTCCTCGGCATCGGGATACTGGTGTTCCGGCGCACAATCCATGCCGTACTGAAGGAAATTTGACGTGACCGAAACTGTGATGGGCGTTTCCACCGCCGTGCGCCCGGTGATCGAGGTGACGGATGCCGGCATCCGGTTCCGCCGCAACCGCCTGTCCCGGCGAAATTTCAAGGACCTCTTCGCGGGAAGCGCCCGCCGCACCAGGGCCGACGAATTCTGGGCCCTCCGGCACGTGTCGTTCTCGGTTGCACCGGGTGAGGCGATCGGCGTCGTCGGACGCAACGGCCAGGGCAAGTCGACACTGCTGAAGCTTGTGGCAGAGGTGATGCTGCCAGACGACGGCTCCGTGCAGGTGCGTGATGGAGTTGCGCCGCTCATCGAGATCACCGGAGGATTCGTCGACGACCTCTCGGTGCGGGACAACGTCTACCTGACCGCGGGGCTGCACGGGATGAAGAACCAGGAGATCGCGGAGCGATTCGACGAGATCATCGAATTCGCCGAGATCGGGGACTTCCTCGACACACCGTACAAGCACCTGTCCAGCGGAATGCGGGTGCGCATCGCCTTCGCGGTCATCTCGCGGCTCGAGGAACCGATCCTCCTCGTCGACGAGGTCCTTGCGGTCGGCGACAAGGCGTTCAAGGAGAAGTGCTACCGCCGGATCGAGGAGATGCTCGAGGGCGGACGCACGATGTTCTTCGTCTCGCACAACGAGAAGGATCTGAGGCGCTTCTGCACCCGTGGTCTCTACCTGGACAAGGGTGCACTGGTGCTCGATGCGTCGATCGACGAGGTCCTTGACCGGTACGACGCGGACTACGGGACGCCATAGCCGTTCGTTCCCGAGAGGAGTGGTGCCTAGGATGGGAGGCCACGGAGGAGGTGTCGTGAAAGCAATCGAGCCACTTCAGGCGGCGCAACATCCGATGGCGGTTCGCGGGTTCGACCGCGTGCTGACCGCGCAACGGCCGGTCGTCCTGGCGCACGTGCGCAGCATCCGTCGCCAGTATCCCGGCGCAACGCCGGAGCAGGCGATCCGCATCCTCGAGCGGCGCTACCTGGCCGCGGTGACCACCGCCGGGGCCGGGGTCGGTGCGACCGCCGTCATTCCCGGCGTCGGCACCATGGTGAGCCTCGCGCTCACCGGCGCCGAGACCGCGGCGTTCCTCGAGGCGAGCGCCCTGTTCGCCCAATCGGTGACCGAGATCCACGGGATCGCCGTCACAGACCCCGATCGGGCACGCACCGTCGTCATGGCGATGATGCTCGGTACATCCGGCTCCGACCTGGTGCGCAACCTGGCCGCACAGGCCACCGGGAAGGGCGTCCCGCGCGGAGCCTTCTGGGGCAACGTGATCGGTCGAAACGTTCCGCAGGCATTCGTCGGTCAGATCGCGGACCGGATGAAGCGGGCGTTCATCCAGCGGTTCGCCCGCAACACCGCCAGCGGAGCCATCGGCCGCATGATGCCGTTCGGCATCGGAGCGGTGATCGGCGGAACCGGAAGCCACCTGCTCGGGAGAAAGGTGGTCAACAGTTCTCGCGAGGCGTTCGGGCCCGCGCCAAGCGAATTCCCTCAGAACCTCGAACCTCGAGCTCGTGTGCCGCGCGAACCCGGCGAGCCGCGATCGATCCGAGAGCGAATGCAGGCCCTGCCCGCCGTGCCGGGAAAGCTGGCCGGACCGGTTCGGGCCGGCCTGTCGAGGCTGCGGCTCCCGCGTCGCCCGACCGAGGCGTCCGACGACCAACAATCGGAGACCCCCGACTAGGGCTCTCCGCGCCGTCGTACCCACGACCAAGCTCCACGCTGCTAGGCTCGCGCTCTGGTGCCTCGCTCGGATCGAAACGGTCCGCGCCGTGGTGATTCTTCGACCGGGAGGGTGCAAAACAGCTCGTGCCCGGCTTCACTTTTGCCAGAGGAAACACAAAGAAGCTCCTCTCATTGCCGCTGTATGCGGTGGGGTTCCTTGCGAGTGCCGTGGTGCCTCGACGCCGCGATTCGTGGGTCTTCGGTTGCGGCTCAGGAGTCGGAGAAGGCGCGATCGCCCTGTTCGAGTTGACCCGCGCCAGCGATCCGTCGCTGGATCTGCTGTGGTTGGCCCGTGACAGTGCCGAGCTGCGGGCGGCGACGCTGGTCGGCATCCCGTCCGTGCTTCGGTCCAGCCGGCGCGGGCTCTGGGCGACCCTTCGCGCCAGGGTCGTCGTCGTCACCCACGGTCTCGGCGATGCGAACCGGTTCGGCGTGCGTGGCGCATTCGTCGTTCAACTCTGGCACGGCATCCCGCTGAAGAAGATCCAACTGGATGCGCCGGTGACGTTCAGCAGCTCCGGTCCATCCGCGGTCCAGCACGCGCTGCGACGCCTCTATCGCCGCAGCACTTCGGCATTCGGCTTGGTACCGGCGGCATCGGAGCTTTCCGCCTCCCGATTGCGAACGGCGTTCGACCTGCCGGCAGACCGAGTCGTGGTCACCGGCGACCCGAGAGACGACATCCTGTCGCAGGGCACGGAGCACTCCCGCACCGACACGGCCAGGGCGCTGCTCGAATCGACGGTCGGCCCGCTCGCAGACGCCGGCGTGATGCTCTACGCCCCCACCTGGAGGGACGGCGAGCGCGACCCCGGTATCCCGAGCAGCGAGGAGTGGCGGCTGATCGATGAGTACCTGGCTGCGACCAATCGCATTCTCGTGCTGCGGCCGCATCCGCACGGCATCGGCGACTATGGCGCCGGCCCCCGCCTCTCCGATCGAATTCGGATGCTGGCCGCGGCCGACCAGAGCGATGTCACCCCGGTGTTGCCCGCGTTCGAGCTGTTGATCACCGACTATTCGTCGATCGCCTATGATTTTGCCCTCACCTCGCATCCGATCGCCTACCTCGCACCGGATGTCGAGCGTTACACCGCCACCCGTGGGCTGTACGAACCGTACGAGGAATTCAGTGGAGGCACCGAGCTCGGGACCTGGACCGAGCTGATCGCGCTGCTCGGCCGCGCCGAATCCGAGCCGGACATCCTGGAGCGACTCAGCAACAACAGTCGCGCTCTCGCCGACTCGCACCACGCCTTCCGCGACGGCCGGAACACCGAGAGGGTGTACGGCGAGATCGTCGCCCGGCTGCGAGAGCGGCCATGACGGCTCAGATGCCGGTGCGGGAGGTGTCGGTCACCGTGCTCGCGCCGCGCAGGAGGGCGAACAGGAAGCCGGCTCCCCAGCTGAGATGCATGGTCGGCAGCACGACCAGGAACAGCCAGCGGTCTTTCCATCGCGGCACGTGGTCCTGGGTCAGGCTGACCCAGAGCACCAACAGCAGGTAGGCGATCGGCCCGAGGTAGACGAGGCCGAGAATCGCGGAGGGCCAACCGCTGATCAGCCGGGTCGACTGCAGGACCGCGACGACGATGCTGAGCGCGACGACCAGCACGAGCATCGGCGGCACGAAGAAACGCCACGGATTCCGGCCGCCGTAGCGACGCACGAGCTCGCCCCGCCACACCCCGGTGGCAAAGAACTGTCTCACCAGTTTCGGCCACTGCTCTCGCGGCCAGTAGGTGACTTCGAGGGCAGGGTCGAACCAGACGAGGTGGCCGGCGGCCCGGATGCGCAGGTTGAGCTCCCAATCCTCGCCGCGGCGGATCGACTCGTCGAAGAGTCCGACGGACTCGAGTACCTCACGGCGGAACACGCCGAGATAGGCGGATTCGGCCGGACCGGCGATCGCGCCGCCGTGATAGCGGGCGCCGCCCAGCCCGAACTTGCTGTTGTATGCGCGGGCGACGGCAGCCTGGAACGGCGTCTTGCCGCGAGCCAGCATCACTCCCCCAACGTTTACTGCCCCGGTGCGTTCGAGGGTGGCGACCGCGGCCATGGTGTAGCCGGGTTCGAGTTCCGAGTGGGCGTCGACCCGCACGATGATCGGATGGGTGCTGGCGCGAATCGCCCGGTTGAGGCCGACCGGGATGTCGACCTCCGGATTGCGCACCCACCGGATGCGGCTGTCGTCTTCTGCCAGGCGTTCGATCAGTTCATCGGTGCCATCCGTCGATGGCCCGAGGGCGAGAATGAGTTCCTTTTCCCCCGCGTAATCCTGGCTGAGGATGGTTCGAACCGCGCTCTCCACATACCCGACCTCATTCAGTACCGGCATGATGTATGAGACTCCCGGAAGGGTGTTCTCAGCGGCTGTCATGAAGTCCAAAAGGTCGAAGTGGCAGGAGCACCGAGCCTACCAGTCGACAAAAAAGTACGGCGCGAGCCAGAGGCTCGCGCCGTACCATTCCGCCTGGAACGCGCTACTTCAACGTTCCAAGGGTGACCGTTGCGGTGTTGGTCTTGCCATTGCGCACGTAGGTCAGGGTGGTCTTCGACCCGGCGGCAAGCACGCGCACCTGGGCGGTGAGATCGGTCATACCGGTGATCGGAACTCCGTTGAACGAGGTGACGACGTCACCCTTCTGGAGTCCACCGTTTGCCGCTGCTCCACCCGACGTCACCGACTGGATGCTGGCACCGACGACCGTGCTGCCAGTGGCGGCACCAGCGTCTGCGACGCTCGCGCCGAGCAGGCCGTGTGTCGCGGTACCGGTAGCGATGATCTCGGATGCGACCCGCTTGGCCAGGTTCGACGGGATCGCGAAACCGACTCCGATGCTCCCCGAGGTCGTCGTCGACGAGCTGCTGCTCGCGCTGGCGATGGCGACGTTGATGCCCATCACCTGGCCGCTGGCGTTCAGCAGGGCGCCTCCCGAGTTACCGGGGTTGATCGCGGCATCCGTCTGGATGACGGAGAGGGCGATGCTTGCCTGGGCCGTTGGCTGCGGTTGTGCCTGTTGCTGGCCTCCGCCACCACCCTGGGGGAACTGGAACCCGAACGGGTCGCTGCCGCTGCCGTTGCCGCCGCCGTTCGGGGCGGTGTTGCCGCCGTCACTGCTGCTGGTGCTCGGCGGAACCGCGGAAGACGCGATCGTGATGCTGCGGTTGAGCGCGCTCACGATTCCGTTGGTGACCGTGTTCGACAGTGCCAGCGGAGCGCCGATCGCGATCGCCGTGTCGCCGACATTGAGCTTGCTCGAGTCGGCGAAGGTGATCGGCTGGAGGCCGGTCGCGTCGATCTTGACCACAGCGAGGTCGGAGATCGGGTCGGTTCCAATAATCTTCGCGCTGTAGATGTGGCCGTCCGAGGTCTGCACAGAGACCTTGGCGTTGGCCACCTCGCCATCGAGCGTGACGACGTGGGTGTTGGTGAGGATGTAGCCGTCGCTGCTCAGGATGACGCCGGAACCGGTTCCGGCAGCCGTTGTGCCGGTGGTGTTGATCGTAACGACAGACGGCGTGGCTTCTGCCGCGACCTTGGTGATGGTGGTGGCGTTGTCTGGGTTGTTGACCGTGATGTTCGCCGGATTCACAGCCGAGCTGGCAGAGGCCTGGCTGGACTGGCTGTTGTTGATGACGAGGGCGGTCACTCCCGCTCCTGACACGCCACCGACGAGAGCGGCCACCGCGAACGCGGCGACGAGGCCGACGGTCTTGCCCCGCTTGGAACGGTTGGGGGTGGTCTTGGATGCCGCCACCCAAGGTTGAGTCGGCTGGCTCCCCACGCCGAAGCTGGCACCGGTGTGGTGCGGGTGCGTGTGCGCCGTGGGTGCGGCCGGGGCGGCGATGGCCTCCGGGTGAAGCGCCTCGGTGGGATTCGCGCCGGAGGGATTGGTACCGGCAGTGCGGTCGGCTGAAGTGCCGCTTACGCCACTGGTCGGAAGAGTGTTGGCGAGGTCTGCGTCTAGCGGCCTGGTCGAACCGACCTCGGTCGAATCAGCCGCTGTCGAACCAGCCTGCGTCGACTCGTTCTCAGACGACGCATTGGTCATCGCCTGTTCTGAAAGTCCTGCTTCGTTTTCCGGGGACGTTTCCTCGGGGGAGTTTCCCTTTTCCGGATCCTGATTCGTGTCGGTCATGATGCTGCTCCTTCCAAGCGCGTTGCTAGCATTCACCGACAACCTGAGCATTCTATTTGCGCACGCTGTGAGCCAGCCCACGTCTTGCTTTACATCGACACTGCAGAGAATACTCGGAATTTCAGCATCCAGAGCCGGCCGGATTCCGCGTGCATTCTCGCGCCACCAGGACCGTTCTAGCATTGCCGACCGACACGACCAGGTCATTGGCCCGCGTGGGGATCGTGCCGGCTATCGCAGTCCAGGCACCCCCGGCAAAGCGGTATTCGGCGGCGAACTCAACGCTGTGCTCGACCGTGTACGTCCCGACTCTCCGGTACCTGTGGCTGGTACTGGTCTTGTCGAACTCGTGGATGCCCTGGGACGCCCAGCTGCCGCCACCGGTTCCGAGCACTGCCTCGGTTCCGTCGCCATAGGACCAGCGATAGCGAACGGGCCAGAAGCGCACCGACGCCGGTTGACCGAGTAGCTCGCCATCCTGCACCTGGGCATTGGCCTGCGAGTAGAAGTTCGTCTCTGCCCCGACGATGGTCCACCCTTTCGGCTCCATCAGACTTGTGCCCGGGGTCGGACGGAAGTTGACGAGGTCGCTCAGCAGCGCCGGACCGGTGACGGTGAACTCCGCCCAGGTTCGATCCGGGAAGGAACTCGGCGCGGGGGGTGCCGCGATGGGTAGCGGGCTAGTGGAGGTGCCCGGCCGCGGAGCCGCTGCCCCTCCCGACCGTGGAGCGCCGTTTCCCGGAGTGCTCTGGCTGCCGCCCAAGGCGACGCCGCCGTCCTGGATCGACCCGCTGACATCTGCACATGTTCCGGCCGAGACATCCAGCCAAGAGCAACCCTCAGGGAAAGCCTGGGCTGGTGGGACAGCCCAAACCGGGAGCACGAGCATGAGCGCAGCGCCGAGCGCCGCGCTCAGCAGTAGTCCTTGCCTTTCCAAAAGACATTCCCATTCAGCAGCAAGCTCTCGGATTCACCTTGGAAAGTTGCAACGAACGGTAGCCGGATTCGATCCCTGTTGGGCGTTACGTCTGCTTGCGACTGGTCTGCCATGCGAGATTCCGAAAGGTCCAAGCAAAGATAGAGGGCCACCGTGGCGACACCTTCCCCGTTCTCATCAAAGACTTGGAGTCTCGGACTGTCAAACTTTGATCCACCGACCTGATGAATGCCCTTCCGCGCAAACTTCTGGGCCGATTCAATCTCCTTTGTCATCCACTCCGGAGTGACCAGCGACGCGAGCCGCTCCGGATTCGCGCCACCTTGTTGGGCAATCGTGTCGGACATAGCCAGGTACGCCGCATAGGCCTTCGTGGCGGCGGCGAGCGCCGCGGCATCCGATTCGAACACCGGTCTCGACGTGGCGACGGCATTCGGCGTGCGGTCCGGGGCGGACGGGACGCAGCCGCCCAACCCGAGCGCTCCGCAGGCGACGATGCCGGCCAGACAGACGCGCGCGAGTTGTCGCATAGCCCGACCGTAGGCCACCGGGACGCCTCCTGGCGAGGTTTTCCACAGCGTTCGTCGTAGCCGTTCGCCGGATCCGCATGGGGAGGAGGCCGGGCTGCCCCAGTCCCAGGGGCTAGGTTGGATGGATGATTCGGATGGCGAAATGACCGTATCCGGCGCCTGGGAACGCGCCGCACGTGGGGCACAATTGCTCGGGCAGGATGGGGAGCTCCGTCCGACGATCTTCACCGAGATGTCCGCACTCGCGATCACCACTGGAGCGATCAACCTCGGGCAGGGTTTCCCCGATGAGGACGGTCCGTACGAGGTGCTCGAAGCAGCCCGCCAGGCGATCACCGACGGCGTCAACCAGTACCCGCCCGGCATCGGATTCCCGGTGCTGCGTGAGGCGATCGCCGCGCACCAGGAACGCTTCTACGGCATCACGGTCGACCCAGAGCGCGAGGTCCTGGTGACCGCCGGCGCCACGGAGGCGTTGGCTGCCACCATCCTCGCCCTGGTCGAGGACGGCGACGAGATGGTCACCCTCGAACCGTTCTACGACTCATACGCCGCCGTCATCGCGTTGAGCAAAGCGGTGCACAGAACCGTCCCGCTGCGTGCGCCCGGCTTCCAGCCAGACCACGACGATCTTCGGCGGGCGATCACCGACCGCACCCGCCTCATCCTGATCAACAACCCCCACAACCCGACCGGCACTGTTCTCTCCCGCGAGACGCTAGAGCTCGTCGTAGAACTCGCCCACCAGCACGACGCACTTGTGGTGACGGATGAGGTGTACGAACACCTGACCTTCGGCGCCCGGCACATTCCGGTCGCGTCCCTGCCGGGAGCGGCCGAACGCACGGTGACGATCTCGAGCGGCGGCAAGACCTTCAGCGTCACCGGGTGGAAGGTCGGCTGGCTCACCGCTCCGCACGAGATCCTCACCGCCATCCTCGCCGTGAAACAGTTCCTGACCTTCGTGAACGCGGCCCCGTTCCAACCGGCCGTTGCGGTCGGGCTCGGACTGCCGGACGAGTATTTCGCGCGCACCGCATCCGTGCTCGCGGGTAAACGTGACCTGCTGTCGACCGGCCTCAGGAGCGCCGGATTCACGGTGTCCGAGCCGCAGGGTTCCTACTTCATCGTCGCCGACGCCGCTCCGCTCGGATTCGAGGATGCCGCGGCCTTTTGCCGTCGGCTCCCCCAGCTGGCCGGGGTGGTCGCCGTGCCGATCAGCGCCTTCGTGAGCGAACGGAACGCCGGTGACTACGCGTCGCTGGTGCGCTTCGCGTTCTGCAAACGGGTCGACGTGCTCGAGCGTGCATCCGCCCAACTGGCGAGCCTGTCGAACCGCTGAGCAACCCGCCGATAGTCAGACGCGAGATCAGACCTTCGCGGTCTCGAGCAGCGGAAGCGTCATGCTGAAGGTCGTGCCGACGCCCTCGACGCTCGTGACGCCCATGTCGCCACCGTGCGCCCGAGCGATCGCGCGGGTGATGACCAGCCCGAGGCCGACACCCGGCACCGCGTTCCTGGTGGCCGTGGTGGTGCGGAAGAATCTCGAGAACAACTGGTCCAGCTCGTCGGCGGCAATGCCCATCCCGGTGTCCGCCACCGTGATCACGGCACTCGACCCGGACTCGCCGACCCCAACCGTGACCGTGCCGCCGCGCGGGGTGAACTTGATCGCGTTCGAAATCAGGTTGTCGCAGCCCTGGCCGAGCCGCACCGCATCGGCGTTGACAATGCAGTCCTCCGTCGCGTCCAGCACCATCACGATCCCCGCCGCGTCGGCAACGGGACGAGCCGACTCTACGGACGCCGCGAGGATCGGCGCCAAGGGTTGCGCATGCTCATTCAGGCGGAACGTTCCCGACTCGACCTGGGCAGTGAACAGGAGATCCCCGACCAGGCGAAGCAGACGATTCGCGTTGCGCTCCGCGACATCCAGAAAGCCGAGCTGCTGCTCAGAAAGCTGCACATCGTCCTCGTCGCGCATCAACTCGAGGTAACCGAGGATCGAGCTGAGCGGCGTGCGCAACTCATGCGAGATAAGCCCGACGAACTCATCCTTCAAGCGCGACACCTCGCGTGCCTTGGTCAGATCGTGGGCGACGAAGAGATACCCGACCGTTTCGCCGGCGCCGTCGAGCCGAGTCGTCACACTGAGCTCTACCGGGACGTGACTGCCGTCCTCGCGCAAATAGGTCCATTCTCGAACGTCGGTGATGCCGAGCCGTGCCGCTTCGATCAGCGCCTCGAAGCCGGGGTTGGCGGCCTCCGAGCCGACCAGGGTGTCGAGCTCAGTCGCCCGCTCCGCCAACTCGGCAGACAAGTGGAATTCGTCGATGTGGCGTTTTCCGAGCGCGGCATCCTCGGCGACGCCGAGCATCTTGACCGCGCCGGGGTTCCAGGCATCGATCAGCCCGCTCTCGTCCGTGCCGATCGCGGACTGTTCGGTGATCGCTTCCCACAGTCCCCGCAGCAGGCCCTCGGCCGCGCTGACCCTCGCCTCGCTATTGCGAAGTGATTCCGCATGGGCGCGGCTTTCGGCGAGCATCAGTTCGATGTTGTCCATCCGACGCCGCCCCAGACGCATCAAACCGAAAACCACCATGCACGACACCGTGCTGATCACCACGAAGGTGAAGCGGTCCCTGGCAAGTTCAACGGCGTTCGGAAGTTCGGCCCTGCCGTTGAACAGGCGATAGGCAGCGAAAACCATGAGAAGCGTCCCAGCAACACTCAAACTGAGGTGGCGTCGTCCGGCCTCGGCCGTGAACCAGAGCAAGGGAACGATGGTGCCGGCCGCAATGACCGAATTGACGCTGTTTGTGCCGTGCTCCATCGCCGAGATCGCGAGCACGTCGATGGCGGGGACGGCCAGGATGTACCGCTGCCAGCGCACATTAGCGGTCAACATCCACGCCACGATGGTGGCAAGGACGATTCCAATGCCACCTCCAACCACCGAGGGTAGGTCGGTGATCGCCACGTCGGGCGACGTTGTCGCCAGCACCGCCGCGATGAGGCACGGAATGAGCGTCGGGACCTGTTTGAGAAGCGGCGACGGATTTATGGATGTGATGCGATGGCCGATCCGATCCATCGTCGTTATGATCTTCTGCTTCATTGTCAGCCGAGTAGTCATGGTCACACACCGACAATTGGGCGCAGTAGCCGCTGCCGTTGCACCAACGGGAGTGTCATGCTGAAGGTCGTTCCGACGCCCTCTTCGCTCGTGACGCCCATCTCACCACCGTGCGCCCGGGCGATGGCGCGGGTGATGACCAGGCCAAGCCCGACGCCCTGCACCGCGTTGCGGGTCGCCGTGGAAGCCCGGAAGAATCTCGAGAACAGCTGGTCCAGCTCTTTGGCCGGGATGCCCATCCCGGTGTCCGCAACCGTGATCGTGGCGCTCGACGCCGAACCCACTAGCCCCACCGTCACCCTGCCACCGCGGGGAGTGAACTTGATCGCGTTCGAGATGAGGTTGTCGCAGGCCTGACCGAGTCGCATCCCGTCCGCATTGACGATGCAGTCCTCGCTCATCTCCAGCACCATCTCGATACCAGCCGCATCGGCAACCGGACCGGCGGATTCGATGGATGTCGCCAGAATCGGTGCGACCCGCTGGGTTTGCTCGTTCAATTGAAAGGTTCCGGACTCGACTTGGGCGGTGAACATCAGATCTCCGACCAGGCGGAGCAGCCGATTCGCATTGCGCTCCGCGACATCCAGGTAAGTGAGCCGGCTATCCGACAGCGGCGCCTCATCCCGGTCATCGCGCATCAACTCCAGATAGCCGAGGATGGAGCTGAGCGGGGTGCGCAACTCGTGCGAGATGAGTCCGACGAACTCGTCCTTGAGCCTCGACGCATCCTGCGCCCTGGTCAAGTCATGAGCGACGAAGAGATACCCGACCGTTTCGCCGGTGTCGCTCAGCCGAGTGGTGACGCTCAGCTCCACCGGGATGTGGCCGCCATCGTCGCGCAGATAGGTCCACTCCCGGACATCCGAAACGCCGAGCCGTGCCGTCTCGATCAAGGCCTCGAACCCGGGGTTGGCGGAGTTCGAGTCGATAACAGTGTCGAGCTCGGTCGCCCGCGCCGCCAGCTCGTCGGGCAGATGGAATTCATGAATGCGACGTTGGTTGATCGCGGCACTCTCCGTGATGCCGAACATCTTGACCGCGCCCGGGTTCCATGCGTCGATCAGCCCGGTCACATCCGTGCCAATCGCGGACTGCTCCGTGATCGCATCCCACAGGCCTCGCAACAACCCCTCGGCCATGTGGACCTTCTCGGCGAGGGCACGGCTTTCGGCCAGCATCCTTTCGAATTCGTCCACCCGATTGCGCGACTGGCGCATCAAGCCGAAGACCACCATGCATGCCACTGTGCAGACCACGGCGAAGGTGAAGCGTTCCCGAACATGCTCGGCAGAGGTCGAAAGATCGCCGCCGCTGAACAGGAGGGACGCCGCATACAGCGAAAGAAGCGCACCGACGATGCTGAGAATGAGGTGGCGTCGTCCCGCCTCGACGGTGAACCAGAGCAGCGGAACGCTTGCAGCGGCGGCAAACACCGAATCGAAGCCATCGGTGCCGTATCGCAGCACGGAAAACGCGATCGCGTCGATTGCGGGGACGACTAGGACGTACCGCTGCCAGCGCACATTCAGCACAAGCATCCAAGCCAAGAAGGTGGCAACGACGATGCCGATTCCGCCCGCTATCACCGCGGGCAGATCGGTGATCCGCACGCTCGACGACGTCGCCAGGATTAACGCCGCGACGAGGCCGAGGATAAGCGTCGGAACCTGCTTGAGAAGCGGCGACGGAACTATGGATGAGATGCGACGGCCGATCTGCTGCACCCTCGTGGTCAACTTCTGCAGCACCGTCATGGTCGCGCTCCGATGATCGGGAGCGAGACCCACTGCGATTCGAGCAGCGGAAGCGTCATGCTGAAGGTCGTGCCTACGCCCTCTACGCTGGTGACGCCTATGTCGCCACCGTGCGCCCGGGCGATGGCTCGCGTGATGACCAGCCCCAGGCCGACGCCCGGCACCGCATTGCGGGTGGCCGTCGTCGCCCGGAAGAACCGGGAAAACAGCTTGTCCAACTCGTCCGCCGCGATGCCCATCCCGGTATCGGTCACGGTGATCACCGCACCCGACGCCGAACCGCTCAGCCCCACCGTCACTGTTCCGCCACTCGGGGTGAACTTGATCGCGTTCGAGATGAGGTTGTCGCAGGCCTGCCCGAGCCGCACGGCGTCGACGCTGGCCTCGCAGTCGTCCTCGACGTTCAGCTTTATCTCTATTCCCGCGGTGGTCGCGACCGGGCGAGCAGACTCGACACAGCCCGCGAGAATCGCTCCAAGAGGCTGCATTCGCTCATCCAGCTGAAACGTTCCCGCTTCGACCTGCGCGGTGAAGAGAAGGTCTCCGACCAGGCGCAGCAGACGATTCGCATTGCGCTCGGCGACATTCAGGTAGCCGAGCTGCTCTTCCGACAATGGCGCATCGCCCCCTTCGCGCAGCAACTCGAGGTAGCCGAGGATGGAACTGAGCGGCGTTCGCAACTCGTGCGAGATGAGTCCGACGAACTCGTCCTTCAACCGGGAGACCTGCTTGGCCTTCCTCAAATCGACCGCGACGAAAAGGTAGCCGATCGTCGCTCCGTCGTCGTCGACGCGCGCGGTGACGCTCAGGTCCACCGGAATCTGGGTCCCGTCGCCACGCAGGTAGGTCCATTCCCGAACATCCGCAGAGTCAAGCCGCGCGCCTTCGACCAGCGCAGCGAAACCCTGACTCCGTTCCGAGTCCCCCACCGGGTTGTCCAGCTCGCTCGCCCGCTCCAACAGCTCGCTCTCGAGGTGAAAATCCTCGATGTGCCGCTTAGCGACAACCTCGTCACGCATGAGCCCGAACATCGAGAACGCACCGGGATTCCACGCGTCGATCAGCCCGGTTACATCCGTCCCGATCGCGGACTGTTCCGTGATCGCCGCCCATAGACCGCGCAACGAACGTTCCACCTCGCGCGAACGGGCCTCACTCCGCGCCAGATCCTCACTGTGTTGGAGGCTCACGGCGAGCATCTGCTCGCTCCTGGCGAGCTGAAGCCTGGATTGGCGAACGAGATACATGACCAGGATGATCGCCAGCAGACCGAGGATGATGAAACTGACGTCGTCGCGAATTCTCTCGGCATCCGGCGGGAGGATGCTCGCCCGCACGACAAACACGAGTATGCCGTCCACCACGGCCAATGGCGCGCAGATCGCCGTGAGGACACGGTAGCGCCGGAAGGTGTCGAAGGCCAGCGCGATAAGCGGAGCGAAGACACAGGCGGCGAAGACCGAGTCCACCCCATCCGTGCCGTATTGGAGCGCCGCGAACGCGACGACATCGATCGCCCACGCGATAACGAACAGGTGCCACCGGGACACGTCTCGCCAGATCACGGACGTCACGACGCAGGCGATCAGCATGCAGACTGCGCTGGCGCTGATAGCGGGAACGCTAGTCACCGTTATCGCCGGCTTGATCACGGTGAAGAAGATTGCGATCAGATAAACCACTACCGTGGTTCCCTGCTTGGTCAACGGCGAGATCGGTCCGAGCAGCTTCCCGCCGACCGCCAAGGCCGTGCTCATCGTGTCGCGCCGGCGGCCAGGAGGGACAGTCGCTCGGCGAGGAGTCGAGGGCTGAACGGTTTGATGAAGTACTCATCGGCACCGGCGACGAGTCCGGCCTGGCGCGACCTGTCGGCGACGGCGGCGGACAACATGAGGATGCGGATGCCACTGAGTCGAGCATCCGCCCTGACCAGGCGGCAGACTTCCAGGCCGGTCATCCCAGGCATGGCCACATCGAGGATGGCCACATCCGGGGCGTGCGCCTGCAGGCTCTCCCATGCCGCCGTTCCATCGCTGCAGCTGTCGACGAGGTCGAGGCCGGCTCGCTTCACCGCGATGGTGACGAGGGCGCGGATGTCGGGATCGTCATCGGCGATCACTACGCGCAATGGCAGCAGGTCGATGGTCACGGCGCGATCCACCTGGGAACATAGGCGCTCAGGACCGCGAGGACGTTCGCCCGCGAGATCGGTTTCGGCATGGCCGCCCCGGTCGGCGGGTAGTCGGCCTGGTCGAGAACCGAGCTAATCACGACCGGACAATCCGGACGGTCGAGCTGGAGGCGACCGCTCAGTTCCCAGCCATCCATGCCCGGAAGGAGAAGATCGACCACGGCGAGATCGAGGTGGAGATTGCCGGATTCGTAGGCGTAGATCGCAGACTCCGCCGATTCGGCCGCGACAACATCACAGCCGGCCATCTCGAAGTGCCGCCGTAACAGCTCACGTTGGTCCTGACTATCCTCGACGATCAGGACTCTGACCCGATCGACTCTGACGCGATCGTGGATGATGCCGGTGCGACTCATCGGCTATCGGCTCTCTGGTCGGAAACCGATCACCGGGCTTCGTGCGGCCGGGGCAAGCCGACGAGTACCCCGGACATGCAGCGATCCACTTCCCCCACCGGTCACTGTAGCCCCAATGCCCCCGAAAATGTGGGTTCCGGCGGATGTCACCGCCCCCAGTTGGGGGCGCCGCAGCTGGCGATCGTGCCTACGCGATCGCCGGTTCGACGATCGGAAGGGTCATGCTGAAAACGGTGCCGACTCCCTCTTCGCTGGTGACCCCCATGTCGCCGCCGTGCGCCCGGGCGATGGCGCGAGTAATGACCAGGCCGAGCCCGACCCCGGGAACGGCGTTGCGGGTCGCAGTCGTCGCCCGGAAGAAGCGGGAGAACAGCTTGTCGAGCTCGTCCGCCGCGATCCCCATCCCGGTGTCGCTCACCGTTATCACCGCCGTCGGCGACGGCCCGGTCAACCCCACCGTCACTGCTCCGCCGCTCGGGGTGAATTTGATCGCGTTCGAGATGAGATTGTCACAGGCCTGGCCGAGGCGCACCGCGTCGGCCTTGATGACCATGTCGTCCACGACGTCGAGGTGCAGCGAGATTCCGGCGGCGGCGGCGGCGGGGCGCGCCGATTCGACCGATGCGGCGAGAATCGGGCCAAGCGGTTGGGTTCGCTCATCCAGATGGAATTTGCCGGACTCGACCTGGGCGGTGAACAACAGGTCACCGACCAGGCGGAGCAGCCGGTGGGCATTGCGCTCGGCCACATCGAGATAGCGGAGCTGGCCGTCTGACAGCGGCACTTCGTCGTCATCGCGCAGCAGCTCGAGGTAGCCGAGGATGGAGCTGAGCGGCGTGCGCAGTTCGTGCGAAATGAGGCCGACGAACTCGTCTTTCAGTCGAGCAACCTCGCGCGCCTTCGTCATGTCGTACGCCACGAAGAGGTACCCGATGGTCTCCCCCATCCCGTCGAGTCGGGCGGTCACGCTCAACTCGACCGGGATGTGCGCACCGTCATCCCGCAGGTAGGTCCATTCGCGAACGTCCGCGGCGCCGAGACGCGCGGTCTCCACCAGTGCAGAGAATCCGGGGTTCAGGACGGTGGCACCGGCCGGATACTCGAGCTCGCGGGCCCGATCCATCAGTTCGGTTTTGAGATGGAGATCATCGACGTGGCGCTTGCTCACCATCGCCTTTCTCGTCAGCCCGAACATCTTGGCCGCGCCGGGGTTCCAGGCGTCGATCAACCCTGTGACATCCGTTCCGATGACCGACTGTTCAGTGATGGCTTCCCACAGCCCGCGGAAGAGCTGTTCCGTCGCGCGGACCTTGGCGTCACTCCTGGCCAGTTCGGCCGCGTGCTCCCGGCTCTCGGCGAGCATCAGTCGGCTCTGTTCGGCAAATCGCTTGACCTTTTCGACCTGCAGGCGACCCTGCCTCGAGAGTTCGTTGATGACCACTGCGGCGATGCCGAAGACAATGCAGCTGAAGATGGCGCGCATGAACTCCGGCCCATACACCACCACGGACTTCCCCAGCAGGAACTGGGTAAAGGACACCACGACCGCACCGAGGGTGCCGAAAACGATGAAGCGCCGACCGGCTTCCGCGGCAAACCAAATGAGCGGCAGGATGACGAACGATCCGAACATCGAAATCGCTTCTCCGCTGCCGTAGCGCAGTGCGGCGACGGCAAGAACGTCAATCGTTGGAACGATGAGACTCAGGTACCGCCATGACTCTTTGCGCGAGAGGACTGCGGCGAGCGCGGTCGCGACCACAATCGCGATTGCGCTGCTGCTGACGGCCAACTGGTTGGACACCTGCACTCCAGGAGCAATCATGACCACCACTATCGCGATCACGAAGAGGATGGCTGTCGGAAGCTGCTTGAGCAGGGGCGACGGGTTGCCGAAACCCAGGCGAGTGTAGAGCCGGGCCAGCCTCATGGTCACGCGCCCACCCGATCGCTCAGGACGGACAGCCGCTCGATCAAGTCCCGCGGACTGAACGGCTTCGGCAGGTATTCGACCGCACCGCCGACGAACCCGGCCTGGCGCGAGGCATCGTCGACGGCGGCGGAGAGCAGGATGATCCGCATGCCGCTGAGCCGAGCATCCGCCCGGATGAGTCGACAGATCTGCAGCCCGGTCAAGCCAGGCATCGACACATCCAGCACGGCGAGGTCGGGTGCAGAGCCCTGCACGCCCTCCCAGGCCGACGATCCGTCCGGGAATTTGTCGACCAGGACGAGCCCCGCCTTCGTCACGGAGATGGCAACGAGCGCTCGGATGTCCGCGTCGTCATCCGCGACGATCACACGCGGAGCCGGCGCCCCGGCGATCACGGAGCGCCCCAACCGGGTACGCAGCTGAAGAGCGGGTCGCGGACGCTCGCGCGCGAGAGCGTGGTCGACCCCCACATCGCTTTAGACCTGTGCCGAGTCGCGAATGATCTCGAGGGGTTCGCAGTTGTCGCCCTGCCCGTACCTGGACCAGTACTTGGAGGTCGCGAGCGCGAAATCCGGATGCACGTACTTTGCAGCGTCATTCGTGCGCGGGAAGCAGTCGAGCATCTTCGATTTGACGTCGGTGTAGCCGTCGATCGAGATGAAACGGTTAGGGCGGAATTCGACCGTCGCACTCGATCCCTGGTAGCAGGCGACCGTACTCACGCCGCCGCTGGCGAGAATCGCGGCGTCGTGTACCGCACGATGATCCTCGTGGAGGTCGTTCCTGCTGTGCACGTACACGACCGATGGGTTCAGCTCGGCGATCGCCCGCTTGATGATTCCCACTGTCGGCTCTGAGCTGCTGATCTGCTGTGCCGCGGTGTCTTCGAGCATGAAAGTCGCGCCGATGACGGCGGCGGCGGCGGAGCCTTCGTTCCAGGCCGTGCGGATGCCGCCCTCCCTGTTTCCGCGCGACAGCGTCAGTATCGTCACGGAGTCGCCGGCGGCACGGTGCGCCGCGAGAATACCGCCGACACCGATCTCCACATCGTCCGGGTGGGCTCCGATCGCGAGCACGACCTTTTTCTCCGGCACCGCGGCCCAGGCTTCGCGCGCGGCATCGGCGAGCCGGGTGACATGGGCGACCAGGTCCGCAGACGACACCGGCTTGGTGAGGAACTCGTTGGCCTGGTTTCGCAACGCTCCGACGGCATAGTCGATAGACACGTGAGCGGTCATCACGATGACCGGCGTTCCCGGCTGAACGTCGCGAACGTGCTCGATCAACTCGAGGCCGGACATGCCGGGCATCTCGATATCGGTGATGACGACATCCGGCTTCAGTCGCTCGACGGCGGCACGTGCCTCGCGCGGATCCGAGATCGCGATCACGACGCAACCGAGTCGCTTCTCGAGCACGGTCTTGGTGTAGTCGGCGACGTCGAGGTCATCCTCGATCACCACGACGCGGTACGGTTCAGACACGGAAGCCCCCTCGGCTTAAGCCACGTTCCCCACGGTGGAGCCTCTGGCCCACCATACGCGCAACTGTATCCCGCAACGAGGGGCCAGACACCCCCCAAATGTGGCGTCTAGACCGGAGCGACCCGGAACCGGCGATGCTGGAGAGCCGGATTCTGCGTCCGGACGGCCGCGATGCGTCCCGCGGAGACCCAGGCGATGGCGACATCCGTCCCCTCGCCGACCGTCGCGATCTCTATGCCCATCGGATCGACGATCATGCTGTTGCCCGCGCCGATCGGTGGCGCCTGGTCCGCGGCGGCCAGGTAAATGGTGTTCTCGAGTGCCCTCGCGGTGACCAGCGTGCGCCAGTGGTGCTCTTTGAGCGGGCCGCGAACCCATTCGCTCGGCAGGAGCACCAGATCGGCTCCTGCGTCGACGAGCCGCCGGGTCATCTCGGGAAATCGGATGTCGTAACAGGTCTGCAGGCCGACCGTCAGCTCACCCAGTCGAAAGGTCTCCGGCTGCTCGATCGTCCCCGGTAGCACCCAGTCCGATTCCTTCTGCCCGAACGCGTCATAGAGGTGCAGCTTGCGGTACTTCGCGACGACGGCGCCGTGCTGGTCGACGGCGACGATGGTGTTGGAGAATCGGGACGGATCATCCGTCGTCTCGAGCATTCCGGCGACCAGGTGCACCCCCAGAATCTTGGCGATCGCGGCGAGACCGGCGACGAATGGGCCATGCAGAGGCTCGGCGGCGGCGACCGATGCCTCGCCGAGCTCCGGTGTGAAGAACGAGGAGTATTCGGGGAACACCACGAGCGACGCTCCCCTGGACGCCGCGGTGGTCGCGAGGTCGCGAATGGCCTCGAGGTTGCCGGCCTTGTCGTCGCCCGGGGCGAACTGGGCGACCGCGATCGCGATCGAATCGTCGTGCGTAGACATGACGCCAGCCTACGATGCGCCGTCCGGATCGCGCTCCGCGGTTAGATCATGCCGTGCCGTCAGGAATACTGCTGGCCGGACGGGGTTTCGTCGTCCACCCAGTTCAGTGTGCGCTGTACTGCCTTCTTCCAGAAGCGGTACTCCTTCTCGCGACGCTCCGCGTCGATCTCGGGAGTCCACACTGCGTCACGATGCCAGTTCGCGCGAAGGCTGCCGAGGTCGGGCCAGAAGCCGACTGCGAGCCCGGCCGCGTAGGCTGCGCCGAGGCAGGTGGTCTCCGCGACCTTCGGACGGACGACTGTGACGTCGAGCACGTCCGCCAGCACCTGCATCAGAAGGTCGTTGGCGGTCATCCCGCCGTCCACCTTCAGCTCGGTCATCCTGATCCCGGTGTCCGCGCGCATGGCGTCGACCACCTCGCGCGTCTGCCAGGCGGATGCCTCCAGGATCGCCCGGGCGAGATGGCCCTTTGTAACGTATGCGGTCAGCCCGGCGATCACTCCCCTGGCGTCGCTGCGCCAGTACGGGGCGAACAGCCCGGAGAATGCCGGCACGAAATAGCAGCCGCCGTTGTCGTCGACGGAGCGCGCGAGTGCCTCGATCTCGCTCGCGTCCGAGATCATTCCGAGGCGATCACGGAACCACTGGACGAGCGCGCCGGTGACCGCGATCGACCCCTCGAGCGCATAGACGGCCGGCCGGTCGCCGATCTTGTATCCGACGGTGCTGATCAGCCCGTGCCTGGACTGCACCGGGGTGGTTCCGGTGTTCAGCAGCAGGAAGCTGCCGGTGCCGTATGTACTCTTGACGTCCCCGGTGTCGAAGGCCGTCTGGCCGAAGAGCGCGGCGTGCTGGTCGCCGAGTGCCGACGCGACCGGCACCCCATCGAGAAAGCCGGTTGCGAGGCCGTATACCTCTGAGGATGATGCGATCTCCGGCAGCAGCGCCCTCGGGATGTGCATCCGCTCCAGGATCGTCTCGTCCCAGTCGAGCTCCTTCAGGTTCATCAGCAGCGTTCGGCTGGCATTCGTGACGTCGGTGACGTGACGCCCACCCGCCATGCCGCCGGTGAGGTTCCAGATCAGCCAGCTGTCGATGGTGCCGAACAGCAGTTCGCCGGCCTCGGCCCGCTCGCGGAGACCGTCGACGTTCTCCAGAAGCCAGAGGATCTTCGGCCCGGCGAAGTAGGTGGCAAGCGGAAGCCCAGTGCGCTCACGGAAGCGTTCCGGACCGACGACATCCCCGAGCTCTCGCACGATCGCATCGGTGCGAGTGTCTTGCCAGACGATGGCGTTGTGCACCGGTGCTCCGGTCGCCCGGTCCCAGATCAGGGTGGTCTCGCGCTGGTTGGTGATGCCGATCGCGGCGAGGTCGGATGGCTCGATGTCGGCATCCGTCAGCGCCTCAGTGACCACCCGCTGCACGTTTGTCCAGATCTCGACGGCGTCGTGCTCGACCCACCCCGGCTTTGGAAAAATCTGCTCGTGCTCGCGCTGCGCGACGGACACGATGCTGCCGTGGACGTCGAAGACGATGCAGCGACTGGATGTCGTGCCCTGGTCGATCGCGGCGACGTATCGTTTGTCGGTCGTTGTCTCGCTCACGCGAGAATAATAGGGCACGCGCCGTCGCATGCTCTTCGACGCATGTTCAGCTATCCCGCTCGCGCATCCGATCGGCGGCACGGTCGAGCAGCTCGATGACCTCGTCATCGCTGGTCTGCCGGAAGTCGGTATAGAACTGACCGACCGCCTGGAACCGCTCCGGCGCCTGCACGCAGACGACCTCGTCTGCGCCGACGATCCCTTGCGCCGACTGCCCTCGCTCCGCCGGCGCGACCGGCACGGCGACGATCACCCGACGCGCACCCAGTTCACGTGCCGCGGCGCAGGCGACCTCCGCTGTCGCCCCCGTCGCGATGCCGTCGTCCACGATCAGGGCGATGCGCCCCGCCAAATCGATGCGCTCCCGCCCCCGCCTCAGCCTGGCGACCAAGGCATCGAGCAGCCCCCGCTCGCGTGCCTCGACCGCACCGAGCGCCGACTCGGTCACCGCCGCCTCACCGATGAATGCCCGGTGGGTCACCTTTGCGCCGCCCTCGCCGATGGCGCCCATTGCGACCTCCGGCTGGATTGGCAGCCCGAGCTTGCGCACGACGATAACGTCGAGCGGGGCATCCAGGGCGATCGCCACCTCGGATGCCACCGGAACGCCGCCGCGCGGAAGCCCGAGGACCACTACGTCCTGACCCCTGAACTCCTTCAGCCGGTCGGCCAGCTGGCGACCGGCGTCAACGCGATCCGCGAAAACGGTCATGTCCCATCTTGCGCCTCACCCGCGCCGGATGGCCGTAGTTTTACGATCCGATCGGATAGGCCACGTAGGCGATCCGCGTTCCGGTCGGGTCCCAACTCGGTACGTTCATCGTGCCCTGTCCGCCGAAAACGGTCGCGAGGTCGCGGTGCTCACCGTTCTCGAGCAGGCGCACGATCACGTCGTCGACGTCCGCGGGGTGGCCGATCGTTCCGGTGGGGAAGCTCACGTAGGCGATGCGCCCTCCGGTCGGCGCGACGTGCGGGAACCAGTTCACCCGCTCGTCGAAGGTGAGTTGCTCGATGTCTCCGCCGTCGCGCGGCATCCGGAAGAGCTGGGCGTGCCCGGCTTCCGAGGATGCCCGCTCCGAGTTGAAGTAGATCCACTCTCCGTCGGGGCTGAACTCGCTGCCGTCGTCGGGGAATGCGTCATCCGTCAGCTGGATGTCGGCGCCGCCCGCTGCCGGAATGGTGAAGACGTTCGTGGTGATCGATCCATCCGGATGGCGCTGCAGCCCTATATAGGCGAGCGTGATGCCATCCGGGGAGATGCCGTGCAGGTAATAGGTGAAGCCTTCGTACTCGTTCGACACCCGGCGAATCTCACCGCCCGCAATCGGAACACGGTAGAGGTGACCGTCCTCGCTCGAGACGTAGACCTCCTTGGCATCCGGACTCACGACGTGGTCGTTGTTGATCGGCGGAGTGCTCCCGAGATCGATCGGGATGAGCTCGCCACCGGCCGGGGGAATCCGGTACAGGCCGCCGCCGCCGTTGAGGATGAGCCACTCACCATCGCTCGTCCAGTTCGGCGCCTCGAACAACAGCTCCTTCGAGGAATGGACGAGCGTACGTTCGCCTGACTCGACATCCAAAACATAGAGCTCTGCGCGTTGGCCGGCCTGTAGTTCACGGGGCATTGGTTAGATCCTTCACTCGTTGGGGCATCTTTCGGCTGAGGCGGGGCATCCACTCATTTGAGCGCTCCCGCCGAGAGTCCACGTTCGAACAGTCGCTGGAGGCAGAGGTACGCGATGACCTCTGGCAGCGCGGTGATGACCGCCGAGGCCAGCACCTTCGTTTGGTCATTACTGAATTGGCCGACGAAGAACTGCGGCAACTGGGTGATCGTCTGGGTCGACGGGTCGACGAGAAAAACGAGCGGGAGCAGGTAGTCGTTCCAGGCGCCGAGCAGGGTGAACACGATGATTGCGGCACCGATCGGCCGGGTGAGTGGAAGCACGATGTGCCAAAAGGCCAATACCGTGCTCGCACCGTCGATCCGCGCCGCTTCGATGAGCTCGTCTGGAATGCCGTCGATGAAGTTCCGCGCCAGCAAAACCGTGAACGGCAACTGCAGCGCCGAAAGCGGCAAGATCACCGCCCAGTAGGTGTTGTACAGATTGAGGGATGTCATCGTGGCGAACAGTGGGGTCAGCAACACGACCTCAGGCAGCGTGAGCGCCGCGATCAGAAGCCAGAAGTAGAACGACTTGCCACGGATGTGCAGCTTCGCGAAACCGAATGCCGCGAGCATCGTGAAGACGTAGACGATCACGATCGTCGCCACCGCGATCAGCGCGCTGTTGCGGAAGAAGAGCGGAAGCTCCGGAACTGACAGCACCGCGAGATAGTTTCCCCAGCCAGAACCGGCGAGCGAGCCCTGCACCATCGCGACGAGCGGCAGAACGAACGGTATGACGAGAATCGTCAGGATGATCTGGAGGATCACCCTCGAGCTGCGCCTGCGAGATTCAAGCATCGGTGCGCGCTCCCCTCTTGTTGCGTCCCGCGTTGAGGACAATGGCCATCACCAGGGCGATGACGAGAAGCAGAATGGAAAGTGCCGCCCCATAGCCCACCTGTCCGAGCGGAATGCTCGTTCGATAGATCAGGGTTCCGAGGAACTCGGTTGCGAAGTTCGGGCCACCGACCGTGACCAGGTACGGGATGTCGAACGTCTTCAGCGCACCGATCGCGCTCAGTGTTGCGAGGGCGAGAGTCGTGCCACGAACGTTCGGCCAGATAATGCTGACCAGGCGACGGATGTTTCCCGCACCATCCAATTCGGCCGCTTCGAGCTGCTCAGGGTCGATCTGCCCCATCGCCGCGGAATACAGGATGAAGCTGACCCCGGTTCCTCCCCAGATTGTGATGGCGAGGATGACCGCCAGCGCGGTTCCCGATTGTGCAAGCCATGGCTGGGCGAGCGCCCCGAGGCCGATGTGCTCGAGTAGCCAGTTGAATTGGCCGTCGTTCGCGAAAATCTGCCGAAAGACCGGCGCCATGATTGCCGGCGCCAGAACCACCGGCACGAAGAGCGCCACCTTGTATAGGCCACCGAACCACGGGCGTGAGTGCAGGAGAGCTGCGAAAACAAACCCGAGGAGGGTCGACAGGGTGAAAGTGACGACGAAGCTGATTGCGGTGTGCTGGATAGTGAGCCAAAAGACCGGATCGCCGAATGCCTTGGCGTAGTTCGCGAGTCCGACGTGGGTCACATCCGGAGCGGTGCCGTTCCAGTTGAGTGTCGAGATGTAGCCGGTGTACCCCACCGAGTAATAGAGGAGGCCGACGCTGAAGACGAGCGCCGGCAGTATCCAGGCATAGCCGGTCGGCCGAAGGAAGGAGCGCCGGCGGGCGGCGCCCCTTCCCTGTGCGCGATCAGCGGTTTCTGCGGTGCGGGATGAACTGGTCATCGCGACGCATTTGTGATCAACGCGAATGGCATGGGCTACTTAACCCTTCGCGCTCGACTGCAGGGTGGTCAACGCTGCGGTTGGAGTAGCTTGACCCCCAGCCACCGAAGCGGTGGCGACGCCGATCGCTTGTCCGAGCGGGGTGCTGAGGTCCCCGAGTCGCGGCTCGGTGATCTTGCTGGCATTCCCGATCAGGCTCTCGAGCGTCGATTGCTGCGATGACTGGTCGACCAGGGTGACATCCGACCACTTCGGCGAAACGCTGCTGAGCGCAGAGATGTCGTTCAACGAGTTCGCGACGACCTGCTGGGCAGCTTCGTTGGTCGCGAGCCAGGTGACGAAGGTCTCGGCGGCCTTCTGGTGCGTCGACTTGGTGTTCACGGCCAATCCGTAGTCCGCGTCGCCGAAGAGCGGAGCGGGGTTGCCAGCGCCGGTGACGTCGGGGAACGGAATCGAGACGATCGGGAACGGCTTCGCGTTCGCGACTCCTGCCGCGCTAACGGCGGCCGTCGCACCGGCTACCGTCGAGTACTGCATGTACCAGGTCCCCATCATGACCATCGCGGTTTTGCCAGCCATGAAGTCGTTGTTGACGTCCGGGTACTGCTGTACGCCGAGAGCGCCCTTTTGGATGATCCCGTTGCTGAACATCGACTTGAAGACCGTCATCGCCTGTACGAGCGTCGGGTCTGTCCACTTCGCTTTTCCAGCAGCGGCCTTCGACCAGACGCCCGGCTTGATGCTGTCGGCGATCGCGTGAAGTAGGTCCATGTTGAAGCCGGGATCCCCAGCGCCCTGCTCGAAGCAGGTGACGTTATGGGACGCGAAAGCCGAGCAGACCTTCACCCAGTCGGCGAACGTCTTCGGCGGCGTGAGACCGTACTTCGCGAACATGTCCGGGTTGACCCAGACCGAACCAGCGAAGGTGGATCCAACCGAGAGAGCCGCCAACTTGCCACTGGAGGTGGTGAGGCCGACCGGCCCGATCGCGGCGACCTTCGACTTCCAGTCGCTCCCTAGCGCCTTTTGCACGACGGGCGCGAGATCGATCGCGGAGCCCTGGTAGGCAGCGATCGATCCGATCCCGCCACCTGGAGCCATGTTGAAGACATCCGGTCCGACATTGGATGCGAGGGCCGGTCGGATGGCCGCGTCATAGCTTGCGGTCGCGACCTGCTTGTAGGTGACCTTGATGTTCGGGTACACCTTGTTGAAGGCCGCGATGTACGCCTTTCCGACGCCGATCTCTGGCGTCCAGCCCCACCAGTTGACCGTGCCCTTCGTAGCCGAATCGGCCGAGCTCGAGCCACTGGAACCCGAGCAGCCTGCCAGCGACCCGACCAGCAGGCCCGCAGCGACTACAGCCGCCGCGATTGATTTGCCTCGCCGTCGGCCAGACCAAAATCCGTTCATGATTGCCTCTTTCATTTCCACATCGTCGTGGGCGAAGCTTCGACGCTCCCGACGCACGTCCCATTGGGCGACGTGACGACCATAAGTTCGCAAAAAATCAATGTCAATCTTTCAGCCCGAAATACGAAAACTTTCGTTAGTCTGGGAGCGAGGCCGACCGCGGTTGGCGCTCGGAACAACTCACAGCTGAGAACAGGGAAAGGCCTGGCATGATGGCGACTTCACAGGATTCAACGGCACCTCGTCGACCGGTAACCCTCGACGTGGTCGCCCGGGAGGCCGCGGTGTCGTTGGCGACGGCATCCAAGGTTCTGAATGGCAAGCCGGGCGTGTCGCCGCAGACGAGGACACGTGTCGGCGCCGTGCTCCAGCGGCACGGCTACACCAAACGAGGTACCGCGCAGACCTACTCGCCGACTATCGAGCTGGTCTTTGGCGCCCTGGACGGCGCGTGGCCGATCGAGCTGATCCGGGGTGCGGTCCAGGTCGCGAGCGAGAACCACCTCGGCGTCGTCGTGACCGAGAGCGGGCACGAGCACGGGGCCGCTCCGGAATGG
>JAODMG010000040.1 GCA_025464895.1 Microbacteriaceae bacterium | reverse complement strand
TTCATCCTGTTCGCGATCATCGTCGTGCTCACGCTCGCGCAGCGGATCATCCTGCGGGACTCGAGCGACAAGGAGCGGCTAGACCGGCCGCTCGCCGCCCTGCTCCGTGCCGATCGAAGTAGCGCCGACCGGGGCAGCACCGCAACCAGGGGGTCGACCAAGTGAGTGCATCCACCCTCCCGGCCGACATCAACGCCGCAACCCAGGTCACGCTGTCGAAGCCCCAACCGGTGAAAGCGGCCGGGCAGCGAACCACCTGGCAGCGCCTGCATGTCGGCGCCATCCTCAGCTATGGGATGCTCATCCTGTTCGCCGTGGTCTACATCTATCCGTTCCTCATCGCCCTGTCCGGCTCGTTCAAGACGGATGCTGATGCCACCTCCAATCCGCTCCAGCTGCTGCCCACGACCTGGACGTTCGCCGCATACACGCGACTGTTCACGGATGTTCCGCTCCCGCTCTGGGCGATGAACTCCGTCGTCGTCACGATCGTCGTGACCTGTGGCAGGGTGTTCTTCGATTCGCTGGCCGGGTATGCGCTGTCACGCCTGAGGTTCCGCGGCAGGACGATCATCTTCAGCTGCCTCATCGCGATCATGTCTGTACCGAACGTCGTGCTGCTCATTCCGCGTTTTCTCATCCTGAAACAGTTCGGCATGTATGACAGCTACGCGGGGATGATCATCCCGCTGATCGTCGACGCCGGCGGGATCTTCATCATGAAGCAGTTCTTCGAATCGATTCCGGTGAGCGTCGAGGAGGCCGCCCGCATCGATGGCGCCGGCATCTTCCGCACGTTCTGGACGATCGTGCTGCCGATGGCCCGACCCGCACTCATCACCCTGTTCATCCTGAGCTTCCAGGGCTCCTGGAACGAGTTCGGGGCGTTCGTCGTATCGACCCAGAGCCCTGGACTCAAGACGCTCACCACTGGCATCGCGAGCCTGTTCTCGGGACAACTCGGATCGGGCAACCAGTTTCCGCTCAAGCTGGCGGCGGCCATCCTGATGACTATCCCGGTCGCGGTGATCTTCTTCGTCTTCCAGCGCAAGATCATGAACACCACCGAGGGTGGAGAGAAGGGCTGACGCTGCTTCGTCGCGTTACTTCGCCGTGCTACTTCTTCACCGTCGGGGGCTTCTTCGCTGCCGGCTTCTGGGCGGCGGCCTTGGGCGCAACAGTCGTCTGTGCTGCGGTCCCGGACTTCTGCGCGACCGTCTTCTTCGCCGCAGTCTTTTGTGCGGGAGGCTTTTGTGCGGGAGGCGTCGCCGCAGACGACGACGGGGTTTGCTGCGCCTTGGCGAGCGCATCCGCGGTGGATGCCGGCGGAAGCGGCGTCCGCAGGATCGGCCTGCGCGGCTCGCCGCGGCGGTCCTGGCCTGGCAGCGGGCGAGACGTTTTGTACAGGTTCTTCGACGAGTCGAGCAGCCATGGCACCAGTGCGATCGTCACGCCGTGAACGAGCGCGAGCTTCTGGCGGATGCGGCGGGCCTTGTGGTTGTGGAGCAGGTGCTCCCACCAGTGGCCGACGATGTACAGCGGCGTGTACACGGTCACCACCTCTGAGCCGTGCTCCGCACGCCTGGCCTTGATGTACTTGATCAGCGGCATGCTGATGTCGCGATAGGGGGACTCGACGACCCGAAGCGGCACCCGGATGTTCTGCTCGACCCACTGGTGTTCGAGCGCCTCCGTCGCGTCGTCGTCGATATTGACGTGCACCGCCTCGAGACTGGCGTGCCGCGCGGCGATCGCGTAGTCGAGCGCCTTGAGGGTCGGCTTCCTCATGCCGCCGACGAGCACGATCGCGTGGTCGCCTGTCGCGCCGAAGGTCGTGGTCGCGTCGACCGTGATGTCCCGTTCGATTCCCCGGTAGTACCGGTTGACCCCGAGCATGAGGGTATACAGCACCGGCATGATCACGAACACCAGCCAGGCGCCGTGGGTGAACTTCGTGATGGTGACGACCACCAGCACGATCGCCGTGAACAGCGCACCGGTGGCGTTGATCATCCGGCTTCGGTACACCTGGCCCGGATTCGCGCAGCCCTCGCGCAGCATCCTGGTCCAGTGCACGACCATGCCGGTCTGGCCGAGGGTGAATGAGATGAATACGCCGATGATGTAGAGCTGGATCAGCCGGGTGACATCGGCCTGGTAGACGACCTCGAGGATGATCGCGGCGAGGCTCAGCAGGAGCACGCCATTGGAGTAGACCAGGCGATCGCCGCGAGTGGAGAGGGACTTCGGCGCGTAGGCGTCGCGGGAGAGGACGGATCCGAGCAGCGGGAAACCATTGAACGCGGTGTTCGCCGCCAGCAGCAGCACGAGAGCAGTCGCGGCCTGGATGATATAGAACATGAAGCGGCTGCCGCCGGGGAAGGTCGCCGCGGCGATCTGGGCGATCACGCTCGGTTGAGGCTGTGTCGCACACTGCGCCCAGCCGATGAGGTCACATGATGCCTCGGCGTAATGCACCTTGCTGATCAGCGCGAGCGCGGTGATACCGATGAACAGCACGATCGCGATGCCGCCCATGAGCACGAGGGTGCGTTGCGCATTCTTGATCTTCGGACGCCGGAACGCCTGCACGCCGTTCGCGATCGCCTCGACACCGGTGAGTGCGCTACATCCGCTGGCGAATGCCCGAAGCAGCAGCAGCACGAACGCGACCTGGGTGAGGCTCTCCGGTTTGACCGTGTATGCGGCGGATGAGGCGATCGGGGTCTCGCCGATGGCGGTGCGGATCAGGCCGGTGATCACCATCACCCCGATGCTGGCGATGAACAGGTAGGTCGGAAGGGCGAATGCCTTGCTCGACTCGGACACGCCGCGGAGGTTGACCGCCGAGAGCACGACGATGAAGAAGATCGAGAGCTCGACACGTACGCCGTTCAGCTCGGGAAACGCCGAGATGATGTTGTCGATCCCGCTCGCGACCGACACGGTCACCGTGAGGATGTAGTCGACCAGTAGGGCGGATGCGACGATCAGCCCGGCCCTCTCGCCCAGGTTCTTGTGCGCGACCTCGTAGTCGCCGCCACCGGAAGGGTATGCCTTGATGAGCTGGCGGTATGAGGCGACAACGACGATGAGCAGCAGCACGACGGCGGCGGCCACCCAGGGGGCGAAGCTCAGGAACGCCAGGCCGCCGAGGGTCAGGATGAGCAGGAGCTGCTCCGGGGCGTATGCCACCGATGAGAGGGCGTCGCTGGCAAAAATAGGCAGCGCCAAATGCTTCGGGAGGAGCTGTCCTTCGAGTTTTTCGGACGACAGCGGTTCCCCGATTAACCACCGCTTGGGCGACCGAACTTCGTTAGTCACGAGGAGCGACACTACACCTGTTGAGGGCGCTGTCAATTCGTGGCGGGATGTTCGCTCACAAACAACTCCAAGCTGGTATTGAGGCGGACTATTCCCGCCGCCCAGGTACTACTCGGCGGCCATCCGACGCACCTCGTCACGCACCGTGTCGAGCCGGGACTTGAGGAGTGATACCGCACCGTCCGGAATCTCTCCGCGGGCGGCCATCCCGCGCAGATCCGCTCGCATCTGGTGGCGAAAATCGTCGAGGGTCATCTCCGCGTCGCGCAGCCGCCCGTTGCTCTCGGAGCGGCGCGGATCGGCACGGACCGTACGACCGGCCTCCCTGGCATCCTGCCTCGCCTCCCTGGCCGCCGCCGCGAGATCCGCCCGGAGGCTCTTCATGGCCACGTTCACGCTCGAGCGAACCTCGTCGGCCAGCCGACGCACAGAGTCGGTCACGTCGTGTTCGATGCCGTCGAGCTCGCCCTGCCGGCTGGCGAGCTCCTCGCGTCCGGCATCCGTGATCGCGTAGACGGTCTTGCGGCCATCCGCGGTCTTCGTGACCAGGCCTTCGTCCTCGAGCTTCGCGAGTCTCGGGTAGATGGTGCCCGCGCTCGGCGTGTACGTTCCGCCGAAGCGGTCGCCGAGGGCCTGGATCAGCTCGTAGCCGTGCATCGGCGCAGTGTCGAGCAGGCTGAGCAGGTAGAGCCGCAGGTGGCCGTGGGCGAAGACCGGCGGGGTCATCGTGAGACCTCCGCGCCGTGAAGCACCGCGACATCGCCTGACACCGTGCTCGCGCTGAAGTCGAGCCACTGGCCATCCAGCTCCCCGTACTTGCCGGTGTAGGTGCCGCGGATGCCGGTGATCTCCGAGTCGTCGAGCTGCAGCTTCCCCGAGACCGTGTTGACCCGGTAGCGGGCGGCAACCCCGGCCGCGAGTCGGGTGGTGACGTTGCCGGAGACCGTCTTGATTCGAGCCTCCTGCGGGATGCCGACCAGGTCGAGGAAGACGTTGCCCGAGACGCCGTCCGAGCGGAAGTTCATGATCTCGCCGTTCGCGGTCACATCCCCGCTGACCGTTCTCGACACGATGCTTCCGTAGTGGTTTCGCACCGCGATCTCGCCGCTCACCGCGTTCAACTCGAGGTCTCCGTAGACATTGTCGACGACGATGTCGCCGCTGACCGTGCTGATCTTCGCGTCCTCGGTCAGCCCGCTGATCAGGCCCTTCGCGGAGATCGCGCCGAACTTCAGGGCGACGTCCCTCGGCACCATGATGCTGACATCCGCTTTCGCGGTGCCATGAAACGACGTGAAGACCTCGAGAAAGTTGTCCCAGTTGAGCTGCGGATGATCGACCTCGAGGGTGTCCCCGTCGATGGAGACCTTGAGCGGCTTGCCGTGCACGGAGTGCACCTCCACTCGTGCGCCGGGCTCGTCATGGCCGACGATGTCGACCTGGCCTCCGATGAGACTGACCTTGAGGTTGCGGATCATCTCGATGTCGATGACCTTCTCGCCCTCGACCAGCCACTTCTCTTGTGCCATTGTCCGTGCCTCCTTGTTGTGGGTTCTGTTTGCGTCCGTTGTGCTTCCGGAACCCTGTGCCTGCGGGACCCTGGGCTTCGGGGATCCTAGCTCTCGATCGGGCCGGACTCGCGATATATCGCGTCTGCTACAACTCACGATATATCGCGTCTGCCGGTTGCGCAACCGTTCCTTCGGAAGTTCAGGCAACGCCTTCGGAAATTCAGGACTTCGCAATTCGGATGTCGCGCGCCGCCGCGGCGTCAGCTCGGGCACCGCATCTGTTCCGGCCCCAATCTCCTGAATTTCCGAAAGTCGTCGGGTCTTGACATTGACGCAACGTCAACGTTTAGCGTGGAGTTCGAACCGACAACCGTCGGGTGCAGCCAGAAGAGGTGCCGCCGAGTCCGGTGGCGCCGGAGGAGGTGGACGTGGACTGGTCGATCCAGGACATCGCGCGGCTTGCGGGCACGACATCCAGAACCCTGCGCCACTACGGCGAGATCGGGCTGCTGGCGCCCACCCGCGTCGGCGGGAACGGCTACCGGTACTACGACGAGAGCGCGCTCGCGCGGTTGCAGCGCATTCTGCTGCTGCGCGACCTCGGCCTCGGACTGCCGGCGATCGCCGAGGTGCTCGATGGCCAACGCGACAACGCGGATGCCCTGGTCGCGCACCTGCGCTGGTTGCGACAGGAGAAGGAGCGGCTCGACCGTCAGATCACGGCGGTTGCAACGACGATCAGAAAACTGGAGGGAGGTGAACAACTCATGGCAGAAGAAATGTTCGACGGATTCGACCACACCCACTACAAGGAGGAGGTCGAGGAGCAGTGGGGCAATGACGCGTATGCCGCCGGCAATCGCTGGTGGACGAAGCTGACGGATGCCGACAAGGCGGACTTCATGCGCCGGCAGAAGCAGATCCAGGACGACTACGCCGCGGCATTCGCCGCGGGGGAGCCAGTGGACGGCGACGTGGTGCAGGAGATCGCCCGCCGTCATCACGACTGGATTCGGATCGGATGGCAGGGGCGCGAGGTACCGGCGGCGGCAATGCGCGGGCTCGGTCAGATGTACGTGGACGATCCGCGGTTCGGCGCCAACTACGGCGGGACCGATGGGGCGACCTTCGTGCGAGACGCGATGGCGGTCTACGCCGACTGGATGTAGCCGCGAGTTACTGCGGGAGAGCCGATGCTGCGGGGCCCGCGGATGCCGGCACTTCCGGTGTCGCCTCCGCGGGTTCTTCGTCGACGGCGGGCTCAGACGCCGGCGCAGGCACTCGAAGCAGCGGAAGGGTCAGCTGCACGAGTGGCCCGATGAGGAGGGCGAACGCCACCGTCCCCACGCCGACGTTTCCGCCGAGGATCCAGCCGACGAGCAGCACCGTCAACTCGATCGCGGCGCGGACGATCCAGACCTTCCAGCCCCAGCGGTTGTGGATACCGGTCATCAGTCCGTCGCGCGGGCCCGGCCCGAAGCGTGCCCCGATGTACAGCCCGGTGGCGACCGCGAGCAGCAGCAGTCCGGCGACGAAGAGGAGGATCTGCTGCCACAGGAGGGTGGGCGACGGGATGAGCCAGAGCGCGACCTGCGCGCTCGGTCCGATCAGCAGCGCGTTCAGCAGGGTTCCGATGCCCGGTCGCTGCCGGATGGGGATCCACAGCAGCAGCACGACCAGGCCGACGAGGTTGGTGACCAAGCCGAACGTGATTCCAGTCTGCCGCGAGATGCCCTGGGCGAGGACATCCCACGGCGACACCCCGATCGCGGCGTGCACCATCATCGCGATTGCGACCCCATAGAGGATGAGCCCGACCAGGAGCTGGCCGATTCGGCGGGTGAGCGAGCGGGAGAAAGCCATAGAAGATATCCAATTGCCAGATTGGCCTTATATCAAGATGCCAATCTGACTATAGTGGCCCCATGGCCACTCTTTCGGCGCGCGCACTGGTCGCCATGTTGCGCGGATGGCGCGAGTCCGGCTCCGCGCCGGCCTACAGCGTGCTCGCCGACAGAATCCGGCTGCTCGTGCTCGACGGTCGCATCCCGCTCGGCACCCGCATCGCCGCCGAGCGCGACCTCGCCGCACATCTCGGGATCAGCAGGACGACCGTCAGCGCCGCCTATGGCGAGCTGCGCGATGCCGGCTATCTCGCCAGCATCCGGGGCTCGGGAAGCGTCGCCAGACTGCCGGAGCGGGCGCCGGTATCGATCGACGCGGGACGGAGCGGGTACCTCGACTTCAGCAAGGCGGCGATGCCCGCCTACGCGGGACTGGCGGATGCCGCAATGCAGGCGGCAAGCGAATATCCGGCCTACCTCGGCGACACCGGGTTCGACCCGATCGGCCTCCCGGTGCTGCGAGCGGCGATCGCCGACCGGTACACCGCGAGGGGCCTGCCGACCGACCCGGACCAGCTCATGATCACGATCGGCGCACAACACGCCATTGCCCTGCTGTGCCGCACGCTTCTTGCCCGCGGAGACAGCGCCATGGTCGAGTCCCCCAGCTATCCGAACGCCTACGAGGCGATCCGGATGTCCGGCGCGCGCCTGGTGCCGGTGACCGTCACAACGGAGGACGGCTGGGACGAGGCGGGGTTCGAGCAGGCCATCCAACGGTCGAGTCCGGCCATCGGCTACCTGATGCCCGACTTCCACAATCCGACCGGCCTGAGCATGCCGGTCGACATGCGGGAGCGCATCCTGGAACTCGCCGCACGCCACCGCACCGTGCTGATCGCCGACGAGACGATGGCCGAGCTGTCCATCGATCGGCCGGGCACACGGCCGCCGTTCGCGGCGCACACCGACAACGGGTCGGTCGCCGTCCTGATCGGTTCGGTCGGCAAGACGGTCTGGGGTGGCGTGCGGGTCGGCTGGATCAGGGCGGAACGCAGCCTCATCCAGAAGTTGGCGAGGGCACGGATGGCAGGGGACCTCGGCACACCGGTGCTCGAGCAGCTGATCGTGAAGAACCTGTTGGCGGAATACGACACGATCCTCGAACTGAGGCGAGAGCAGCTGCGGGCGGGACGGGACCACCTCGAGGCGCTGCTCGCCGATACGTTCCCTGACTGGGCGGTGCCCCACGTCGACGGCGGGCTGACCACCTGGGTGAACCTCGGGCATCCGGTCAGTTCGCAGCTGACCCTCGCGGTGCGGAACGAGGGTCTGCTCCTGGCCGCCGGTCCGCGTTTCGGAATCGACGGAGCGTTCGAACGATTCCTCCGGATCCCGTTCTCGCACTCGGCGGATGAGACGGAGCGCGCCGTCTCCGCCCTTTCCCGCGCCTGGCACGGACTGTCGCGGCTCTCCCTGGAGGACCGGGGCTTCCTGGCAGAGGTCGTCTAGCCGGGAGTCCCGGGACGAAGGTAATCCCCGCGGAGTACGCGGGTACCTGCCCGCTGGGATAGTTTCGACAAGGAGCACGAGGTCGTGCGCATCCTTCCGGGTGCCGCACACAGGCGCGGCACGCAGCATCCTCAGGAGACTTTCGTGCACTTACTGTCCGTGTTCAGTCTGCGCAACCGCGCACTCATTGCACTCGTCACGATCGTCATCGGCATCTTCGGCGGGATCGCGCTCACCTCCCTCAAGCAGGAGCTGATCCCGTCCCTGTCGCTGCCGCAACTCTTCATCGTCACCAACTACCCCGGCGCGTCACCGAACGTCGTCAACGACGACGTGAGCACCCCGATCGAGACCGCCATCCAGGGGGTCGACGGGCTCGACACGAGCACCGCATCCTCAAGCGCCAATGTCTCGACGGTCACCGCCTCGTTCACCTACGGCACCGACATCGCCACCGCGGAACAGAAGGTGCAGAGCGCGATCAACCGCATCTCGACGCAACTTCCGAGCGGCGTCGCCCCGCAGGTGCTCACCTTCAATTTCAGCGATCTCCCGGTGTTGCAGGTCGCGGTCACCAGCGATCTGAGTGCCCGTGACCTCTCGACGCAACTGTCCGGATCGACGCTGTCGAAGGTTCAACAACTCCCCGGGGTCAGCCAGGCCACCCTGCTCGGCACCGTCGGCCAGCGGATCGTTATCGTGCCTGACAGCTCAAAGATGCTCGCGGCGGGACTCAGCACCCAGGCCATCCGAGACGCCCTGAATTCCAATGGGACGCTGCTGCCCTCCGGTTCGATCACCGAAAACGGCGAGACCCTCACCGTCCAGGCCGGGTCGAAAATCACCTCGGTCGCCCAGATCGGCGAGCTGCCGCTGCTCGGTGCCGTCGCCGCGCCTGCCACCGGTGTGCCCGCGACCGGCGGGCCGAGAACCGGTGTGCCCGCCACCGGCAGGTCTGCCATTCCGGCCGCGCCGCCAGTCGCGGCTCCCACACCCAAGACGATCGCGGATATCGCCAGCGTCCAGCTGGAAGACGATCCGATCACCGGGATCTCGCGCGTCAATGGCCAACCGTCGATCACGATCGCGGTGTCGAAGACTCCGGCTGGCAACACCGTCGCGGTGTCGAAGGCCGTCCGGGATGCGATCCCCGCGCTCGAGACGGCGATCGGCCACAACACCAAATTCACCGTCGTCTTCGACCAGGCCCCGTTCATCCAGCAGTCGATCGACAGCCTGGCGACCGAGGGGCTGCTCGGACTCGTCTTCGCGGTGATCGTGATCCTGGTGTTCCTGCTCTCGGTGCGCTCGACGCTGGTCACCGCGATCTCGATCCCGGTCTCCGTGCTCATCACCTTCATCGGGATGCAGGCATCCGGCTACACCCTCAACATCATCACCCTCGGCGCGCTGACCATCGCGATCGGTCGAGTGGTCGACGACTCCATCGTCGTGATCGAGAACATCAAGAGGCACATCGGCCTCGGTGAGGACAAGCTCAAGGCGATCACGACGGCCGTGCGAGAAGTCGCCGGTGCGGTCACCGCGTCGACGATCACCACTGTCGCCGTGTTCCTTCCGCTCGCGCTGGTCGGCGATATCACCGGAGAACTGTTCCGTCCGTTCGCCCTCACCGTCACCATCGCGCTCGCCGCATCGCTGTTCGTGGCGCTGACGATCGTGCCCGTGCTCGCATACTGGTTCCTCGGTTCTGTGAAGCCGCGCCGTCATGCCGATGCGGTCGGGGCTCCGGCCGGCGCCGAAGCCTCCGTCGGGACTCCGGTGGCAGTGGGTGCCGACGAGCTGGATCATCCGTCCCGCCTGCAGCGCGGCTACCTTCCGGTGATTCGCTGGACCCTCAAGCGACCGGTCATCACGATTCTCTCCGCCGTGCTGGTACTCGTTCTCAGCGGATTCATGGCGTCCGGGCTCAAGACCAACTTCATCGGAGACAGCGGCCAGAACACGCTTACCGTGAACCAGACGCTCCCGCCCGGCACGAGCCTCGCGGCCGAGGACACCGACGCGAAGAAGGTGGAGACCGTGCTGCGGGGCATCAAGGGCATCCAGACGGTTCAACTGTCGATCGGCTCTGGCGGCACTTCGCTCCAGGCGGCCTTCAGCGGAGGCGGCGGGATCAGTTTCTCGATCACGACCGACCCGAACGCCGACCAGGCGAAACTCCAGGAGCAGGTTCGTTCGAAAGTCGCGGCCGTGAAGGGCGCCGGCACCGTGGCACTGGCTGCGGCGAGCAGCGGGTTCGCGTCATCCACCATCGATGTCGACGTGCAGGCCAACAGCCAGGCCGACCTGACCAAGGCGGCGGATGCGGTGCTCGCGCGGGTCTCCCCGCTGAAGGAGGTCGCCGCGTCGTCGAGCAACCTCGCGGCGGTGCAGCCGTACATCGGCGTCGTCGTCGACCGGCAGAAGGCGGCGGCGGCGGGGCTGAGCGAGCTGGCCGTCGGCAGCATGGTCACCTCCGCCATGAACCCGACGGCATCCGGCTCCGTTGTGCTCAACGAGAAGTCGCTGTCGATCTACATCCAGAACGCCGGCGCCCCGACGACGCTGGACCAGCTGCGCAATTTCCCGATCCCGACCGCCACCGGAACCGTGCCGCTGAGCGACCTGGCGACCGTGTCGCAGGTCGAAGGTCCATCGACCGTCACCACCATCAAGGGCGTGCGCAGTGCCACGGTGAGTGTGACGCCGAAGACGGATGACGTCGGAACGGCGTCGGCGGTCGTTGGGGCCGCCGTCGCCAAGGCCAGCCTCCCGGCTGGGGCAACCGCGACGCTCGGCGGAGTCACTTCGCAGCAGGGGAACGCGTTCGGACAGCTCGGGCTCGCCTTGCTGGTCGCGATCCTGATCGTGTATGTCGTGATGGTGGCGACGTTCAAGAGCCTCCGTCAACCGCTGCTGCTGCTCGTGTCCGTGCCCTTCGCCGCCACAGGAGCCATCGTGCTCCAGGTGCTCTCCGGCATCCCGCTCGGCGTCCCGTCGCTGATCGGTGTGCTGATGCTGATCGGAATCGTGGTGACCAACGCGATCGTCCTGGTCGATCTGATCAACCAGTATCGAAACCGGGGGATGAAGGTGGGCGAGGCGATCGTGCACGGTGCGTCGCGCAGGCTTCGACCGATCCTGATGACGGCGCTCGCGACCATCTTCGCGCTGCTGCCGCTCGGGATCGGCCTGACCGGTCACGGCGGCTTCATCTCGCAGCCGCTCGCGATCATCGTGATCGGCGGCCTCGTGTCGTCGACACTGCTCACGCTCGTCGTGCTGCCGGTGCTGTACTACCTTGTCGAGGGCGCCAAGGAACGGCGTGTCGATCGGCGGGCGGCGAAGGCTGCCGGCGGTGCCGGTAGGGCCGGTGCCGCGGCTGGGAGCTGATTGAAGGGGCGCGTGCCGGTCAGGCGCCGAGCAGCTTCTAGAGCTGCTCCCCGAGCTGTTTCTCCATGCAGAGGCTGAACTCGTCCCCGGCGTACTGACCGAAGTTCGGGATGCGGCGATAGCCGTGCTTCTCGTACAGGCCGATGGCCTCGAGCTGGAGCGGCCCGGTCTCGAGCTGTAGCAGGGTCACGTCCCGGCTGCGCGCGGTCTCCTCGATGATGGACAGGATGCCGCTGGCGATGCCCCGGCCGCGAGCTCCGGCTCGCACGAACATCCGCTTCAACTCCGCCGTTCCGTCTCCGCGTTCGACCAGCGCGGCCATGCCGACGGCCTGCATGCCGCCCGTCTCGGTGCCGCTCTCGGCGGCGTCGGAGCGTGCGACCACGACGCTCACGCCTGGCGCCTCCAGCTCGCCGATGTCCAGCAGGTAGCAGCTCTCCGCGGGGTAGAGACCGCGGGTGAACTCGTCGCCCTCGGCGAGGAGGATGCTGACCCCGGCTGCACGCGCGGGCTCGACGGCGAAGGTATCCACCAGATCAGTCTCCCAGCTTGTCGTGGAGGAATGCGACGATCTTGGCGCGCAGCGGGTTGTCGAGCATGGCGATCGAATGGGCGGTGCCCTTCACCGTGACATAGGTCACGTCGATGGCGGCCTTTCTCAGGGCCGCGACCATGGCATCCGATTGCTGGATAGGGATGTACTCCTGGACGGAGTGGCCGATGAAGAATGGCGGGTCGGTCGGATCGACCTGGTAGAGGGGCGATGCGTCGCGCGCATTGTCGCAGTCGCCGAAGGATGGGCAGTGCAGATAGTCGAGTTCGAGCTGCTGGAAGTCTGGCGGAGGGATGCCGCGATGCAGCCCGGCCGCGGTGAGATCGGTAGGGCCGCTCAACTCGGCGACCGCGGCGACCCGGGAGCCGACCGTCAGCGGACCGTTCCCCTCCGTGCCGACCAGCGCCGCGAGATTCCCGCCGGCCGATCCGCCGAACACGCCGATGCGGTCCGGGTCGATGTTGTAGCGGGTGACCTGGTCCGAGTCGCGGATCCAGCTGACGGCGGAGCGCACGTCCTCGATCTGCGCGGGGAATGTGAACGCGGGGGCGAGCCGGTAGTCGATCGAGAATGTGACGAATCCCGCTGAGGCGAGCCACTGGCAGATGCTCCGCCAGCTCACGTTCGACTTGTCGCCTGCGCGCCAACTGCCACCGTGGATTGCGACGACGGCAGGCCTGGGACTCTGGTTCTGCGTGCCGTCGGCCGCCTCCTTCGGGAAGCAGACGTCGAGCAGTATCGGTGTCCCGCCAGGGTTGCCGTATTCGACGTTGCTCGTGACCGGGATGTCCGGGTTGGTCTTCAGCTGCGGATAGACCGGCTGCGCCGTCGGCTTCAGGCGCTCGGAGTCGATTCCGGATGGCGCACATCCGGTCAGAACGGTCCCGGTCATGGCGAGAAACGTCAGGATGGCGAGCGCGGTGACGCGGCGCCGATGCGCTCCTGCACGAAATTCTCGACTCATGATTCGGGCCAATCTATGCGTTAAGCCCAACCATCGGGTAACGTAGTGCAGTCGGCTCTAGACATCGCGAAGTCTCGCGAATGGGTTTGTAAGTCTTTCGGGCCGGTTTCTCAACCTCTAACTACTCCTTAGACGGTGCGAGGAAAATCACGTATGTGAACGGTCCTGGTCAAAGAACGCCCGGGTTCCTGCAGAAGCGCTGCTTGTTGGTTGCGCGCTGCCATGCAACTAAATACAACCCGGAAAGAACTATGCCCACGAATAAATTCAACGCAGGCAAAAAGCCCGCGACCGGCCGTCCGGCCAAGAAGTACGACTCCGCCGCAGGACCAAAGGGTTCCGGCAGCCGCAGTCCGAACCACCGCGGTTTCCGCGAGGATTCCGCCGCTCCGGCCAAGAAGCGTTGGAACGCGGATGAGCGTGCCGCCCGCACCGGCGACCGCCCGACCGGTGACGACCGCCGCCCCAACTGGACCCCGACCAACGAGCGACCGGCGCGTCCGGCCTACGGTGACCGCCCGCAGCGCACCGAGCGTCCGTCCTATGGCGACCGCCCGGCCCGCACGGAGCGTCCGTCGTACAACGACCGTCCGGCTCGCACCGAGCGTCCCGCCTACGGCGACCGTCCGGCCCGTCCTTCCTATGGTGACCGACCGGCGACCGGCGATCGTGCCGCTCGCACGGAGCGTCCTTCTTATGGCGACCGTCCGGCTCGCACTGAGCGTCCGTCGTATGGCGACCGTCCGGCTCGCACGGAGCGTCCGTCGTATGGCGACCGCACCGAGCGCCCTTCGTACAACGACCGCGCCCCGCGCACTGACCGCCCGTCGTACAACGATCGTCCGGCTCGTACCGAGCGTCCCGCCTACGGCGACCGTCCGGCAACCGGCGATCGTGCCGCTCGCACTGAGCGTCCGTCGTACAACGACCGTTCGGCTCGTACCGAGCGCCCGTCGTACAACGATCGTCCCGCTCGCACCGAGCGTCCTTCCTATGGCGATCGCCCGAACACAGAGCGTCCGTCCTACAACGATCGCCCGAAGCGTTCGTTCGACGACCGCGCACCGCGTCGCGATTTCGCCGACCGTCCGCCGCGCCGTGACAGCGACCTGTACCCGAGCCGTGACGCCGGTTCGCACTCGGCACCACACGACGACGTCGTTCTCGAGCGTCTCGAGGCGCAGGTCATCACCGCGGGTGAAGTAAACGGCAAGACCTTCCGCGACCTCGGCCTCGGCGACAACATCTCCCGCCAGCTCGCCGCGATGGGTGCTGAGTCTCCGTTCGCCATCCAGGCCGCAACCATCCCGGACGTGCTCGCGGGCAAAGACGTTCTCGGACGTGGCAAGACCGGCTCGGGCAAGACCATCGCCTTCGGTGCTCCGCTCGTCGAGCGCCTGATGGAGAACAACGGTGGAGCCGGACGCAAGCCGGGCCGCAAGCCCCGCGCCCTGATCCTCGCACCCACCCGCGAACTTGCCATGCAGATCGACCGCACTGTGCAGCCGATCGCCCGCAGCGTCGGTCTGTTCACCACCACGATCGTCGGTGGCGTTCCGCAGTACAAGCAGGTTTCGACCCTGCAGCGCGGTGTCGACATCGTGATCGCGACCCCAGGACGCGTCGAAGACCTGATCGAACAGGGTCGCCTCGACCTGAGCGAGGTCTACGTGACCGTGCTCGACGAAGCCGACCACATGTGCGACCTGGGCTTCCTCGAGCCGGTGCAGCGCATCCTGCAGGAGACCAAGGATGGCGGCCAGAAGCTGCTGTTCTCGGCCACCCTCGACAAGGGTGTTGCCACCCTGGTCAAGCAGTTCCTGGTCGATCCGGCCGTGCACGAGGTCGCCGGTGAGGACCAGGCCTCTTCGACGATCGACCACCGCGTTCTGCTCATCGAGCAGCGCGACAAGACCCGCATCATCGAGCAGCTCGCGGCGGGAGCAGGCAAGACGCTGATTTTCGCCCGCACCCGTGCGTTCGCGGAGCAGCTCGCGGACCAGCTCGAAGACGCCGGCATCCCGGCGACGAGCCTGCACGGTGACCTCAACCAGTCGCGCCGCACGCGCAACCTGTCGCTGTTGACCAGCGGCCGGGTGAATGTGCTGGTGGCGACGGATGTTGCTGCCCGCGGCATCCACGTCGATGACATCTCGCTCGTGATCCAGGCCGACGCACCGGACGAGTACAAGACCTACCTGCACCGCTCTGGTCGTACCGGCCGGGCCGGCAAGGTCGGAACGGTCGTGACGCTCATTTCGAAGGCGCGACGTCGCCGCATGGACGAACTGCTCGGCCGCGCCGAGATCACGGCGTCGATGTCGAACGCGGCGCCCGGTGACGCCGTGCTCGAGGAGCTCGCAGCGCTGTAGCGCCCGCAGTTGTGACACGAAGGCGTCCACCCGAACGGGTGGGCGCCTTCGTCGTCCCGTGGCCGGCGACACCGTGTCCGCAGCTCAGGCAGAACGCAACGGGACCGCGACACTCGAACACAGGTCGTTTTCAGCGAATTCGGATCAACCGAACATCCGCGAAATCCGATCGTCGAATCGATGAAAAATATCCCATGAGCGGTTCACTTTGCTGCCATTGCGGGCCGGATGACCGGGAATACGCAGCTCGAACGGATTGAGAAGTGGGACCGCACAGTGGCATCCGTCCGACCGGTTGGACACATGACATCGATCGCGTGAGCATAAGAATATGGACTACACGCATCTCGGCCGCTCAGGCCTGTCAGTTTCACGACTCTGCCTCGGAACCATGAACTTCGGTCCGGAGACGAGCGAGCCGGATTCCCACAAGATCATGGACTCCGCTCACGAGTACGGCATCAACTTCTTCGACACCGCCAATCGCTATGGCGGCCGTCTCGGCGCCGGCGCCACGGAAGAGATCGTCGGACGCTGGTTCGCCAAGGGTGAGAACCGCCGTGAGCGCACCGTGCTCGCAACCAAGCTGTATGGCGAGATGAGCGACTGGCCGAACGACGGCAAGCTCTCGGCACTCAACATCCGCCGCGCGCTGGATGCGAGCCTCAAGCGCCTGCAGACCGACTACATCGATCTCTACCAGTTCCATCACGTCGACCGGGATAGCCCGTGGGACGAGATCTGGCAGGCCATGGAGACCGCCGTCGCGCAGGGCAAGATCCTGTATGCGGGCAGCAGCAACTTCGCCGGCTGGCACATCGCCACCGCCCAGGCCGAGGCGCGTCGCCGCAACTTCACCGGGCTCGTGAGCGAGCAGTCGATCTACAACCTGCTGACCCGCGACATCGAGCTCGAGGTGATCCCCGCAGCGCAGGGCAACGGCGTCGGCATCATCCCGTGGTCGCCGCTGCAGGGCGGCCTGCTCGGCGGAGTGCTTCGCAAGGAGCGCGACGGAAAGCGTCGTCTCGAGGGACGTGCCGCCGAGACCCTCGCCACGCACCGCGACGCGATCGGACAGTACGAGGACTTCGCGGAAGAGCTCGGCCAGGAGCCAGGCGACGTCGGTCTGGCCTGGCTGCTGCACCAGCCCGCCGTCACCGCGCCGATCATCGGGCCGCGTACCCAGGACCAGCTGGACTCCGCCGTTCGGGCGCTCGACGTGAAGCTCGACGCATCCGCCCTCGCCCGTCTCGACGAGATCTTCCCGGGCAAGAAGACGGCGCCAGAGCACTACGCCTGGTAGCCCACCGCACACCCGACCTCCAACCCGAAACACGAAGGAACCACTATGAAGACCCGCAAAATAGGCGAAGTCGAAGTAAGCGCGATCGGCCTCGGCGGCATGCCGATGTCGATCGAAGGACGACCGGATGAGGCGCGCTCCATCGCGACCATCCACGCGGCACTCGAGGAAGGCGTGACCTTCTTCGACACCGCGGACGCGTACCACCTGCACGCGAACGAGGTCGGCCACAACGAGTCGCTGATCGCCAAGGCCATCGCCTCCTGGGGCGGCGACACCTCGGCGGTCCTCGTCGCGACCAAGGGCGGGCACCTCCGCCCGGGCGACGGCAGCTGGTATGTGGACGGACGTCCCGAGTACATCAAGCAGGCGGCGGATGCATCGCTCAAACGCCTCGGCGGCGACGCGATCGGGCTGTACCAGTTCCACCGTCCAGACCCGGCGGTCGACTACGCGGACTCGGTCGGCGCCATCCGCGACCTGCTCGACGACGGGAAGATCCGGATGGCCGGAATCTCGAACGCCAACCCGGACCAGATCCGGCTCGCCCAGGAGATCCTCGGCGGACGGCTCGTCTCGGTGCAGAACCAGTACTCCCCCGCGTTCCGCAGCAGCGAGCCGGAGCTGGTGGTTGCCGACGAACTCGGCGTCGCGTTCCTGCCGTGGAGCCCACTCGGCGGAATCAGCTCCGCGTCAGCGCTCGGTGACCGCTTCGCGCCATTCCAGGCCGTGGCGAACGAGCGCGGGCTGACCCCCCAGGTCGTCGCGCTCGCCTGGCACCTGTCCAAGTCTCCTCACGTGATCCCGATCCCGGGTGCATCGCGTCCGGAGAGCATCCGCAATTCGGTTCAGGCGGCGGAGATCACGCTGTCTGGCGAGGAGCTGGCGACGCTCGACGCAGCCTGATCGGAGTCATCCTCCGACAACTGTGCGAGAAACGCTGTGGCGGCCGGGCTCGGCTCGTCCGCCACAGCGACCGCAACAACCCATTCCGGCACATCGGCAGGCAATGGTATGGCGATGAGCGTCTCGGGGCGCTTCAACCCGAAGCTGGCCGGGACGACCGCCACCCCGAGGTTGTAGCCGAGCAGGTCGAGCAGCGGATGAACGTCGTTGACCTCCATGGCCGCTCGGTAGTCGAAGCCGGCCGCGGCAAAGGCCCGGCGTGCGAGAACCTGGGCGCCCCAGCCCGACTGGAAGCCGACGAGCGTCTCGGTTTGCAGGGACTCGAGGTCTACCTCGGTCCTCGTCGCAAACGGATGATCCCGGTGGCACAGCACGACCATCTTCTGCCTGCTGAGCGGCCGTAGTTGCACCCCGGGTGGCGTGCTGCCGGTCGCGACGACGAGCGCGACATCCGTCCGGCCGGTCGCAACGCTGTCGAGCAGCTCGACAGAACCGGCGAAGCGCAGCCGCACCTCGACGCCGAGGTTCGCGGTGCGGAACTGGCCGAGTTCCGCCGCGACATCCACCGATCCGAGACACGGTTCTGCCCCGACGGTGAGCCGGCCGCGAACGAGTCCGCGCACGGCGGCAACGGCGTTCTGGGCCGCGGCTGCGCTGGCGAGGGTGCGCAGCGAGTCAGCGAGAAGCGCCTGGCCGGCCGCCGTGAGTTCGACCCGGCGGGTGCTGCGGATGAAGAGCGATGTACCGAGCTCGGCCTCCAGCGCCCGGATCGAGGCGGACAGCCCGGACTGCGAGATCTGCAGCAAATCGGCGGCCCGGGTGAAGTGCCGTTCCTCGGCGACGGCGACAAAGTGTTCGAGTTGGCGCAATTCCATTGACCGATTCTATCGATGGATGCCGGGGTGTTCAGAAGGGTCCGCTCTGGAACGCGGCGCGGCGACGGTCGCGCTGCCACGAGAATGGGGCCATGGAGATTCGACCGTTCCGTTCCGGGGAAAGCGACGACGTCATCCGGCTCTGGCAGGACTGCGGGCTCGTTCGCCCGTGGAACGATCCGCAGCTCGACATCGAGCGCAAGCTGACCGAGCAGCCGGAGCTGTTCCTGGTCGGCGTTGTCGACGGGGTGATCGTCGCCTCCGCGATGTTCGGTTTCGACGGCACGAGGGGCTGGGTGCACTACCTCGGTGTCGCGCCGTCCATGCGCGGACGTTCGCTTGGGCGAATGATCATGGCCGAGGGCGAGCGTCTCCTTGTGGAGCGCGGATGTCCGAAGCTCAACCTCCAGGTGCGCGCGGACAATGACGCGGTGCTGGGCTTCTATCGCGCGCTCGGGTACGAGCAGGACCCGGTGGTCAGCCTCGGAAAGCGACTGATCCCAGACCGGTAGCTTCGCCGAGTTGCGGGTGGACGCCGGCACTCGGGCGGCTCAGGCGAGCGCCAGCATGGCCGCCGCCGCCAGCGCGACCGCGAGGCCGATCCATTGCACGACCGCGATTCGTTCCCGGAGGACGACGCCGGCCAGCAGGATGGTGCCGGCCGGCGACAGCGCGTTCAGGACGGACACCACGGAGAGGTCGCCAATCCTCAGCGCGACCAGGAAGAGGATGCACGCGGTTGCATCCGTAAGTCCCGAATAGATCGACAGGCCGACCGGTCCACGCCAGAGCGAGCCCGCTGATTGGCGTGTGCCGGCTGGCCGAATCGTGCCGCGCGGAATCCTCTGCCCGGCCATCGCGGCGATTGTCGTCCTGGCGAGCAGGATGCCGCCGGTGGCGAGTCCGGCGACCGCGAACGTGGCGATGAGCGGCGACAGGCCGCTGTCGGCGGGCGATAGGTCGATGAAGACGAGGTACAGCCCGACGGCGAGCCCGGCGCCGACCGCCATGAGGATCCCGCGGCCGCTCGGCCTGGCGGCGCGAGCATCCGGCACGAAGCAGATGAGCACGATCGACACCAGACCGACGATGAGACCCAGGTAGCCGATCGTGCTGAGACGCTCGCCGCGGGCGAATCCGACACCGATCGGGACGACAGCCGAGACGAGCGCCATGATCGGTGCGAGGATGCTCATCGGCCCGATCGCGAGGCAGGCGTAGAGCAGCGCGAGTGCGACGGCGCCAGACAGCCCGGCGAGCCCGCCGAACACGAGCGCCGGCAGGCTCCAGCGTGCCTCGACGACCGTGGACACGAGCAGCAGCAGCACGACGCCGCTGACCGAGTTGATCGCCGTGACCTTGATCGAGCTCAGCTTGCGTGCCGCGAGCCCGCCGAAAAAGTCGCTTCCGCCATAGATCAGCGACCCGAGGAAGGCGAGCAGCACGCTGAGCATGCGTCGATCATCCTCCCGATGTCATCGCCGACGACAGGGCTCAGGTGGCCAGCGACGCGAGGTAGGCGCGCCAGCCGCCGAATGAGCTGATGTCCTGGCCCTTCGGCCAGCTGCAGCCGAACCCGAGAACCTCGCGGCCGTCGTCGAGGAGGATCTTGCCGAGCGACATCGGTTGCGGAAGCGCGGCGAGGAAACGTCCGAGCGCGCCGGAGGAGAGCGCCCAGATCTCGCCGTCGAGTCGCACGCCGCTACCTGGCTCGACGCGCACGACGCCGGGCTTCGGCATGGCGCCGGGCAGCGCGTACATCCGATAGTCGTCGGAGGTTCTGGTCGCCGAAACGAAGCGGGCGCCGAGGGTGACGAGTTGTCCGTTGAGTGGTTCGCCGTCGAGGTGAGCGCCGAACACCGCGAGTTCGATCGCGTCGGTCGGCAGCACGACCGGCGCCTCCCCGGTGAGAATACTGGCGAGGTCGATCGCGATCTGGTCCTCGAAACCGCGCACCACGACGGTGACGCCGAAGAGGCCGTCTTCTGTCTGTCCGGCGGGAACCGCGACCCCCGCCAGGTCGAGCAGGTTCATGAAGTTCGTGTATATGCCCATTCGGGAATTCACCCCGATCGGATCATCCGCGACTGCGGCGATGGTCGGATGCTCCGGGGCGGTCGGCACGAGCATGGCGGCGAATCCGTTCAGCAGTCGCACAGCCTCGATTCGGTAGTTCGCGACCCTGTCCTGGTCTTTCACCACGTCGTATCCGTGCCTGCCCGCGGCCCCGGCGACGATCTTCGCCACCGTCGGGTCTGCCCCGACCGGATGCGCGGCGATGAACTCGCCGTACGCCGCGTAGCGTTCTGCGACGAGCGCACCGCCGTAGAGCAGGGTCGCGCATTCGAGGAACGGGGTGATGTCGATCTCGGCGACCACGGCGCCGGCGGCGACGAGCGTGTCGACGGATGCCTGGAACAGCGCGCGTCGATCGTCGGAGAGCGGGGCGAGGAACTCCGGCGCGGGAATGGCGATCCGCGGAATCGGCGGCGCCGAGAGCGCCACATCCGCCGGCCAGGCCCTGGAGACCGGGTCGACATCGCTGACGCCCGAAATAATCGACATCACAACTGTGGCCAGCGCGACCGTCGCCGCGAACGCGGTCACACAGTCGTAGCTCCGGCCGGCGGGAACCACTCCGTCGACCGGGACGATCCCGCGAGTGCCCTTGATGCCGACGATCCCGTTGAGCGCCGCTGGAACCCGACCCGAGCCCGCAGTGTCCGTGCCGAGCGAGAAGTCGACGATACCGAGGGCGACGGCGACGGCGGATCCGGAGGACGATCCGCCCGAGACCCGGTCGGGGAACACTGCGTTCCGCACGGCGCCGTACGGGCTCCGAGTGCCGACGAGGCCGGTCGCGAACTGGTCGAGGTTGGTCTTGCCGAGCACGATCGCTCCGGCGTCGCGGAGTCGATTGACAACCGTGGCCGACCGCTCCGGCAGGTGAGAGAATTCCGGATGCGCTGCGGTGGTCGGCAACCCAACAACGTCGATGTTGTCCTTGATGGCGCACACCATCCCGGCGAGAGGGAGCGACTCACCAGCCGCGACCCTGAGGTCGATCTCGGTGGCCTCTGCCGTGACATCCGCTTCGTCCCGCAGGGTGATCCAGACCTCGGGCCGGTCGGCCTCTCGGAGGCGGGCGAAGGCGCGGGCGACGCGGTCGGATGCGGTTGTTTCCATGCGTCGAACTCCTTGGCTGGACCGGATGGTGCGGTTCGCCGGCACCACGCTGAGCCGAACGCTGTTACCTAGATTTAACACCTTCTGGTGAAATCGCGACTAAAACTATCAGATGATAGATACGGGTCCTGATCCCGGGATCGGGACGACCGTCGAGGTTCGATTTACAAGAACGGCAGGACTTCTGCGGCCATGGACAACTCTGCGACGCTCGGCTATTCCACGCTGCTCGTGGCCAATCGCGGCGAGATCGCCTGCCGCATCATCCGCTCCGCCAAGGAGCTCGGTCTTCGCACCGTCGCGGTCTTCTCCGAGGTGGATCGTGGCGCACCGCACGTTGCTCTCGCCGACGTCGCCATCTGCATTGGCCCTGAGTCCCCGCGCGAGTCGTACCTCGACGGCGAGCGGATCCTGGCGGCAGCCAGGGAGAGCGGTGCCGAGGCGATCCACCCCGGCTACGGGTTCCTGTCGGAGAACGCCGAGTTCGCCAGTGAGGTCGAGGCGGCCGGCCTGCTGTTCGTCGGGCCGACACCAGAGCAGCTCTCCGTCTTTGGCGCGAAGGACACGGCACGCCGCGCCGCCGCCCGGGCAGGACTCCCGATGGTGCGGGGCACCGAGGTGTTGCCAGACGTCGATTCCGCCGTCGCCGCGGCGCAGGAACTCGGCTTTCCGATCATCCTCAAGGCGACCGGCGGAGGGGGCGGAATCGGCATGCAGGTGTGCCGGACGGTCGACGAGGTGCGTTCCGCATTCGTCTCGATCCAGCGGGTTGCCAGCCAGAGCTTCGGCAGCGGATCTGTGTTCGCCGAGAGATTCATCGAGAACGCGCGGCACATCGAAGTGCAGGTGTTCGGCGATGGACACGGGTTCGTGGTCAGTCTCGGCGACCGGGACTGTTCACTGCAGCGTCGCAACCAGAAGGTGGTGGAGGAGGCGCCCGCCTTCGACCTCCCCGAGGACCTCCGGGCGATGCTCCATGCCACATCCCGCGAGCTGTGCGCGTCGATCGGATACCGTTCCGCTGGCACCGTCGAATTCGTCTACGACTCCATACGCCGAGAGGCATCCTTCCTGGAGGTGAACACCCGCCTGCAGGTGGAACACCCGGTTACAGAGTCGATCACCGGTGTGGAGCTGGTCGAATGGAT
>JAODMG010000028.1 GCA_025464895.1 Microbacteriaceae bacterium | reverse complement strand
GATCTCGAGGTTTGCGCCATCCGGCGATGTATCGCGCAGGATGACCGCGGAGACGTGCTCCGGGTAGCGGACCGCGTACTCCAGGGCGATGAATCCGCCGTACGAGCCGCCGGCGACCACGATCTTGTCCGCACCGGCCCACTGCCTGAGGCCGTCGACATCCGCTGCCCACTGCTCGTGCGAGTACGGGGCGATTCCTTCGCTCAGGCCACAGCCGCGCGCGTCGAAGACGATGACGCGGAAGCGGTCGGCGAGAGGGCCAAAGGTGCCCTTCGGTTCGGCGAGGGAGCCGATTCCGCCACCGCCGTGGTGAGCGATCAGCACCGGTCCGTCCTCTGGTCCGAACACCTCGACATTGAGTCGTGCTCCGTTGATGGTTACATCCATGGTCTATCCGTCCTCTTTAGTTGTCTTGCGCGACGCTGGATGTCCAGCGCGCGACGTTGTCGCCGAGTACCGAGAGCGGAACCGAGCCGCTGCCGAGCAGCGTGCCGTGGAAATCGATGATCGAGAAGCGAGAGCCGAGCTGCTGTTTTGCCTGCTCGCGAAGCCGCAGGATCTCGCGGCGGCCGATCATGTAGGCGAGTGCCTGGCCTGGCCAGGCGATGTAGCGGTCGATCTCGTTGCGCACATGCGAACGCGTCGTCGCGGTGTGGTCCCACATGAACTCGATCGCCCGCTCCCTGGACCAGCCGAAGTGGTGGATGCCGGTGTCGACGACCAGGCGGCAGGCGCGGAGCGCTCGGAACGACAGCATCCCGAGCCGGGAGACATCGTCGCTATACAGCCCGATCTCGTCTGCGAACTGCTCGGAGTAGAGGCCCCAGCCCTCGTTGAAACTGCAGGCTTCGACGTCGAGGTACCGGCGGTAGCGTGGGATGTCGAGCTTCTGCGCCATCGCGAGCTGCATGTGGTGGCCAGGAACCGACTCGTGGAAGGCGAGCGCTTCGTATTCGAAGCGGAACCGTTCCTGCGGGTCGGATGCGACCAGGCAGTGCGCGCCGGGCCTGCTGCCGTCAACGGCCGGCGGCCGATAGTAGGCGAGCGCCGTGTGCTCCGCATCGATCGGGTTGATCTCCTCGATGACGCACTCGGGGATGTCGTAGTCCGGGTAGTACTGCCTGCGAACCGCGTTGGCGCGGTCGAGGGCGGACTGCGCCATCCCGACGATCTGCTCGCTCGTGTCGAACCGCAGCGACAGGTCCGCGCGCATCCGTTCTGCGATGACGGTGAAGTCGCCCTCGCCGATTGCGCGCTGGCCGACCTCGCTCCACTCCGGCTTCATCTCCTCGAGCACGTCGAGCCCGATCTGGTGGATCTCCGCTGGAGTGAGGGTTGTCGTCGTGTGACGGGCGACCGTCGCAGCGTAGCCTTCGTCTCCGCCGGCGATGAACTTAATGCCTACCTGGTCGTTTGGACGCGCCCCTGGCAGGAATTCGGTGCGCAGGCGTGCGGCGAGAGCCGCCATGGCCGGGTGCACGTCGTTCTCCAGGATGCTCGTCGCCCGCTCGATGGCCGCCGCGTTTCCGGATGCCCGGACCGGCGCAAGAAGCGCGTCGCCCTGCACGCCGAGGGCAAGGTATCCCTCGAGCTGCTGCACGGAGTGGGTGATGCCGAGCGCGGTGGGAATCCGTCCGCGACCGGCTTCGACCGCGTAACGGTCGCCGAGGGATGCCAGCACCCCGCCGACGCCGGAGAGACGATCGAGGTAGCGCTCTGCACTGTCGTCGTCGGTGACGGTCATCGCCGGCATGGTCTGGAAGATGAGAGCCTGGCGGCTCACATAGCTCTTCGCGGAAGCGTTGCCGGCCCAGAGCGAGTGCTGTGCCTCCTGCTGCGCACCGCGCACCAGGACCGTCAGAACGCTGTGGTCGATCAGGTCGGCCTCGCTCAGGGCAGCCGAATCGATAGCGGCAACCTGTTCTCCGATTGCGGCGAGATCGGCCGACGCCTTCTCGCTGGCATCAAGGCTCGGGTCACCCGGCAGGTAATCGAACTCGCCGAGGCCGAGCAGGGTTGCGTTGTACGGGTCGTAGCTGTGCTGAGTGGTGAAGTAGCTTTCGCCAAGCGCGGCGAGGCGCGCGGAGGCATCCGATTCTGGAGTCGTCATGATTGTTCGCCGTCTTCCCTGCCTGGTGGCTTAGAAGAGCGAGTGCCCCCCGTCGATCGAGATGGTCTGGCCACTAACCCAGCCGGCGTCGGGGGCGACGAAGAACTCGACCCCCCTGGCGATGTCCGCCGGAGTTCCGGTCTTGCGGGTGGCGATCCGCTCGAGGAGTGCGCGCTGCCCGTCCTCGCCGTAGCTCTCCCACTGTGCCTGCGTGGTCGGGTTCGACAGGACGAATCCAGGGGCGATGCAGTTCACGGTAATGCCGTACTGGCCGAGTTCGTGAGCCATCTGCCTGGTGAATCCGATCTGGGCGGCCTTCGCCGTCGTGTAGGCCTGGATGCCGGTGAGGCTCACGCTGCGTCCCGCTCCGGAGGAGATGTTCACGATCCGGCCGTATCCGCGCTTCTTCATCACCCTGGCGGCAGCCCTCGTGCAATTCATCGTGGTCGTCAGGTTCGCGGCGATCACCGCGTTCCACGAGTCATCGGTCACCTCGTCGATCGGCTTGTGCGTCTGGCCTACGACCCCACCCGCGACGTTGACCAGGATGTCGACGTCGCCGATGCCCGCGAAGAACGCTTCGACCGCGGCCGAGTCGCTGAGGTCGACCGTATCCTTGTCGACCTCGTGCACCGTCGCACCGCTCGCCTTGATTCGATCGGCGATCTCGCGTCCGATGCCCTGGGCCGTCCCGGTCACTACCGCGACCATTCCGTCGAGTTCTGCCATGTCAGTCTTCTTCTCTCTCTTCGATACTGTGGTTCTCCGCGGAGTCGCGGTACGCACGCGCAAGGAGCACGGATTCTTCCCAAAGCTTCATCCGGGCGATTCCCCGATCGCCCGCGGCGAGCAGCACCGCCTCGACGAGGGTCTCGAGGAGGGCAACGACGCCGACGACCGAGTCGAACGGGATGCCGTCGACGGTGACCGGGAGCACTATGTCCGCGCTGTCTACAGCGGGGGAGAGCTCCTGGTCGGTGATAACGATGACCGTCGCGCCCTGCCTCTTCGCGAGCTCCGCCGCGCGGGTGGACAACAGCTCGTACCGACGGAAGTCGAGGATGATCGCCACCGATCCGGGGCCGAGCCTCAGGAACTTGCCAACGTCCCGCCCGAGTGGCTCTGCGATGAAGTCGACGTTGTCGATGGCCTGGTCCAGCTGGGTCGCGAGCAGCATCGCCAGGTACCTGGTGAAGTATCCGCCGGAGATGGTGACGTGGCGTGGCCTGGATGCGAGCACCTGTACCGCACGGTCGAACTCACTCGGCGGCACGCTGAGGGCCATGCTCTCGATCATGGCCACCTTGTCGGCGACCGCCCCTTGCAGGAGGCCGTCCTCGTCCCGGTGAAGTTTGCCGTGCTCGGTGCGGCTCACCGGGCTCTTCATGTGGTTGGTGATCTCGTCGCGCAGCCTGCGCTGGAAGTCTGGATAGCTTCCGATCCCCAAACGGCTGACCAGGCGGAGAACCGTCGGCGTGCTGGTGCCAGCCGACTTGGCGAGGGTCGCCGCGCTCTCCAGACCCGCTCCCGGGTAGCTGGAGAGCAGCGCGCGTGCCACTTTTTTCTCCGCTGGGCTGAGTTCACCCATGCGCGTGAAGATCTCGTCGTTGATCATCGCCATGCTCACTTTCTCGTGAATGCCCGGTATGAGGAGGAGTCGGGGCGGATGCCGACCGTGACCGGTCTGCATCCGCCGGGATGGTGTCAGGTAAGCAGTACCAGTCCGTTCTCGTCTTCGAACGCGGCGAACATCCGTGGGGAGTTGTGTGCGACAACGACTCGGCCGTCCCCGCCGACGCTGACCAGGCCGCCACTCGAGTGATTCGCCGTGAGTTCGGTTTCGATCGTCGCGGCGACCGCCTCCGGCAGCTCTGAGCCGAGGTAGCGCATCCTGGCGACGATGTCGTACGCGACGACGCCGCGGATGAATGCCTCTCCCTCTCCCGTGCAGGAGATTGCGGCGAACTCGTTGCGAGCGTAGTTGCCCGCGCCGATGATCGGCGTGTCGCCGACCCGACCGAGCTGCTGGTTGACCATGCCGCCGGTCGAGGTGGCCGCTGCCACCCGTCCATGGGAGTCGCGGGCAACCGCTCCGACGGTTCCATGCCTCGGCGCGACCAGCTGGCTGGCCTGGATCCTTGCCAGCTGGCGCTGACGCGGCTCTGTGATGAAGTACTCCTGTTCGGCGGTCTCGTGGCCCCAGTCGATCACCATCTCTTTGCTGGGGGAGACCAGGAACAGGTGCGGGCTCTTCTCCATCACGCTGCGGGCGACGTAGACCGGGTTCTTGGCGTGGCGGGAGGCCGCGATCGCGCCGGCCTCGCCGGATCCGTCCATGACCGATGCGTCATGTTCGACCCCGCCGAGCGCGGTCAGTGCCGCGCCGCGTCCCGCGTTGAACAGCCGGTGGTTCTCCAATTGCTCGACAGTGGCACAGACGGCGTCCAGTGCGTGGCCGCCTCGCTCCAGAATCGCGCGACCGGCGGCGTGGGCGATGGCCAGGCCCTCTTCGAACGCATCCGTCCCCTCGCTCGACAGCTCCTCGATCAGGCCGCCGGCTCCGCCGTGAAGGGCGAGAGCGAAACCGTTCTGCGGCGCGACATCCCAGAGCCGGATGCCGGCAGGACGAGCGATTGCTTCTTCGTGGACAGGCATTTCTTAGCGACCCCCAGCTTGACGAGTGATGTAGTTGACGGCGACGAATGACGTGAAGATCGACAGGAGATCGTCGCCCTCGATGCGCACCCCGCGCTCGTCGGTGCGTTCGACGTCACGCGCCCAGGTCGCGACCTCCGCCATGTCCGCGGTCTGGAATTCGAGGTCGAGGACCGCGGGGCGTGCGATGTTCGGCAGTGCCACGCTGCCGCCGGCCACCCGGGTGAGCGCGAGCTCCGCGCCTTCCCGGATCAGTCGGCAGGACTCGGTCGGATGCAGGTTCAGGGCGCTCGCCCTCGTGATCGAGGTCTTGGTCACGACGTTGACCCCGCCCGCCGCGAACGGCTCAGTCTCCTCCCAGGTGACCGAGTCGCCGGAGACGAACGCGATCGGAACCCGATAGTGGTCGGCGACGAGGGCGTTGATGCCGCTCTCCCCGACGTACGTCCCGTTGATCTTGGCCCCGGAGAATACCTCGGGGTTGTAGGTGTGCGACATGGTCGACGGTCTGCCAGAGATCGAACCGTGGTAGCCGACGAAGAATGCGGCGTCGAATGACTCGTCGAGGCCCTGCATCATGTACCGCGGCTTGTGCCGCCCGGAGAGGTACTGCGCGCCTCCGGCGATCTTCCGCGGGTCGAGGTTGGCCATCCTGCTGTGCGAGTCGTTCAAGACGATCTCGGTCGCTCCGCCGGCGATGGCGCCCTCGATCGCCGCGTTGACCTCGTCCTGCAGTAGCTCACAACCGAGCGCATACGCTGCGCCGCTTCCCGGGCGGCACTGCTCCCAATCGACGACGCCGGCGACGCCCTCCATGTCCAACGACATCCAAACCTTCACCTGTGGTGCTCCTAGTTGTTTTTCGTGCCCGCCGCAGCGAGCTCATTTAGTTCATCCGCCCGAATACAGGCGCTTTCGTGCCCTGGGGCTACCGTGGCCAGTGCCGGGTCGATCTCTCGACAGGCATCCGTCGCGTACGGGCAGCGCGGATTGAACCGGCAGCCGGACGGCACGTTGAAGGGGCTCGGCGGGTCGCCCTCGAGCACGAACTCATCGTTGACGCTTCCGGCGGCCATCCGCGGGATGGAGTCGATGAGTGCCCTGGTGTACGGATGCCGCGGGTTGCTGAACAGCTCGGCTGTGTCGGCAACCTCGACGATGCGACCGAGGTACATGACGGCGACACGCTGGCTGAGGTGCTGCACGACGGCGAGGTTGTGCGCCACGAACAGGATGCTGAGGCCGAGATCCCTCTGCAGCTGCGCGAACAACTCGAGGATGGTGGCCTGCACGGACACGTCGAGTGCCGACACCGGCTCGTCGGCGATGAGGATGTCGGGCCGGACGGCAAGTGCTCGCGCGATGGCGATGCGCTGGCGCTGGCCGCCGGAGAACTGGCTGGGGTACGCGTCGAGCGCGTCCTCCTCGAGGCCGACCAGGTTCAGGAGCCGGATGCTCTCCTTCTTCACCTCGCCGCGCGGCACGATCTTGTGCAGAAGCAGCAGCTCCTTCAGCATCGATCCGACCGAGATCCGGGGATTCAGCGAAGAATACGGATCCTGGAAGACCATCTGGATGCGACGGCTCGCATCCTTGCTCCGATGGGTCGGCATCGGATTGCCGTGGTAGTCGAGCTCGCCAGAGGTTGCGGTGCTGCTGCCGACCAGGATCTTGGCCAGGGTCGACTTGCCGGAGCCAGACTCGCCGACCAGCGCCAGGATCTCGCCCTTGTTCAGGCGAAGATCCACCCCGTCGAGTGCGCGCAGGCTCGAATGCTTGTTCGGGTCGCGGGACAGCTTATCGATGAGCGTGCTGCCGAGGTGATACGTCTTGGTGATGTTCGCGACGCGGAGAACCGGTGTCTCGGTCATGCTGCAGCCCCCTCGAAGATACGGGCGGACTCGAAGCAGGCCGCGAAGTGGCCTGGTGCCACCTCGTCCGTCGGTGGCATCGCCGTCGTGCAGGCCTCGACCGCGAACTGGCACCGGGGGGCGAACGGGCATCCGCTCGGCCGCGCGGCCAGGTTCGGCGGGAATCCGGGGATCGAAACCAGTTCACGATCGGGCTGGTCGAAGTCCGGAGCGGAGTCGAGCAGGCCCTTCGTGTACGGATGACGCGGATCGGAGAACACCTCGGCGACTCGCCCGGATTCGACGATGTGGCCGGCATACATGACCGCGAGGTCCGTGCAGGTCTGATTCACCACGGCGAGGTCGTGGGTGACGAAGGCGAGTGATGCGCCCGAGTCGGCGCACAGCTCTTCGAGCACCCTGAGCACCTGGTGCTGCACCGTCACGTCGAGGGCGGTGGTCGGTTCGTCGCAGAGCAGGAGTTTCGGGCCGCAGGACAGCGCCATCGCGATCATGATCCTCTGTCGGAGTCCGCCAGAGAGTTCGTGCGGGTAGGCACGGGCCCGGCGAGCCGGATCGGGGATGCCGGTCTTCGCCATCATCTCGATGGCGAGCTCCGCGGCGGCCTGCTTCGACAGCCCGAGGTAGCGACGGGGCCCCTCCGCGATTTGCTCGCCGACCCGGACGACCGGATTGAGCGCGGTCATCGGCTCCTGGAAGATCATTGCGATCTCCGGACCCATCAGCTTTCGTCGCTGGGCCGCCGGCATGCCGATCAGTTCTGCACCGTCGTAGCGGATGCTGCCGGAGAGCACTTCGACGCCCTTCGGAAGCAGGTCGGCGATGGCGCGGAGAGTCAGGGACTTTCCAGAACCGGATTCGCCGACGATCCCGAATCGCTCGCCCTTCTGGATGTCGAACGACAGGCTGTCCACGATGACCGTGTCCGGCTGGCCTTTGCGACGGATGCCGATGGTGAGCGATGACACGCTGAGCAGTGGTGTTGCCATGGTCACTTCCTCCTTTCGGGGCTGAGCAGGTCAGAGAGGCCATCGCCGAGCCAGGAGAGGCCGAGGCTGGTCACGACCACTACGAGACCGGGGATGGTCGCCTGCTGCCAATGGGTGGTGATGAATTCCTGGCCGTCGTTGATCATGCTTCCCCACTCGGCGGTGGGTGGTGCGATGCCGAGTCCGAGGTAGCCGAGCGTGACGATCGCCATGATGTCCATCACGATGTCGCTCATGCCGTAGATGATCGCCTGCGACAGCACGTTCGGCCCGATGTGCCTGACCAGGATGCGTGCGTGGGACATGCCGCCGAGACGGGCGGCGACGACGTAGTCCTGCTTCTTGGCGATGAGAACTTCGCCTCGAACGATTTTCGCGTAGGACACCCAGGAGACCGCAGCGATGGCGATGTAGATGCTGAACTCTCCTGAGCCGAAGATGAAGACCAGGACGATGACCATGACGTAGAACGGGAAGGCGAAGAAGATATCGACGATCCGCATCAGCACCGTATCGAGCCACCCGCCGAAGTAGCCGGCGATCCCGCCGAGAATCGAACCGATGACGAACGGGATGAGAACCGCGAGAAAGCCGACCCGCAGATCGACCTGGGCGCCCCAGATGAGCCGGGACAGTACATCCCGACCATATTTGTCGGTGCCGAGCCAGTGCGCGGGGCTCGTGGGCTGGAGTGCGTCGGTGAGGTGCTGGGTGATCGGGCTGTACGGGGCGATCACCGGCGCGAGGACGGCAACCAGGACGAGCAGACCGGTGATGATCATGCCGGCCATGAGCGAACCGTTTCGGTACCAGGCCTTGATCGAGCGGGTGCGGGTGGCGCGGCGTCGCTCCTTGTGGGCGACCAGCATGGCTGTTGGGGTGGTCACGCGTTCTCCTTGCCGCTGAGGTCCACTCGGGGATCGAGCATGGTGTAGACGACGTCTGTCAGGATTCCGACGACGACGACGAAGAGGGCGACGAAGAGGGTGACCCCCTGGACGGTGGGGAAGTCCCTGGTGAAGATTGCGTTGATCATTATCGAACCGAGGCCGGGCAGGGCGAACACCTTCTCGATGACGAGCGATCCGCCGACCAGGAAGCCGAGGTTGACGCCGATCACCGACACGGTCGGGATCGCCGCGTTGCGAAGCACGTGGCCGCGGAACAGCGCGGCCCCATAGGAGCCCTTCGAGCGTGCCGTTCCGACGTAGTCGGACCCCAGCACGTCGATCATCGACGAGCGAAGGCTCCTGATGATGGTCGGGCACATGGCGATCGCGAGCGTGAGTGACGGTAGGAACAGGTAGTACGGATGATCGGCAGGCGAGTTGCCGTAGCCGCCGACAGGGAACAGCGGCACGCCGATCGCGAGCAGCAGGATGAGCATGATGCCGAGCCAGAACTGCGGCATTCCCTGCCCGAGGAGGGTGAATGCGCGCACGCCGAGATCCCGGGGGCTTCCCGGGCGAAACGCGGCGAGGGCGGCGAGGGGGACGCTGATGACGAGAGCGAGCAGCAGTGCCAGTCCGAGGAGGGACAGGGTGACCGGTATCGCCTGGGAGAGCAGCTCGCTCACCGGTATCTGGTAGGTGAGGCTCGTACCGAGGTTGCCTTGGAACAGTCGTCCGATGAACAGGAAGTACTGTTCCCACAGCGGCTGGTTCAGCCCGAGCTGTTTGCTCAGTGCCGCCACGCTGGCGGCGTTCGCCTGTTGGCCGAGGATCGCCAGTGCGGCATTGCCTGGCAGCAGACGGGCCATGAAGAACACGATCAGGGTCACACCGAATGCGACCGGGATCGATTGGACCAAGCGCCCCGGGATGAACCTGAGTCGATGGAGCATGGTCACACCTCCCTTGTGTTTGCGTCGGAACCGCCGGACGTCGCGTGGGCTTCCGTCTCGCGATTCGTATTGATGGTTACAGTATCGGGTTTTCTTTTCCGATTTGTTACGTACGGAAGACGCGCCCATGTCGTCATCGTCGGCCTCCCCCGATGGTTCGTTCGACCACGGATGCCGCGGCCAGCAGCAGATCGTCCGCCCCGACGGCTGCGGCCAGCTGCAACCCGACCGGCAGTCCGTCTGCCGTTGTGCCGCAGGGGAGCACGATCGCCGGCTGTCCGGTCATGTTGTATGGCTGGGTGAAGATGCCCTCGATCGCTCCTTCGGGGGTGTCTCCCGGCGGGGAGACTGCAGGGGCGACATACGGTCCGGCAGGTCCGACCAGGACGTCGACGCCGTCGAGCAGGGCGAGCGCCGCGGGGAGAAGGGAGTCGCGCGCGGAGAGCGCCGCCTCATACTCCGTTTCGGTGATCGTTCCTGCCGAACGGAACCTGCGAGCCGTCGGCGCACCGAAATGATCCGGCCGATCGGTCATCGCGGCGCCGTGGATCTGCCAGACCTCGTAGCTGATGATGTCGCCCATCCAGGCGTTCACCGCATCGAGCGCGGTCGAGTCGACTTCGACGATCGTCACGCTGGCGCGCAGGGTGTCGACAGCACTCGACACGATGGCGGCGAGTTCTGGGTCGAGCCTGGGGTCGGCCAACTGTCCGACCAGCACGCCGATCGTGAGATGAGGTGTAACCACCGGCTCGCCTGCACCGCCGCGCATGGCGTCGAACACGGTCGCGGTCGTCTGGACGTCTTTGGCGATGATGCCGACGTGGTCGAGGGTGGGGGAGAGTGGCTGTACGCCGTCGACCGGGAGGGTGCCGAAGCTCGGCTTGAACCCGACCACGCCGCAGTAGTGTGCGGGAAGCCGGATCGAGCCGCCGGTATCGGTTCCGAGGGCTGCCGGGCACACGCCGGCGCCGACGAGGGCCGCGGAACCTCCGCTCGATCCTCCGGCGGTCAGCCGGGGGTCGACCGGGTTCCGTGCCTCCGCGAGGTCAGGATGCTGGGCACCCGCCGCGTATTCGAGCATCGCCGCGAGCGCGAAGACATCGGCACCGGCGGCGCGCAGGGCGGTGATGGCGGGCGCATCGGCCAGAGCGGTCGGTCCGACCATGTCTTCAGGGTTGCCATTGCCGCGCGGCTGGCCGGCGACATCGAACATGTCTTTCACGGCGATCGGCATACCGAGCAGCGGCCCGTCGGATGCGCGCGGTGGAGTGGAGATGGATCTGACGACGGCGTTCAGCGGGCGTCCCAATCGCTCGAGTCGCTCCGATGCCTCGGCCAGGTTCAACCGGGCCTGCGCCTGGCGCTCGGCGAGCGATCGGTCCGTATCGACGGTCCTGTCATCCATGAATACCTGCTTGCTGGTGCGGTCACCGATACGTGCCGGTGGTGGAACGAGGGGGCGGCTCCGACGAGGAACCGCCCCCTCAGGTGAGGCGTACTACGGGGTCTTGTAGACATCCTCGAGGTGGTAGTTGCCAAGAGGAGTTACCTGGAAACCCTTGACGCTGGTGGTCATGGCGTACACATACGGCGAGTAGAAGAGGTAAGCGAGGAACGCGTCCTTGCTCGTCTGCTCCTGCAGCTGCGCGTAGAGGTCGGCGCGCTTGGTAGGGTCGATCTCCTTCTGAGCCTGGCTGTTCAGCGAGATGACCGCCGGGTTGTTGTAGTAGCTGAACGCCGAGTGCGATCCACCGTTGGGGTCGACCGCGAACGAGGTCCACTCATCCGGGTCAGGGATGTCCATCGTCCAGGACGACCAGGCCATTTCGAAGTTCGAGGCCAGTCTGGCCTGCTTGTTCGCGGTTGGGTCGAGCTGCTGGATGTTCATAGTGATTCCGATTGCCTTGAGCTCGGCCTGCATGATCTGCGCGATCGAGGTCTGGTTCGGGTCACCTGAGCGGATCAGCAGGGTGGTCGTGAATCCGTTGGGCTTGGATGACTGCGCCATCGCCGCCTTGGCCTTCTTCACGTCGTAGGTCGCTCCGCCCGCGTTCTTGTCGTAGTACGGCACGCCGGGCGCCAGAAGCGAGTTCGCGGCCGATCCGTTGCCGAACAGCACGGCCTTAACCATCGCTTCGCGATCGATCGCGTAGGAAATGGCTTGACGAATGTGCACGTCGTTGAATGGCGCCTTCTGCTCGTTGAAGACGATGTAGTCCATCTGGGTGGACGGGAAGGTGACGGCGTTGATGCCGGGGGTCGTCTTCAACGATGCGAGGCTCGACCAGTCCGGCGTGTCGTCGACATCGATCTGCTTGCCCTGCACCTGCAGCTTCCGCGTGTTCGCGTCCGGGACGACAGTCCAGGTGACGCTGTTCAGGTACGGTTTGCCGGCCTGCCAGTAGTTCGGGTTCTTGGTCACCTTCACCGACTGTCCCTTGGTCCAGGAGCCCCAGACGAACGGACCGGTGCCGACCGGAGCCGTGTAGAACTCTGCGGAGGTCTTGCCGCCGTAGTTGTTCGGGACGATGGCGTTGCTGAACAGCGACAGATCGGCGATCAATGGAGCCCATGGGTACTTCAGCTGGATCGTGACGGTGGAGTCGTCAACCGCGGTGACCTTGTCGATCGCGGTGTTGATGAAGCCCCAACCCGCTGAGCCGGTGGCCGTGTCCTGGTCGATGGAGAACTTGACGTCGGCGGCCGTCATCGGGCTACCGTTCGAGAACTTCACTCCCTTGCGGAGGTCGATCGTGTAGGTGAGATTGTCTTTCGACACCGTGTACTTGGTGGCGAGCCACGGCTCCAGCTTCTTGCCATCCGCGCTGACCATGAACAGGGGTTCCATGATCTGTTCCATGACGCGAATCGAGTTGTTGTCGAAGTTGGTCGTGTTGTTCATCGAGATGATGTCCGCTGACCGCGCGATCGTCAGGTTCCCTCCCTTCGTGGGAGTGCCACTCGAACTTGTCGACCCGGTGCTTGCAGCACTGCAGCCTCCAAGCGCCAACGCCGCCGTGACGGCGATCGCGACGACGGCTCCTAACCTTTTCTTCATTGAGTGCCTCACTACTCTCTGCATCCGTCGGATGCGGTGATGGGAAAATTCGGCAGTACGTCCACGACCCGGTCCGTGTAGGGCTGTCCGGCGGAATCGCTCCTCGAAGAGCGCGATGACTAGTCGTAGTAATGGTTACAGTAGCGCCAGTTTCTTTCCGGCTTGTTACGTTCGGAATAAATGACCGTGACGGGTCGCTGGGCGATTCGGGAGCGTCTGCCATGACGGTTGGCCGCGAAACGGTGCCGTGCGGAATGTCGTGGCCCTCGAATCGATTGTTCATTGTGTGAGTACAGCTATTAGAACCATTGGGATTCTCGGCGTCGGAAAGGTCGGCACCGTGCTCGCCCGCCTCGCCATTGCGGCGGGCTATCGCGTCCTGGTCGCGGGTTCAGGGCCGGCCGAGAAGATCTCCCTGATCACCCAGGTGCTGGCGCCGGGGGCCGATGCCGTGACGGCAGAGACCGCCATCGCCGAGTCCGATGTCGTCATCCTCGCCATTCCGCTCGGCAAATTCCGCTCGATCAAGGCGCCGCTCCTCCGCGGCAAGCTGGTCGTGGATGCGATGAACTACTGGTGGCCGATCGATGGGATCCTCTCCGAATTCGAGGATGCAGCCACGTCGTCGAGCGAGATCGTGCGGTCGTTCATCCCCGAGGCACGACTGGTGAAGACCTTCAATCACATGGGCTACCACGAACTCGACGAAGATGGACGTGCGCCCGGGGACCCCGACCGAAAGGCCTTGGCGATCGCCGGGGACGACCGTGACGACGTCGAGGCCGTTGCGGGAGTCATCGATGCAATGGGCTTCGATGCCGTAAATGCAGGCACCCTGGCCGAGGGGGTGCGATTCGAACCGAAGACCGAACTATTCGGTGCGAGCGTCGATCGCGACGAGGTGGTGGCGATGCTCGCCCGCTTCGACGATTCCGCGTTCGGCCAGATGGTTGCGCGATCCCGATTGGAGAAGGCAGGCTAGCCTTTCCTCGCTGGAATCGCACCCTGCCACGTTGTTAAAGTGGCCTCATGAGCATGGAAAAGACCTCGCTGGGCGGAGATCCGCCGAACCAGCACGATGACGAGCCGCACCGCGAGGGTGTGGCCCAGCGCCTCAATTGGTTGCGCGCTGGAGTGCTCGGAGCCAACGACGGGATCGTCTCGGTCGCCGCGATCGTGGTCGGTGTCGCCGGTGTCACGACGGCATCCGCCCCCATCCTGACCGCCGGAGTCGCGGGACTGGTCGGCGGGGCGATCTCGATGGCCCTCGGCGAATACGTGTCGGTCAGCAGCCAGAGCGACAGCGAGCGCGCACTCATCGCAAAAGAGAAGCGTGAGCTGGAGGAGACTCCCGAAGAAGAACTGGCGGAACTCGCCGGCATCTATCAGTCCAAGGGGCTGTCCGAGCAGACCGCACACCAGGTCGCCGTAGAACTCACGGCGCACGACGCCCTCGGCGCGCACCTGTCTGCCGAGTTGAACATCAACGAACTGGATGTCGTCAGCCCGTGGCACGCGGCCGGTGCATCGGCGGTCGCGTTCACCATCGGCGCCGTGCTGCCCCTGGTGGCGGTGCTGCTTCCCCCGGAGGCGTGGCGGGTTCCCGTAACGTTTGCGGCGGTGCTCATCGCGCTCGCGCTCACCGGAGCGGTGGGTGCGCGGATCGGGGGCAGTTCGACGGGTCGGGCTGTGGTGAGGGTCGTGGTGGGTGGAGCGATAGCACTCGCGGTCACCTATGGGATCGGGCTCCTCCTCGGCACGTCGGGAATCGTCTAGCTGTACTTCCGCCGGACCTTGTGAACGCGCCTGCCAGCCAGGCTCGCGTCTCGGGCCGCAATGCCTTCTCGGGCCGCTGCCGGCGGAGCCTCCGTCTGCGGGTTTCCTGTACGGTTGAATGCGCGTAGGCGATGGGTCGTGCGTTGATCACCCCCGCCGATGGGAGCAGTTCGATGTTCGGGAGTTCAGTGATTGCCAAACCGCGGCGATTCGTCCGCCGGGTGCGCAGGGCGGTCAGGTATGAGATCTACGCGTACTGGCGCAGCCGGCCGGTCGAGCCGAAGACGGTACTGTACGAGTCGTTTTCCGGGAACGGGATGCTGTGCAACCCCGAAGCGCTGTTCCGCGAACTGCTGGGCTCATCCGACTTCTCCGACTTCCAGCACGTCTGGGTCCTCTCGAGTTTCCACGAGTACAAAGAGACCGTGCGCGAGTTCGCCACAGTACCGAACGTGCGTTTCGTGCGAGCCGGCTCTGTCGCATACCATCGGGCGCTCGCGACGAGCGGCTACCTGGTCAACAACGCCACCTTTCCGCCGGAGTTCGGCAAGCGGCCGGAGCAGGTGTACCTCAATACCTGGCACGGCACCCCGCTGAAGCGAATGGGGTACGACATCGAGGACGGCGTCCTCGCGACGGCCAACACCATCCGCAACTTTCTCTCCGCCGACTATCTGCTCGCGGCGAACAGCTTCATGACCGAGCAGATGTACGGAATCGCGTACAAGCTGAACGGCCTCTTCCGCGGCACCGTCATCGAGGAGGGTTACCCGCGAATCGACCGCCAGTTCCTGGATGCCGCTGGCAGATCCGCGGTGCGCGACAGGCTCGAGGCGGCCGGGCTCCAGCTCGGCGGACGGGAGATCATCCTCTACGCACCAACCTGGAAGGGCACATCGTTCAGCGAACCGGAAGATGACGCAGAAGAGCTGATTCGCCGGGTCGGCGAACTCGAGTCGCAGATCGACACCGAGCGTTACGTCGTGCTTCTGAAGACCCACCAGATCGTGCATCAGCTCACGGCGCACCGCCCGGCGTTTCGCGGAAGGGTGGTGCCGAACGAGATCCCGACCAATGAACTGCTCGGTGCCACTGACGTATTGGTGACCGACTATTCCAGCATCTTCTTCGACTTCCTGCCGACCAGACGCCCGATCCTGTTCCTGACACCTGACATCGACGACTATGCGGGATATCGCGGACTGTACCTCGAGCCGGGCGAGTGGCCGGGGCCGGTGTCGCGCACCGTCGACGAGCTCGCGACGGAGATCGCAGCGCTCGGCGAGACCTGGCAGCCGGATGAGCGGTACCTTGCGGCGGTGGAGCGGTTCGCGTCCAACGAAGACGGCGGCGTCGCCCGGCGCGTTGTCGACATCGTCTTCAGGAAACAGGCCGACGGCTATCGGATACGCGAGCTCGGCGACAGCAGGAAGTCGATGTTGCTCTACCTCGGAGGGATGCGGCCGAACGGCATCACGTCATCCGTCCTGAACATGCTCGACCACATCGATCACGAGCGGTTCGATGTCTCCGCCTTCTTCGCGAACCCGCGCAGTCCACTAGCCGTGGCGAAGCAGCGAGAGGTCAACCCGGCCGTCCGCCAGATTCCGCGGGTGGGCGGCATGAACGGCAGCAAGCTCTGGCATCTGGCCCGCCACCTCGACTTCCGTCGCGGCCGGATGGCACGGCACAGCACGGATCCGCGCCAGAAGGCACTGTGGGACGACGAGTGGGCGCGCTGTTTCGGAGCGAGCCGGTTCGACTATGTGGTGGATTTCAGCGGATACGGACCGTTCTGGGCCGCCCTGCTTCTGCACTCACCGGAGGCCCAGCGTTCGATCTGGCTGCACAACGACATGGTGGCCGATGCGCATCGCCTCACCGACGGCAAGCCGAAGATGCTGCGAAGCCTGAGCGCCGTCGCCGCCCTGTACCCGGAGTTCGACCGCCTGGTGTCCGTGTCGCCGGCCCTCGCGGAGATCAACGCCGACAGCTTCTCGCCGATCATTGCGAGGGACAAGTTCGTTGCTGCGTTGAATCTCGTCAACGCCACGAGGATCAGGGAGGATGCCGCAGCCGCGATGCCCGACGCGGTGCTCGACGAGGAGACCGGTGAGGTTCCCGTCTGGCTCGAGCACCTGGTGGATGAGGCGACGACGACCTTCGTGAGCGTCGGCAGGCTGTCACCGGAGAAGAACCAGGCCAGGCTGCTCCGTGCATTCGCCGACGTGCACGCGACCGAGCCGGGAGCGCGGCTGCTACTGGTGGGGGACGGCCCCCTCTACGATGACCTCGCGCGTCTCATCCGCAAGCTCCGGTTGAGCGATGTCGCATTCCTCGCCGGGCACCAGTCGAACCCGGCGGCCATCCTTTCGCGAGCGGACTGCTTCGTGCTCTCGAGCGACTACGAGGGCCAGCCGATGGTGATCCTCGAGGCGCTCGTGCTCGACCTCCCGGTCGTGACCGTGTCGTTCGGATCCGTTCGCGACGCCCTGCCGGAGGGGTCTGGCCTGATCGTGCCGAGCACCGACCAGGGGTTGGCGGATGGCCTTCGCTCGTTCCTCCACGGTGAGGTCGCGATCACTCCGTTCGACGACGAGGCATACAACAACGCCGTGGTCGAGCAGTTCTATCGTGCGATCGGCGCTTCTACTGCCGATCCAGCTGAAGAACCACACTCGCATGCTCAGGAAACTCTTTCGTTATAGCGAATCCGAGGCTTTTCAGCGTCTGCAGGTCGTAGGTGTCCATCGTGCCGCCAGGTGAGCGGTACTCGATCATCCAGACCCGGTTCACCGTGTCCAGCTTGTTGAGGACGCTGGTCAGCGGATAGGTCGTGTCCATCCAGGTCGCGCTCTTGGTGTACGGCGTCTTCAGCGCGATGTCGTCGAGGCCGCGAAAAGCGGCTGGATAGGTGTACTTGGCGAGCCTCGGGCGCCTGGACGGCCGGGCGGACTCGTCGAAGAGCACGGCATCGCCTGCCCGAGCATGCACCTGGAGCACCGCGGCATCGCTCGCCCAGTCGCTGTTGTTCTTCGAGTAGGCGGTGCGCTGGAACAGGTAGCTTGGCGCCGCTGTTGCGACCAGCAGCACGATGGCGATCGGCGCGATCCACCGCCGCGACGGGGTCGCGATGGCCAGCCCGATCAGCAGGGCGGCCGCGGGGGACGCGAAGGAGAAGTACCGCACGGTGTACACGGCGGAGACGGCATTCATGCAGAGCAGGAGGACGACCGGAAGGACGAGCCAGGACAGCGCGACCGCGAACAGGCTGGGGACGCCGGATGTCTGCCTGCGCAACACGGTGTCCTCGACGGAGACGGTCTTCCGCCGGATCCGCACAACGGCGACGACCGCAGCGATGACGCAGAGGCCGATGATGGTCCAGGCGACGATCGCGAAGTTCGCGTTGCCGAACCACTGGTCAACGGCGATCACCTTGAAGTTGACGGCATCCGATGTCGACAGATAAGAGATCTGTCCGCGCTCGATGAACCCCCAGATGCCGACCGGAGCGGTCAGCAGCACCCCGGCGATCGTGGACAGGAGCCACGCCTTCCTCACCGCGCGGTCCGTCCGCGCCGACCAGACGGCTACGGCGTGGCTGGCGATGATCAGCAGGCTGAACAGAAAGACATACCCGGAGACGGCGAGCACGATGGTGTACAGCAGCCAGCGCGACTTCCGCAGTTCGCCGCGCCCGATCAGCCGCACCAGGATGATCGTGAGCCAGACCGCGCAGGCCGCGCTGAGCGCGTATGAGCGGGCCTCCTCGCCCATATAGGTGACCCTCGGAAGGATCATGCAGACGATGCCGGCCACGACGGCGGTGCGGTATCCGGCGAGCCTGTTCGCCAGGATGACGACTCCCGCAACGGTGATTCCCACCGCGATGGCACTCGGAAGACGGATGTTGAACGGGGTATACCCGACCAGGTCGAGCCAGAAGTGCAACAGGAGGTAGAAGGTCCCGTGAACCGCGTCGACGCGGCCGAGCATCGAGAACAGCGATGGAATCGGACGCTGGGCCGAGAGCAGACTTGCCGCTTCGTCGCCCCAGAGCGACGGGATCCACGATCCGAGTGCCGCGAGGACAGCTGCGAGCAATCCGAAGATGATGGCCGTGCGATACGGAGCCACGGGCGACGATGACTTCGTTTCCGTCGTCCGTGGTCTGGAGAGGGTCAAGCTGTTCAGTGTGACGTTCACCGCGCTAGGTTCGGGCCCGTACTTCGGCCTCGTCGGGTATCTGGGCGGAGCGCTGCTCACGACCCTTTTCGTCGCTTCGGCTCCACTTTCGGTCTACACGCTAACCAGCCAGAATGGGGCGCTCACGAGAGAAAGGCGGCACTTTCCTGAACGTTTTGCAAGGAACAGGCGACGACCGCGTGCTCGGTCGGGCATCAATCGCGAAACACCCCCCTTCGGGGGGTGGAGAACGCTCCCATGACGTAACGTGGAAGGACGTCGGGGAAGTGCCAGCTCATCGGAGAGCCGGCACGGGCGGAGCGCAGACAGAGGAGTCAGCATGAAGATGAGAACCATTGCCGCGATGGCCGCGATTGCGGCGGTCGTGATGTCAACGGCAGCCTGCAGTAGTGGTGGAGGATCATCGCCATCGGGTGCGGGAAAGACCTTGACCTATTGGGCGAGTAACCAGGGGACCAGCCTCGAGAACGACAAAGAGGTGCTCGCGCCGGAACTGGCGAAATTCACGAAAGAGACCGGAATCAAGGTCAAGCTCGAGGTAATCGGGTGGAATGACCTGCAGACGCGCATCCAGACTGCTGTCACCTCCGGCCAGGCGCCGGACGTCGTGAACATCGGAAACACCTGGGCGACCTCGCTCCAGGCGACCGGCGCATTCCTTCCTTTCGGTGACGCGCAGATGAAAGCGATCGGCGGAGCGAATAAGTTCGTCAAGACGGCGCTCGATACCGGTGGAGCACCCGGTAAGACGGTGACGTCGGTTCCTCTCTACGGACTGGCTTACGGCCTCTACTACAACAAGAAGATGTTCTCCGACGCTGGACTCACCCCGCCGACAACGTGGGAAGACATGGTCGCAGACGCGAAGAAGCTCACCAACCCGGCATCCGGCGTCTACGGCATGACCCTCGCGGCCGGCAGCTATACCGAGAACTGTCATTTCGCGTTCATCAACTCGGCCCAGAACGGCGCGGACCTCTTCGACTCCAAGGGCAAGCCGACCTTCACCTCGGCTGGCGTTGTCGACGGCATCGATCGCTATCTCTCGCTTATGCAGAGCGACAAGGTGGTCAACGTCGCAAATGCCCAGTACGACAATGGCACCCAATCGGTGAGTGACTTCGCGAACGGCAAGGCCGCGATGGTCATCAACCAGAACAACGCGGGCAACAGCATCGCCGCAGCGGGCATGTCGCCCGATGCATACGGCGTCGTGCCGTTCCCGGCCCCGGCCAGCGGCGAGAAGATCGCGACGTTCATCGCCGGAATCAACCTCTCCATCTTCAAGAACAGCAAGAACCAGGACGCGGCGCTCCAGTTCGTCAAGTTCATGACCAGCGAAGCCACCCAGGCGACGCTGGACAAGCCGTTCTCCTCGCTGCCGGTGCTGCAGGGTGTCACCCCCACCTTCACCGACAATGCGGACCTGGCGAAGACCTTCCAAGACATCTACAGCACCAAGTCGAAGCCGCTGCCCCTGGTACCGGCCGAAGACCAGTTCGAGAGCACGGTGGGTAAGGCGATGAACAGCATGTTCGCGACGATTGCGACGGGAGGGACAGTCTCGAAGGCCGACATAAAAGCGGCCTTGAAGACTGCGCAGGATCAGGTCACGGCGACAATGGGCTAGCAGAATGACTGCTACCAGCACGCGCCCGCTGTCACTCGGCAGCGGGCCGAAGAAGAGAAAACGACCTCACGGATGGTGGTTGCCGTTTGCGCTGATCGCACCGGCAGTCGTCTTCGAATTACTGATTCACGTCACTCCGATGGCAGTCGGAGTCTGGATGAGCGTGGTCAAGCTGACCAAGTTCTACATCGCCAACTGGTCGGCGGCTCCGTTCGCCGGCTTCGACAACTACCACCTCGCCCTGGACGTCAACGGCGCCCTCGGTGCGTCGTTGCTGAACTCGTTCGCGATCACCTGTGCATTCACCGCGCTGGTCGTCTCCATCTCCTGGATTTTGGGGATGGCCGGCGCGGTGGTGCTTCAACGCACCTTCTGGGGTCGGGGATTCTTCCGCACGCTGTTTCTCGTTCCGTACGCCATACCGGTGTACGCGGGCATCATCGCGTGGAAATTCATGTTCCAGAAAGACACCGGAGCGGTGAATCACCTGCTCGCAGACAACTTGCACCTGATCGGCGCCGGCGACAAGCCGTTCTGGCTGATCGGGGACAACGCGTTCGTGGCGGTGGTCGTCGTGACGATCTGGCGAATGTGGCCGTTCGCGTTTCTCATGCTGATGGCCGGGCTGCAGAGCATCCCGGAGGAGCTGTATGAGGCGTCGGCCGTCGATGGAGCTCGACCATTCCGACAGTGGAGAAGCATCACGGTGCCGATGCTCGGACCGGTTAACCGCGTGCTGGTACTGGTCATGTTCCTGTGGACCTTCAACGACTTCAATACGCCGTACATCCTGTTCGGCGGTGCCCAACCTCCGACCGGGGACCTGATTTCGTTCCACATCTACTCGGCGTCATTCCTCACGCTGAACTTCGGGTTCGGCTCGGCGATGTCCGTGCTGCTCCTGTTGTTCCTGCTTCTGGTCACCGGCGTGTATCTGTTCGTTCTGAATCGGAGGTCGCGTCGTGCGTGAGACAACAGGGTCAAAGGCGTTCCGCGTCGTGGTGCTCGTCATCCTGTCGCTGTTCACGGCGACGCCGCTGTATGTCATGGTGACGTCGGCGCTGAAGCCGCTCGGCGACGTGCAGGGGGACTTCACCTGGTGGCCGAGCAACCTCACCATCCAGCCGTTCATCGACATCTGGACGACGGTGCCGCTCGGGCAATACTTCATGAACAGCGTGATCGTGGCGTCGTCGGCGACGCTGTTCAGCGTCGTCATCGCGATCTTCGCCTCGTTCGCGGTCTCCCGCTATCGGTTCCGCGGGCGATCGACGTTCACGACGACGGTGCTCGCCACCCAGATGTTCCCCGGTGTGCTCTTCCTGCTGCCCTTGTATCTGATTTTCATCAACATCAATCAGACCTTCGGCATCCAGCTGGTCGGCACCCGCACCGGGCTGATCATCACCTACCTGACCTTCTCGTTGCCCTTCGCCATCTGGATGCTTGCCGGCTATCTGGACAACATTCCGAAGGAACTGGACGAGGCGGCCAGGGTGGACGGGTCATCGGCGATGGGGGTGTTGTTCCGGGTGATTCTGCCGGTGGCGAGACCCGGGCTCGTCGCGGTGGCGATCTACTGCTTCATGACATCGTGGGGTGAGGTGTTGTTCGCCTCTGTGCTCACGACGCAGGACAGTCGAACGCTCGCGGTCGGCCTCGGTGAGTACTCGACCCAGGTGAACGTCTACTGGAACCAGATCATGGCGGCGTCGCTCGTGGTGAGCGTTCCGGTGGTGATCGGGTTCCTGCTGTTGCAGAAGAACTTCGTCGCCGGGCTGACCGCCGGATCGGTGAAGTAGGGACCGAGTAAAGACCAGCGAAGTAGGCCTGGTAGGCGCTACCCGTGTAGCGCCTACCAGGCCGCCGGCCGGTAGTCCTTGAGGAAGACGCCGAAGAGGTCTTCGCCGTTTTCGCCCCGCACGATCGGGTCGTAGACGCGCGCAGCACCATCCACGAGGTCGAGCGGGGCATGGAAGCCCTCTTCCGCGAGGCGCACCTTCGTCGGGTGCGGACGCTCATCCGTGATCCAGCCGGTGTCGACGCTGGTCATCAGGATGCCGTCGGTCTCGAGCATCTCTTTCGAGCTGGTGCGGGTGAGCATGTTGAGCGCCGCCTTCGCCATGTTGGTGTGCGGATGCCCGGGACCCTTGTAGCCGCGCCCGAACTGGCCCTCCATCGCCGACACGTTCACGATGTATTTGCGCCTGGCGTCAGACGCCGCAAGAGCAGGGCGCAGCCGGCTCACCAGGAGGAACGGTGCTGTCACGTTCGCGAGCTGCACCTCGAGCATTTCGAGCGGATCGACCTCGTGCACGTACTGGGTCCAGCTGTTGGCGTCGTGGTGGTCGGGCACGAGGCCGCCCGCATCGATCGCGGTTCCCGCCGCGAGGCGAGCGAGCGACGAGGATCCGGCCGCCATCGCGAGCGCCGTCAGCTCATCGGCATTCAGCCCACCGGCATTCGCGAGGATCGGATGGGAGGCCACCGACGCCGCCAGCGCCTGCGGGTGCGCGTCGTTGGTGTGGCCGAAGGTCAACAGCTCCGGCAACGGACCGTCCGGCAGCGGCGCCGACTCGCCCTCTGACAGCGGTGCGTATGAGCCGGGGGAGCGACGAACCGTCTGCGCGGCGTTGTTGATGAGGATGTCGAGCGGTCCGGCCTCGATCATGGCCTCGGTCAGGCCGATCACCTGGGCCGGATCGCGCAGGTCGATCCCGACGACGCGCAGCCGGTGCAGCCAGTCGCCGGCATCCGGCAGGGAAGCGAAGCGTCGGACGGCATCCCGAGGGAACCTGGTCGTGATGGTCGTGTGCGCTCCATCCCGGAGCAGCCGGAGCGCGATGTACATGCAGATCTTTGCCCTGCCGCCGGTCAGCAGTGCTGCCTTGCCGGTGAGGTCCGCGCGGGCGTCACGCTTGGCGTGACTCATGGCGGCGCAGTCCGGGCAGAGTTGGTGGTAGAACGAGTCGACGATCGTGAACGGCTGCTTGCAGATGTAGCAGGATCGGGCCTTCAGGAGTATGCCCGCTGTGGGCGCGGCGACAGTGATGGCGAGCGGGATACCGCGGGTCTCGTCGTCGATGCGGTCCGGCGCACCGGTCGCGGTCGCGGCAACCACCGCCCGGTCGGCATCCGCGATCTCCGCACGCTTCTCGAGGCGGCGGCTCTTCTTGACCGACTTGAACATGCGGGCCGTCGCCCGGCGGACGGCGACGAAATCCGGATGCTCCTCGTCGATCCCGTCCATCGTCGCGAGGACGCGGAGGGTCACCTCGAGGTCGGTCGGGTCGATGGCGGAGTCTGAGGGCACAGGGAATTCTACGTCGAGCGCTCGCTGGGGTGGTCATCGGCACCGCGGCGATAGGACGAGCCGTCTGGGGTCCTGGACAGGACGCCATGGTCGACCAGGTAGCGACGCAGCAGCGCGACATCGTCGGTGAGTGCCGGGAGAGTGTCATCGTTCGGTCGCCAGGCGCCATCCGAGTCCTGCCGGATGAGGCCGGCGGCAGCGAGGATCGTCCGGGCTCGTTCACCGCGCTTGGAGGGGTCAGGTTCGATGCCGAGGACCACCTCTGCGTAACTCCGTCGGCTCTCTGCGTTGCCGAGGGCCGCGACGACGCGCCTCCATTCCTCAGCCATGCCAATACGATAACGGCGGCCGGGCCTGTCCTGCATGCCCGCGCGTGTGGCACGGTTGAGTCATGGCGAAAAGGATTCTCATCGATTGCGACCCCGGCCTCGACGACGCGCTTGCCCTGCTGCTCGCCCATGGGGATCCGGCGCTGGACCTCGTCGGTGTCACCACGGTCGGCGGAAACGTCGGATTGACCGCGGTGACCAAGAATGCGCTCGAGCTGCGGGAGTACCTGGGGTTTCCGAAGGTGCCGATCGCCGTGGGCGCCGCCGCTCCGCTGGTGCGTGAGAGCATCAACGCCGCCAGGGTGCACGGGGAGCGTGGATTGGGCGACATCGTGCTGCCTGCCGCGACCCTCGGCGTGACCGGATCGCACGCGGCCGACCTGATCATCGACACCATCCGAGCGGCGCCCGGAGCGATACACCTGGTCGCGACCGGTCCACTGACCAACATCGCGATCGCGCTCGAGAAGGACCCGGCGATCGCGCGGATGGTGGCATCCTTCGTCATCATGGGCGGATCGTTCACCCGCGGCAACGCGACACCGGCGGCCGAATTCAACATCCACGCCGACCCGGAGGCGGCGCGAATCGTCTTCGCAGCAGACTGGCAGGTGGTCATGGTCGGCCTCGACCTCACCCTGCAAGCACAGGCTAACGGGCGGGTGATCGAGCGGATGAAGCAGCTCGGCGCCCTCGCAGACGACCTGATCGTGCCGCTCGCGACCTTCTATTTCGATCCGAAGGACCCGGACCGGGACGGGCAGGCCGTTCATGACGTCTGCGCCGTCGCCTACGTTGCGCGACCCGACCTGTTCGCGTCACGGCCGGCGAGGGTCGAGATCGAGACCACGGGAGAGTTCACCGCGGGGATGACCGTCGTCGACTTCGACTCGGGTGAGCCGAATGCGCTTGTTCCGATCGAGCTCGACGTCGCGGGCTTCTGGGCCTACGTCGAGCACGTCTACGGTCTGGTCGCGGCGAAGCATCGCCAGGGCTGATCGCCCCGCCGGTAATCCCACAACCGCCCCGTAAGGCAGTATCGAATCATCATGGTTACCGATTCGGCGAACGGCATCTCCGCGCCCCTGCTCGACCGGGTGCCGGCCACGGGGGAGCCGGATGCCATCTATGCGGCGTTTGTCGAATGGTCGCTCGACCGTGGGCTGGCCCTCTATCCCGCCCAGGACGAAGCGCTCATCGAGATCGTCTCCGGCGCAAACGTCATCCTGAGCACGCCGACCGGAACCGGTAAGTCGCTCGTGGCCGTCGGCGCCCACTTCGCCGCGCTCGCGGAGGGAAAGCGCAGCTTCTACACCGCGCCGATCAAGGCGCTCGTCTCCGAGAAGTTCTTCGCACTGGTCGAGGTATTCGGTGCGGAGAACGTCGGGATGGTCACGGGCGATTCAAGCGTGAACGCGGATGCGCCGATCATCTGCTGTACGGCAGAAATCCTCGCGAACCTGGCGTTGCGCCACGGCGCGGACTCACCGGTCGACCAGGTGGTGATGGACGAGTTCCACTTCTACTCCGACCCCGAGCGAGGGTGGGCTTGGCAGGTGCCGCTGCTTACGCTGCCGCGGGTGCAGTTCATCCTCATGTCGGCGACTCTCGGGGACGTCGACTGGCTCGCCAAGGACCTGAGCGAACGAAACGGTCGGGAGACCGCCGTGGTAGTCGGGGTCGACCGCCCGGTGCCGCTGCACTACTACTACGCGAAGACGCCGGTACACGAGACGGTCGAGGACCTGCTCGAGACCGGCCAGGCCCCGATCTACGTCGTGCACTTCTCGCAGCTGGCCGCGCTCGAACGCGCCCAGGCGCTGACCAGCGTCAAGGTCGCCAGCCGTGAGCAGCGGGACGCGATCGCGGACCTGATCGGCGGCTTCAGGTTCACCACCGCCTTCGGGCGCACGCTGTCCCGGCTGCTCCGCGCCGGTATCGGTGTCCACCACGCGGGGATGCTGCCCAAGTACCGGCGCCTGGTCGAACAGCTCGCCCAGCGCGGACTGCTCAGGGTCATCTGCGGCACAGACACCCTCGGCGTCGGCATCAACGTGCCCATCCGAACGGTCCTCCTGACCGCCCTCACCAAGTTCGACGGTGTCAAGATGCGCCAGCTGAGCGCTCGGGAGTTCCACCAGATCGCTGGACGAGCCGGTCGGGCCGGCTACGACACCGCTGGAACGGTGGTTGTGCAGGCCCCCGACCACGAATCCGAGAACCAGAAGGCCATCGCCAAAGCCGGCGATGACATCAAGAAGATTCGCAAGATCGTGCGCAAGAAGGCGCCGGACGGTTTCGTCTCGTGGGGTGAGCCGAGCTTCAACCGCCTGGTCGCGGCGGAACCGGAGACGCTCGTGTCGAGCATGCAGGTGAGCCACTCGATGCTGCTGAACGTGATCGGCCGCGGCGGCGACGCGTTCTCGGCCGCTCGCGAGCTGATCGAGAACAATCACGAACCCCGGCCGCGCCAGCTCGAACTCGCGCGCCAGGCACTCTCCATCTATCGAACTCTTCGCACCGCCGAGATCGTGCAGCAGGCGGCAGACGGGCGGATCAGCTTGACCGTCGACCTGCAGCCGAACTTTGCGTTGAACCAGCCGCTCTCGCCGTTCGCGCTCGCCGTGTTCGACCTGCTCGAACAGGATTCGCCGAGCTACGCCCTCGACATGATCTCGGTGCTCGAGTCGACCCTGGACGACCCGAGGCCGGTGCTCTCCGCCCAGCAGTTCCTGGCCAGGGGCGAGGCGGTCGCGGCGATGAAGGCCGAGGGAATCGAGTACGACCAGCGGATGGAGCTGCTCGAGGAGATCCGGCATCCGAAACCGCTCGAGGGCCTCCTGGAGGAAGCGTTCTCCCGGTATCGCGCGTCACAGCCGTGGGTCGGGGACTTCGAGCTCAGCCCGAAATCGGTGGTGCGTGACCTGTACGAGCGGGCGATGACCTTCAACGACTACATCGGGTTCTACAAGCTGAGCCGCTCAGAGGGGCTCGTCCTGCGCTACCTCTCCGACGCCTATCGGGCTGCGAGGCAGACCATCCCGAACGAGGCGAAGACCGAGGAACTGCTCGACCTCATCGAGTGGCTCGGCGAACTGGTGCGCCAGGTCGACTCGAGCCTGCTCGACGAGTGGGAGGAGCTGATCAATCCGACCGCGGCACTCGCGCCGGACGCTCCAGTGCTACCGCCCGCCCCGCACCGGGTCACCACCAACCTGCGGGCATTCCGCACCCTGGTCCGCAACGAGCTGTTCCGGCGGGTGCAACTGGCCGCTCTCGAGAATTACGACGCGCTCGGGGAATTGGATGCCGCATCCGGCTTCACGGCCGACGTGTGGGCGGATGCCATGAACGAGTACTTCGAGGAGCACGGCAGCGTTGGCATCGATGCGGATGCACGGAGCTCGGCGATGTTGATCGTGGAGGAGGGGCCGACGCTCTGGACTGTGCGCCAGATTCTCGCGGACCCGGCCGGCGACCACGACTGGGGAATCAGCGCGACCGTCGATCTCGCAGAGTCGAACGAGCAGGGCGTCGCGGTGCTTCGCGTGACCGCGGTCGACCAGCTCTAGCGGTCGACAAGCCGAGCGGAGAAGCGATCACCGTCGGAGCAAAGGCGGGCTACTGGGCGCGGTCGATCTGCAGGTAGCTGAGGCCGCGCAGGTCGAGCCAGGCGCGTGTGCCGTTGTCAACGAGGCGCAGCAGCACCGCGTCGCAGCCGACGCAGCGAATCACGAGCCCCGGTGCGTGGTTGTAGAGCACGGTCTCGGCCAGGGCGCAGACCCTCCCGCACTCGTCGCAGCGACCGTGCGCTGCGGTGAGGTCGACCGAGAAGATCTCCAGCAGCGGACCGGCAGCCGCGTTCCCGTCGAGGACGTTGTCAGCCGTCATCATGGTGACACTCCTATTCCGCCGAAGCGTTCTGTCTTGATTCTTTCCGGAGGATGCCCGGCATCGACCAACCAATTCGCCACGCTTTCGACGAACGGGGTCGAGCCGCAGATGAAGAACTCGGCCATGTCCTCCGGCGGGTAGACGCTCTCCTCAAGCGTGTCCCTGGTGAGACGATGCGGCGGCGTCGGCCAGTCCGGCGGGGTTTCGCGGGTGAAGGCGAAGTCCACCCGCAGGTGCTCGTCGTCGACGGCTCGTCGCATCAGCTCCGCGAAATAGAGGGCGGATGTCGGCGATCGCACCGAGTACAGCAGCCGGAACGGCGCGGTGCTTCCCGCGTCGCCATGGGAGCGGATCATCGCCATCAGCGGCACTATTCCGGAGCCGCCGCCGATCAGCTGCACCGGACGGTCGTCGGTTCCAGGCCAGACGAACCAGCCGCCGGCCGGCCCGCGAACCTCGAGACGATCCCCGACATCCGCACCATCGACCAGGTAGGGCGAGACCTCACCGTCGACCAGTTTGTCGACGGTGACTTCGAGCGCCTTCGAGTCGGCAGATGATGCGATCGAGTACGAGCGAACGGCGGTGTACCCGTCCTCGGCGGTGAGCCGGATGTCGACATGTTGGCCGGCGAGGTGACCCGGCCAGCCGTCGACATCCAGGGTGAGCGTGCGCGAATTATCGGTCTCCGCGCGCACGGCGGACACGACGGCTGGGGAGAAGCTCACCAGTACCGCTGTTCCAGCCAGGGATCCCCGCGCAGGTGGTAGCCGTTCTGCTCCCAGAATCCGGGGTCGTCGCTCTGCATCATCCGGATGCCGCGCACCCACTTCGCACTCTTCCAGAAGTAGAGATGCGGAACGAGCAGCCGAGCGGGGCCACCGTGCTCCGGTTCGAGAGCCTCGCCGTCGAAATCGAAGGCAACCCAGGCCTTTCCGCCGAGCAGGTCGTCGAGCGGAACGTTGGTGGTGTAACCGCCGTAGGAGTGCGCCATCGTGAACTCAGCGCTGGTCTCGACGCCGGAGAAGAGCGTGTCGAGGGAGACCCCGCGCCAGCCGGTCCCGAGTTTCGACCAGCTCGTCACGCAGTGGATGTCCGTCGTCACGTCCTCGGCCGGCAGCGCCCTGAACTCCGCCCAGTTCCACCGGTGCACTTTCCCGGTCTCCGTGGCGATGGTGAATTCCCAGTCGTCGGTTGCGATCCGGGGCGTCGGACCGGCCGAGAGCACCGGAAAACTCTCGGTGAGGTATTGGCCGGGAGGCAGGTCCGGATTGTCCGAGCGACCTCGCCCGGAAAAGCCCGATGAAAAGAATCCCATGCTGGTCCGCCTCCGATCCCGGTCGTCGGCTCCGTGTGGCGGAGCGACGAAGTTCGCGCTGGCCAAATCTTAGGACCGGTACTGTCGGCGGTCTAGGCGGGTGGCGGGGTTAGGGTAAAACAATGACTCGGCTCGACCTCGGCATCCCGCGTTATCGCGCTCCGAAATCGAGTCTGCCCGAAACCGATGGACGACCGGATGTGCCCGGACTGATCGACAGATTCGGTCGGGTCGCCAGAGACCTGAGGGTCTCTGTCACCGAGAAATGCTCGCTGCGCTGCACCTATTGCATGCCGGAGGGCGGCCTTCCGGCTATTCCGCGCGACGAGTTGCTGACGGCGGCCGAGATCGCCCGCCTGGTCGGCATCGGCGCTCGCGATCTCGGAATCCGCGAGGTGCGCTTCACCGGGGGCGAGCCGCTGATGCGGGCGGATCTCGCCGAGATCATCGGCCGGAGCGCCGACGCTGCGCCCGGAATCGACATCTCGCTGACCACCAACGGAGTCGGCCTGGAGCACCGGGTGCACGAGCTGGTCGCAGCCGGTCTCGCCAGGATCAACGTGTCGCTCGACACCGTCGACCGCACCCACTTCGCTGCGTTGACCCGCCGCGACCGGCTCCCCGCGGTCCTCGCCGGCATCCGCGCGGCCCACCTGGCGGGACTGACGCCGCTGAAGATCAACGCGGTGCTGATGCGGGAGACGCTCGCCGGAGCCGCGGATCTCCTGGCCTGGTCGATCGAGACCGGCAGCAGGTTGCGCTTCATCGAGCAGATGCCGCTCGACGCCGACCAGGCCTGGGTGCGAGTCCAGATGGTGGATGCGAGGGAACTGCTTGACACGCTCTCGGCTCGATTCGTCCTCACCGAGATCGGCAGGGATGATCCGTCCGCTCCGGCAGAGGAGTGGCTGGTCGACGGGGGCCCTGCGACCCTCGGGATAATCGCCTCGGTGACCAGGTCGTTCTGCGCGGAATGTGATCGCACCAGGATCACCGCAGAGGGCACGGTGCGCTCGTGCCTGTTCGGCGACGACGAGACCGATCTTCGCGGACTGTTGCGATCCGGTGCGGATGACGCGGAGCTGGCCCGGTTCTGGCGGGCGGCGATGTGGGGGAAGCAGGCAGGCCACGGAATCGACTCTGCCGGCTTCGTCCGTCCTGAACGTAGCATGGGGGCGATCGGTGGTTGACAACGCTGTGATTGGCAACGAGGAGCCGGGGATCCTGGTGCGCTACTTCGCGGCAGCGGCCGACGCGACCGGCCTCGACGAGGAGCGGATCGTGCTCGCCGATGACACGCTCGGCGGACTTCGGAATGAGCTGCTCGCTCGCTACGGCGACCCGATGGAGAGGGTGCTTCGCTCCGGATCGTTCCTGCTCGATGGCATCGTCAGCCGAGACCCGGACAGGGCACTCGGCGAGCGGGTGGATGTGCTGCCGCCGTTCGCGGGCGGCTGAGGCGCGGCTCGGCTGGGCAGTTCAGTGCTGTAGCTCGGACAGTCCTCGATCGAAGGCGTGGTCGACGACCCGATGTCGAGCTCGGATCCCGGACCGAGGCGCTGGTTGCCGAAGCTGTGGTCGAAGTGGGCGTGGGTGTTCGCCACCCAACGGACATCGAGTGGTTCGGAGCGTCGCTGGTGCACGCCGGTCGCGATCTCCGTCCAGGAGGCGTCCATGCTCTAGAGCCCCACCCACTCCGAGCTGCCGCTCGCGAAGTGCTGGCGTTTCCAGATCGGCACGCTTGCCTTGATGCTGTCCACCAGTTCTGCGCAGGCGGCGAACGCCTCGGCCCGGTGCGGGGCGGCGACGGCGGCGACGAGGGCGACCTCGCCGATCGCGAGCGATCCGGTGCGGTGGACGGCGGCAACTCGGAGACCGGTGGCGGCGGCGACCGTCTCGCAGCACTCGCGCAGGAAGCGTTCGGCATCCGGATGGGCCTGGTAGTCGAGACCGGTCACCGCGCCGTCCCGATCGTGGTTGCGGACGATCCCCCGAAACGCCACGAGCGCCCCGTTCTCGGCGGACAGCACGAAGTCCTCGACCGCCGACGCGTCGATGGGCGTCGCCGAGATCGCGGAGAAGGTGCCGGCGGAGTTGGGGTCAGGCATGCCGCGGGTCGCCAGAGGTCTGTGCTACCAGGTGATCGAGTACTCCGTCGAGTACCGCCAGGCCGTCACGGACACCGCCGGTCGAGCCAGGGAGGTTCACGATCACGGTCCTGCCGCTGGTGCCGGCGAGACCCCTGCCCAGGGATGCGGTCGGCGTCGACTCGAGGCCCCTGCTGCGGAGCGCCTCGGCGATACCGGGCAACTCGCGGTCGAGCAGCGCCGCGGTCGCCTCCGGAGTGCGGTCGGACGGGGACACCCCGGTTCCTCCCGTGGTGAGGATGACGGCGGGCGCGGTCGCGAGTGCCGCCGCGAGTTCCGAGGCGATCTCGGCGTCCGGGACCACGGTGATCCCATCGACCAGGTAGCCGCGTTCTGTCAACCAGGCGGCGATCACCGGCCCGGTGGTGTCCTCCCGCTCTCCGGCGGCGGCCGCCGTTGACGCGACGACGACGACGGCCGCTCCCGGCCGAAAGGCCACCGGTTCGGTCGGTCGTTCCCTGGTCCAGTTGCCGCGTTTACCGCCACTCTTCGAGAGCAGCCGGATGTCACCGAGTACCGCGGAGGGATCGACCGCCTTGATCATGTCGTGCAGCGTCAGGCCTGCCACCGCGACCGCGGTCAAGGCTTCCATTTCGACGCCTGTTCGGCCGTGGGTCTTGGCCGTCGCCAGAATCGATATCGAGTCGACGCCGAGTTCGAACTCGACCTTCACCGAGGTGAGGTTGATCTGGTGGCAGAGCGGGATCAGCTCAGAGGTGCGCTTGGCGCCACCGATCGCGGCGATCCTGGCGGTCGCGAGCACATCGGCTTTCGGCAGGTCGTCCGCCCGCACCAGCGAGATGACCTGGCCTGTGGTGCTCAGTCGGCCGGCCGCGGTGGCGATTCGATCGGTCTCCGACTTGTCGCCGACATCCACCATCCTTGCCCGACCGCGGTCGTCGAGGTGTGTGAGATCGCTCATAGCAACCACACTCTCACGTTGTCGCCCGCGCGAACCATGGTGGTTTCGGCCGGGATGTCGATCAGGAGGTCCGCGCGAGCCATTCCCGCGACCAGATGGGAGCTGGCAGACGATACCGGTTCGACTCCGTCGTCGGTGACCCGCCCGCGGAGGAACTGGCGTTTGCCCGGAATGGAGGTGAGATCGCCGGCCGCGGGGAGCGCGTTGACCGTGACCTGGGGCGTGCCAGCCGCGGCGAGCAGCAGTGGCCGTGCGAACACGACGAACGACACCTGGGTGCTCACCGGATTGCCGGGAAAGCTCAGCACAGGGACGCCGTCGACGAGAGCGGTGGCCTGCGGTCCTCCCGGCTGCATCGCGACATGCCCGACCGTCGCCCCGAGAGGTTCGAGCACCTCCCGCACCACTTCGTATGCGCCCTCGGAGATACCGCCGGAGGTGATCACTAGATCCGCGAGGCCCGTCGCCCGGTGCAGGATGTCGCCGAAGGTCTCGGGCTCGTCGTCGCTGCGCTCGGCCAGCACGAGTTCCGCGCCGGCCTCGATCACCGCGGCGGAGAGGGCCACCAGGTTCGAGTCGAAGATCTGTCCGGAACTTGTGGTCTCGCCGGGGGCGACCAACTCAGAGCCGGTGCTGATGACGGCGATCCGCACCCGCTTCCGCACCGCGATCGTGGTGATTCCGGCGGCCGCGGCGGCGGCCAGGTGACGCGGGGCAAGCGTCAGGCCCGCTGGCAGCAGCCGGTCGCCGGCCGCGAGATCGCTCGCCCGATTGCGGACGAATTCGCCGGGGGAGCGGCCGCGCAGGATGGTGACGGTTCTACCCCCATGGTCGGTATTCTCGACCGCCACATCCTCGACCGGCACAATGCAGTCCGCGCCATCCGGAACGACGGCGCCGGTCATGATCCGGATGGCGGTTCCGCGGATCAGCGCGGCGGGCGACGACGGACCAGCGGGAAGGTCGCCGACGACGGGCAACTCGACCGGGATCGTGCCGAGGTCTGCGGAGTTGACCGCGAAGCCGTCCATCTGCGAGTTGCGGAACAGCGGGAGATCCACCGGGGAGAGCACCTCGGCGGAGGTGACCCGGCCGAGTGCGTCGAGCAGCGGCAGGTCATCCGATTCGTCCGCGACGAGGAGCGCCGGCGCGAGCAAAGCCGCGATGCGCGCCCGGTGTTCTTCTACGGAGGTCATCATGCTCGCTTGTCAGTACGTGCGAAGGGTCGGATCGACGTCGCGCGCCCACGCGTCGATGCCGCCGACGAGCGATTGGGCGCCGGGGAAGCCGTTCTTGCGAAGGTATTCTGCCGCGCTGTTCGAGCGAGGCCCGTGGTGGCAGTACAGCACGAGCGGGATCGACCGATCGATGGTGTCGATGGCGTCGAGGATTTCCTGCATCGGCAGCAGCCGCGAGCCGTCGATCGCCGCGATAGCGGCCTCCCACGGCTCGCGAACGTCGATGAGGCTGAACGGTGCTCCTTCGGTGAGCAGCCCATCGAGTTCCGTCGCGGTGATTCCGAGCGGCGGCTGCGGAACGCTTTCTGGTTCGGTTTCGGTTTCGGGCTCATTCATGGTGGTCAACTCCGTGTTGGTTAGCTCCGTAATCGCGGCGGCGTCCGGGTCTCGCTGGTAGTCCAGCTCGCGGAAGGTGCCCTGCCTCGCGTCGTAGCTGGTGACCCGGCCGAGGAGGGGCGTTCCCACTCCGGTGAGCAGCTTGATCGTCTCGGCCGAGAGGATGGCGCCGATCACCGCGCAGACGCTCGACAGCACGCCGGCCTCCGCGCAGCTCGCAATCTCACCTGGAGCCGGAGGAACCGGGAACAAGTCGCGGTAGTGCGGGCCGTGCGCGGCCCAGCAGACGCCGGCCTGGCCGCCGTACTGGTGAACCGCACCCCACACCAGCGGGATGCCGACGATCGCCGCCGCGTCGTTGACCAGGTAGCGGGTGGGAAAGTTGTCGCTGCCGTCGACGACAAGGTCGAAGTCGCGGAGGATGTCGATGGCGTTCGCCGCGGTGATGGCCGTCTCGAATCCGATTACCCGCACCAGCGGGTCAATGATCCGTACAGAATCCGTCGCTGAGGCGACTTTGCTGCGCCCGATGTCGGCCGGGCCGTGGATCGTTTGCCTGGCGAGGTTCGATGGCTCGACGACATCCGCATCGATGATTCCGATGGTGCCGACTCCCGCCGCGGCGATCGACGGGATGACGTTGCTGCCGATTCCTCCGGCACCGACGACCAGCACCCGCGCGTTCGCGAGGCGACGCTGGGACTCGGTTCCGAAGCCGGGCAGGATCACCTGGCGGGCGTACCGGGCCGCTCGCTCGGCGTCCAGTTCCGGCCCGGGGGAGACGGCAGCGGGAAGATTTTGCATGATCACGATTCTTTCACCTCGGGCTCGGTCCGACACGGTTGGATGGCACGCTGTCGACCGGCCCGGTCCTGAAGCACGACTAGCGCAAATGCGGGGAATCGAGACCGAAACCACCGCAGGTGCGGATCCACTGCGTACTGTTGGAGCATGGCAACCCACCAATTTCGAGTGAGCGAGGCAGCAGAGATCCTCGGCGTCAGCGATGACACCGTTCGGCGCTGGGCGGAGTCCGGCCGGCTCACCATGATCAAGGGCGAGAGTGGGCGCCAGATGATCGATGGGGCTGAGCTTGCGGCGGTGGCAACATCGGTGGCCACGTCGGCCGGGCAGGATGCGGCCTCGTCTATTCCGTCGAAATCCTCCGCCCGCAATCGGATGCGTGGCATCGTCACGAGAGTGACCAAGGACACGGTGATGGCCCAGGTCGAACTGCAGGCCGGCCCGTTTCGGCTGGTGTCGCTCATGAGCCGAGAGGCCGTGGACGAACTCGGACTCGAGGTGGGAGCCATCGCCATCGCCAGCGTCAAGGCGACGATGGTGGTCGTTGACCTGCCTGAACCGGGTGGTCGGTAGGGATGCAGGTGCTGGGAAAGCGTACTGGAGTGTTCGCGGCGGTCATCCTGATCGGCATCGCGGTCAGCGGATGCGGCGCGAACGCACCGGAACAGCAGGCTCGCGCGGGGCTGCACGGAACGATAGTGGTGGATGCGGCGTCGTCGCTGACCGGCACCTTCCAGAGGCTCGGTGCGCAGTTTCATGCGGCCAATCCGGGTGCGACCGTGACCTTTAACTTCGGCGCCAGTTCGGCGCTCGCCACCCAGATCGTCTCCGGGGCGCCGGCCGACGTCTTCGCCGCCGCGAACCCGCAAACGATGAAGACCGTCACGGATGCCGCCGAAACTAGCGGCACTCCAACGATCTTTGTGCGCAATCGGCTGGAAATCGCTGTGCCTCTTGGCAACCCGGGCCGGATCACCGGCCTTGCCGACTTCGCCAACCCGGACGAGACCATCGCGCTCTGTGCGGTCGAGGTGCCGTGCGGTGCGGCGGCGGCGACGGTGTTCGCGCGAGCGGGGCTGACTCCGCGGCCCGACACGCTGGAGCAGGACGTCGCGGCCGCGCTGACCAAGGTGGAGCTGGGCGAGGTGGATGCGGCGCTCGTCTACCGCACCGACGTGATCTCGGCCGGCGACAAGGTCACCGGCATCCCGTTCCCGGAGGCCGCCGACGCCATCAACGACTATCCCATCGCCGCGTTGAAGAGTTCCGGCAATTCGAAGGTCGCGGCGGCGTTCGTGAAATGGGTGCTGTCGAAACACGGTCGTTCACTGCTCTCCGGTGCCGGTTTTGACCTCCCCTGAGTCGCGGCCGCGCGGCATCCGGTCCCACGGTGCTCGTTCGCGTGGCAGCCGCCGGGTCCGTTCCACTATCGACGCGCGGGGGAGCGGCATCCCTCGACTGCTCTGGCTGCCGGCCGGCGTCGCGCTGTGCTTCCTGGTGCTTCCGCTGGTCGCGATGGTAGTCAGGACTCCGTGGGGGACTCTGCCGGGTCAGCTGTTCAGTCCGGCCGTCGGCGCTGCCCTCTGGCTCTCACTGGTCAGTGCCTTCTCGGCGACGGCGCTCTGCCTGGTCCTCGGCGTGCCGCTCGCCTGGGTGCTCGCCAGGTCGGGCAACTGGCCGGCGGTTCCGCGGAGACTGCTTCGGGCTCTGGTGCTCGTTCCGCTCGTTCTGCCGCCAGTGGTCGGAGGGATCGCACTGCTGCTGCTGCTCGGCCGAAACGGCATCATCGGCGTCTACCTGGACCGGTGGTTCGGCATCACCATCCCATTCACCACCGCTGCGGTGGTGATCGCCGAGGCGTTCGTGGCAATGCCGTTCCTGGTGCTCGCCGTCGACGGGGCGTTGCGGGGCGCGGACCGGCGGTTCGAGGATGTCGCGGCCACCCTCGGAGCCTCGCGCTGGTACATCTTCCGCAGGGTGACCCTGCCGCTGATCGCGCCGGGCGTCGCCGCCGGAGCGGTGCTCTGCTTCGCGCGGGCACTCGGAGAATTCGGTGCGACCATCACCTTCGCCGGCAGCCTTCCCGGGGTCACCCAGACCATGCCGATTTCGGCATATCTCGCCATGCAGACCAATCCGGACGGGGCGATCGTCCTCTCCCTGCTGCTGTTGGTGGTCTCGATCGCGGTGCTGGTGAGCCTGCGCGATCGCTGGGTATCCGGGGTCACGGCGTGAGGAAGTCGAACGGGCCGGCACAGAACGGGCCGGAACAAAGCACACTGGAACAGAGCAGACTGGCACAAACCGGCCTTCAGGCCGAGATCGTCGTCGAGCGGGAGGCGTTCGCCCTTCAGGTCGAGTTGGAGGTCGCGGCCGGAAGAACTCTCGCGCTGCTCGGCCCGAACGGCGCGGGAAAATCGACGGTCCTTCGAGCGCTCGCGGGCCTCGTGCGGCTCTCGCGTGGTCGGATCAGCATCGCCGGGACAGTGCTGGATGACGCCGACCGCGCGTCGTTCCTCCCGCCGGAACTCCGCAGGGTTGGGTTGGTTCCGCAGGACTACCTGCTCTTTCCGCATCTCACCGTCGTCGAGAACGTGGCATTCGGACTTCGAGCGACGGGTACGGGACGCGAGACGGCCAGGGCGCGCGCCATCGACTGGCTCGACCGGGTCGGGCTCACCGCCGCAGCGGACGCGAAGCCGGCCGAGCTCTCCGGAGGGCAGGCGCAGCGGGTGGCTCTCGCTCGTGCGCTCGTCCTCGAGCCGCGGATGCTGCTGCTGGATGAACCGCTCGCGGCGCTCGACGCTGAGATCCGTTCGCAGCTCCGCTCCGACTTGGCCGCGCACCTCAGGGACTTCGATGGCTGCGCGATCGTGGTGACCCACGATCCGCTCGACGCACTCGTGCTCGGTGACCAGCTCGTCGTGCTCGAGAACGGGAGAGCGGTGCAGCGCGGCACGCCGGCCGAGGTGGCCGGCACGCCGAGGACCGGCTATGTCGCGCAGCTGATGGGCCTGAACCTGGTGGTCGGCAGGATTTTCCCGCCGACGGCAGTGCGAGTCACCAGGGCCCGACCGGAATCCGGCGCGGCAGCCGCGAGCAGCTGGCGGGGAACCGTCGCGAGCATCGAACAGCAGCTGGCCCAGGTTCGCATCGTCGTGCGCACGGAACCGGACGGCCAGAACGTGATGGCGGACATTACCGCCGCGACGATGGCCGCGGCGCCGATCACGGCAGGAGACACCGTCTGGATCAGCGTCGACGACGCCGACATCCGCACCGCCTGACCTGCCTGCACAAAGTCGAGGTCGCGGCAGCGAACTGGCATCAACCAGCTCAAATGCAGGACCGCAGCCCACTTGTTTGTGGCAAGACTCCAGGATTCCGGCAACTCCTGCACGCTAGACCGGCTGCGGTCCTGCATTTGAGCGTTCACCAGGAGGCGGGTGCGACTAGTGCGACGAGCCGCCAGCCACCTCGTACGACCACAGCTCGCTGCTGATCCCGACGTGCGCCGGTGCCGGCTCGCCCGAGCGCTCGGCGGCGCTGCGATGCCCGT